>DATDFJ010000343.1:0-13937 GCA_036522675.1 Chthoniobacterales bacterium | reverse complement strand
CGCCAGTGATGAGCGCGACTTTGTCGCGGTATGAAAAACGCGCCATGCGAAAACGTCGAACGCGGAACGCTGAACGTCCAACGCCGAATGGGAAGGGCGAGCGTCTATGTTCCGTGCTTGCGGTGGAAGCGAGCAACTTCGCGGGCGGTCTCGCGATCAATGGCGCGCTTCTTCAGGTCGGCGCGTTTGTCGCGGGCCTCTTTGCCGGTGCCAACACCGAGCTCGGCTTTCACTTTGCCATTTTTCCAAAAGAGCTTCAGAACGACGAGCGCACGACCTTTGACCTGCGTTTCGCCATAAAGTTTATCGATTTCTTGTCGATGTAAGAGAAGTTTGCGGACGCGTTTGGGCGCGGGGACTTCGTGGCTGGCTTTCTCATAAGGCTGGATGTCGGCATTGTAGAGAAAGGCTTCGCCATTTTCGATCCGGCCAAACGCGTCGGAGATGTTGGCTTTGCCAGCGCGAATGGATTTGACCTCGCTGCCCTTCAGTTCGATCCCGGCTTCGTAGCGCGCGAGGATGTGAAAATCGCGGAGCGCCTTGCGATTAAGGATCGACTCGGCCGCCATGAATCGCGTCCGAACGCGACGAAGGTTTAGGCGTTATCGGCCGAACCGGTCAGCGGTTCGTAGGCCAGCTTGCCCTCGATAATTTCCTTGAGTGCGATATCGGTCAGCGACATGCGCGGAGTGGTTTCCACCATCGGCCGGTGACCGAGGCCGAGCTGGCGGACGCGCTTGGAGACAACGTTGATCAGGAGTTGCTGGTTGGGAATGATTTTGGCGGCTTCCTGGAGGAGTTGAGTCGTCATATGGCGCAGGGATCTGACGGCGCGGGTCGCTTCCGTCGGGAATTGCAGGATGACCGGCGCGCTATCGGCGAGAAGGGAGGGCATAAGCTGCGACGCGATCATAAAAATCGAGCGTTGACTTTGCCGTGAGGCAAGTGGTTGGTCAACCGATTTGTTGGCGCGCGGGCGCAGCCGCAGACGAAGCGGGCCGGGAGATTTACGAGGCCTCCGACTAGCGGATATCCTCTACGTAACTGGCGATCCGATAATCGACGGCGTCGCCTTCCTGACCAAGCTCGCGGTCGTAATGCCACATGACGTTGCCGTTGGCGTAGAAAGTTTTGCAAACAACTGCGCCGATGAGATCGGGATTGCCGTTAATAGAAAGGTCGGCGCCTGGAGCATAAAAGACGGCGGCGAAATTGCCGGGCGGATTGATGTTGACGTGCTGTGGCGTTCCGTTGGGAGGACTGATCGCGTAGTACTGCAGATTCGACGCGATTCCGCTCTCGTTTTGAATGTCGCGGCCCTTTACATCCATGCTGCCATCAACAAAAACCTTGAGCTGAACATTCGGCTTAATATCGATCGAACCCGTCACATCGCTCGTGACATGGATGGCGACGTAGGTCTTCTGACTGCCAGCGGGATTGATCGTCAAGTTGCCGGTCAGAGCGGAAAGCAGATAAAACGTTGGGCTTGCCGCCGTGCCAGGAGCCGGAGGGGTAATCGAGACGGTGTTGGCGACCGTAGTGGGTGATGGTTGTGGCAGAGGAAGATTTCGCGGCAGGTAAAACGGCGCGACGCTAAAGGGCACGTTATTGTCAATGGTGCCGGTGATATATTGCGAGCGCACAATGCTGCCGCCATTCGTCGCCACGTCGCCATAGACCCAGCCGCGGATCGTGGCCACCGCCGAATCGATTTCGACGTTGCCGCTGCGTGCATCGCCGTAGACCGGGTCTGAAGGGTTGTTCGCGGCGAAATGGTAGGAGCCGTTTCGTGAATCGTAACTGTCGATCAAAGCAGCGTCGCCGAGGCCATAAAACGTGCCGATGCACTTGATCGCAGCTTCAAAAGGTGTGATCGCGCCGGCGATCTGCTCGATGCGCCGTGTCACTTGTGGTCGCGGCACCGGGACGAGCGTCTTGCCAAGCCCGTCGCCATTTGGTCCATACGTGGCGATGAAGTGATCGTAGTTGAAGTCGATCTTGCGCAAAATGCTGTCGCCGCGGGAGCCGGTAATCATCCGATCATCCATCCCGGTGCGCTTAAGCCCACGGACCGGCGCCGTCCCTTTGGTGCGGACTCGATACCACGGATTACCGGTGAAGACGTCATAGTAAAAGATGTCTACGACGCTATTCGTGCTCATGTTGTCCGTGCCGAGTGTCACAGTCGAGTTCGAGTAGGTGGTGCCGGATTGAGTCCACCCGACGAAGGCGTTCGACGGGTCGAGGACTGTCTTTCGAATCTCGCTGTAAGCGACGTCGCCGCCCGCTTCGGCCGCCTGCAACGCTTCTTTCCAGCCGCGCACCTGGTTAGACGAAACATTGTAGCGCGCAGTGCAATTCAACAGAACGCTGCCGCCGATCATCGAGACGACCAGAATCGTGCACAGCGCGCAGACGAGAACGTTGCCTGAGTGCCTGATGTTGTGTGCTGATCTCATAGCCATAAGAGCGGGCCGTCGCCGATTAACCCCGTCGCTTGTTGCGCAGATAGGAAGTCGCGCAAACGTTTGTCCCGCTTCGCTCGGCGACAGTGTTGCCGGTAGTGAAGATTGGCAGGAATGTCACGCTCGTGTTTGTGTACTCAGTGTTCGCCAATTCGATGTTTGTGGTCTGCGGGACAAGCTGATCGGTGCTGGAAGCGATCATCGTGACGACGTTATTTTCGGTACGCAAAATGGATTGGCCATTGATTGAATAGACGATCGAAGTAGTGCTCGCGCCATAATTCACCTGATTGCCACTGCGCGAATAAGCGATGGTGGGTGTGCGCGGTGTGCCGATGAGCGACGGATTGGCGAGTGCCTCCGGGTCGCCCGCCTGGATGATGTAATTGGGAACCGTGACGGTAACGCTTTGCAGATCGCTTGAAGTTGTGACGATCAGGCCGCGTTTCACGTCCCGGTTGAGATAGTCGATGATGCGGACCTGCTGCATGTGGGTGGCGAAGAAGTTGTCGATCGCGTTGAAGCTCTTTTGCAGCCCGACCGACGCGGTGATGGCAGCGGCGAACACGATCGCGCTGATGCCGAGCGCCGTTGTCGTTTCGATAAGAGTGAAGCCCTGAGACGCTTTGGTGGAATGTGCGATTTTCATTTTTTGGTACCGTTTGAGATAAGGGAGGTAACTTGCTCACTGCGTGGGCGGCTGCCCAAAGTCATCTGCCAGGAAGTAATGACATCCACCTCCACCAGCGTTGATCCGAGACTCCCAGCCGTGGAATCAACGGTCACGGTGCCGTTGGGCGAGCGGGTTAACTGCGTCACCCCGTTCGTCATTGCTGCCGGATAGGCGCTGATCTTTACGACTTCGGTGGCTTTCTTGGTAAATTCCGACGCGTTCGCAGGAGAACTCAGCAGGTTTTGCAAGTAAGAGGTGCTCGTCAGATCACTGAAAGCGAGGTTGCGTAGAACTTCGCTGCGATCCTGCACGAGTTGCAAAGCGGCGACTGACTCTTTGCTCGCGTCGATGTATCGGAGGCAAACAGCATTTAATTCGAAAATTGAGGCAAAGAAGACCGCCAGGAGCACGGCAGCAATCAAGACTTCCGGCATGGTCGTCGCCTTTTCACCGGTTGGCTGCTGAGTCTTCATCGCGATGGGTTGATTGGATGTAAAATTAGTGAGCACATCTTATACCTCGCCTTCTCATCCGAGCGAGTTTCTAAAGCATCGATGAGAAAAACGGTGAAATTTCGCAGAATCGAGAATCTTGGGCCTTTTCTGCGTCCGCTTGCTCGGTCAATACCGCTCGCGCCTATTCCTTTAAGAGCGACGGGCCGCTGGGCCGGCAATCTCGCTGGCTCGTTCATTAGCACATGCAAAGCCAACGCTCCGCGGAAAATTCTCTTTCCCAAGGTGATCCTCGTGTCACGCGTTGGATCGAACGGAATTCCGTTTGTCGCCGCACATATTTAACGGATAGTAGGCAATCGATCGGCCGCACCGCGATGAGCGGCGCGAAATCCGGCAATCGGGCTGTGGCTCAGCTTGGTAGAGCGCTGCGTTCGGGACGCAGAGGCCGTGGGTTCAAATCCCACCAGCCCGACGCTGCTTCTTCAGGCGGCAAAACCAAACTGGAAATCCTGATAAGACCGTCGCGTTGGAAGAAGGATGTTGCGTGCCAGCATCTTCGATGATTGGATCGATGACGCTGCCATCAAGATCCACAATCGCTTTATGGGTTCGCTCAAGAAACGACGCAAAGCTAAAATTTCGAAGCACAAACGCCGCAAACGCATGAGAGCCAGCCGCCACAAGAAGCGGCTGCGTTACAAGGCGTAGCCGCGGGTCTCCGCGTACTGTCTCGTTAGGCCAGCCGCTCGTTTGCGGCCGGCGGCGCTGCAACTAAACTGTTGCCAACATGACCGAGCCGAAGCCGTGGTTCCTCTCCGTGCTTGGCCGGCTCTTTTGCGCGCTGTTGCTATTGACTTTGACCGCCACTGCGCTGGCGCGACCGCGACGGCCTTCGCCTCCTCCAGCGGCGGCATCGCCCGCAGCGACCCATGACCTTCGCCAGAACGATTCCGTTAATGCGACGCCGGCAAAAGATCTTCAGCTTCAGATCGAAGGCGAGCATAAAGCCGATGCACTCGCCCATTTTGTTGAAGCGACTGCGTTCGAAGAAAACGGCGAGATCGACAAAGCGCTCGAGGCGTATCGCAAAGTGTTGAATGTCGATCCAAGCCAATCGGAGCTCGCGGCGCATGTCGCCGACTTGCTCGCGCGCGAGGATGATTTTCCCCAAGCCATCGATGTGCTCAAAGATGCCATCGCCGCCAGTCCCAACGCACCGGAGCCGTATCTCCAGCTCGCATTCATTTATGCAAAGTACTTGAAGAAAACCGACCAGGCGGTCGCGCAGGTGAATCGGGCCATCGCGATTAATCCGCACAACATTGAGGCCTATCAGCGCCTCTACGAAATCGAGATTGCGGCCGGTGAAGAAAAGAAAGCCCTGCAAGTGCTCGACCGTGCGAGTAAACTCCGGAGCGACGATCCAAATTTCTGGGCCGGCCTGGGCAAGCTTTACGCCGCCATCGTGTTCAAGCCGGACGTCGAGCCAAAACCAGCCGATATCAATCACGTCAACGAGTTGTTCGAAAAAGCCGTCGACCACGCCGCGGACGATCCGGCCGTCTTGAAAGACGTCGCCGATTATTACGCGGCTTCGCAGCAAATCAAAAAGGCGATCCCTCTCTATCTTCGCGTTCTGGAGCTGCAACCTGATGACTTAAACGCGCGCGAAAAATTGGCGAGCGGTTTCGTGGCGACGAACCAGCGGGCTAAAGCGGTCGAGATGCTCGAATCAGTCATTGGCGAGCACCCCGAAAAATATCAACCCTACGATCTGCTCGCCGAGGTGCTCGATGATGAAGCACGCGCGCTGGAGCGCTCGAATCAAGTCGAAGCCGCTAACGCCACCTTCAAAAAAGCGGCAGCCAATTACGAGCAAAGCCTCCTAATCAATCCCGCCCACTTGACCACGTGTCTGCGATTGGCCGAGTTACTTCTCGGTCCGGTCAAAGATGGCGAACGCGCGGTGGGCGTTTTGAGCGAAGCGCGACGCCGCTTTCCAAACGCGCCCGAGATTGTCTACTACCTCGCGCTCGCCCAACGCGAGGCCAAGCACCCGCAGCAGGCAGTCGCGACGTTCGAAGAAGCGCGACATGAAGCAGAAATGGAAGACAGCGAGATTGTAAATGCCCGTTTCTATTTCAACTACGGTGCGACTGCCGAGCAGGCGGGACTCTATGAAAAAGCAGCCGATTTGTTTCGCAAAGCCATTGCCATGGATCCGGCGAACGCGGCCGACGCCTGCAATTACCTTGGCTACATGTGGGTTGAGCAAAACCAGCACCTCGACGAAGCCGAAGCGATGATCAAACGCGCCGTGCAAAGCGAGCCCAACAATGGCGCGTTTCTCGACAGCCTCGGCTGGCTCGAATTTCGCCAGGGAAAATTCGAGCAGGCCCTCAACGATTTACAGCGTGCGGCCAAAAATATGACGCGCGACGATCCCGTAGTTTTCGAGCATATCGGCGACACGTACCTGAAGCTGCAGCGCGTGCCCCAGGCATTGGAAGCATGGCAGAAGGCGCTCACTTTGGATCCCCAGAACAAAAGTCTCGTCCAGAAAATCGAGAGTACGAAGACGATGATGAGCAAAGGCGAGCCACAGAAGAGTGGTCCACCGCTGTAACGACCGCCATGTTGACCCTGCCCGTCTGCATTCCAGATGGAAAGAGAACACGCCTGAAACTCGACTGCTTTGAGCCGTCGAGTTTGTCCGGCGCACCTGCGCTTGGCAGAGCATGAGCAAATATCCCACTGCCTGGCAAAAGAAGATCATGTGGGCGGCGCTGTCCGCGATTTTTGTTGTCCTGCTCATCGTGATTGCCGGCTCGGCGATCTGGGTGGCGGCCAATCTCATCGCCTTTCTCCAGCCTATTTTGATGCCAGTGGCGATCGCCGTAATCCTCGCCTATCTGCTCGATCCGCTGGTCACGAAAATCTCGCGCGGCGGCCTCAGCCGCACCAGAGCGGTGCTTCTTCTCTTCGCTGTTGCCGCTGTTGCGTTTGCCGCTCTGATGGCGTGGCTCGTGCCGACGATCTCGATGCAAAGCGGGAACTTTGTCCGGGAATTGCCCAACTACACACAAAAAGCGCGCGATCGAATTGTCGATCTTATCGTGCAATATAATCGCGCCTTTAGTCCTCCAAGCGGCACGCGCGCAAAATCGACATCGGCTACATCAGGCATCGTAAATCTGCTCCTTGGGACACCGGCTCCGCACGCGCCGACATCGCCGGCGACCGCCCAGCCAACTGTGAGCCCGCCGCTTGCGGAGACGGCTTCTTCGCCGGCCGAGACGATCGCGCCGGCTCCGGCGAAGATTAGCTCAGCCGATCGACAGCGCTTCCAGGCGCGCGTCGACAAGCTCATTCCCAATCTGGAACGATATGTCCCGACATTGGCCGAGAAGTTTTGGGACCTGCTCAAAAAGAGTATCGGCGGTTTCCTTGGATTTACTGGGTTCCTTTTCAGTCTCGTGCTCGTGCCGATCTATTTGTTTTTCCTGCTTAAGGAACGCCCGCGCATCGAACGCCGATGGCGAGATTACCTGCCACTGCGCGACTCGCCGCTCAAAGATGAAGTCGCAGAAGTTCTCTCGGAAATTAATCACTACATCATCGCTTACTTCCGCGGCCAACTGATGGTGTGTCTCATCGACGGTGTGCTGATCGGCAGCGTGCTCACGATTTACCCCGGTCTGAATTTCGCGCCTGTGATCGGGTGTCTCGTCGTGGTGCTGACCATGATCCCGTATATCGGCATTATCCTTTGTTGGATTCCCGCCGTGATCATCGCCGCGTTTCAATTCGGCGACTGGACGCATCCGCTGATTGTCACTTTGTGGTTCATCATCATTCAGAACATCGAAGGCATGTTTTACGCGCCCCGCATCGTTGGCGACTCGGTCGGGCTGCATCCTATGACGGTGATCGTGTCGATTTTCGTCTGGGGTCTGCTCATTGGCGGTCTGCTCGGACCGATTCTGGCGGTGCCGTTAACTGCCACGCTTAAAGTATTATTGATGCGGTACGTCTGGGGCCGGCATTTGCGTGAAGAAGAAATGGCCGTGGTCGAGCACGTGCCGGTCGTCGCCGAAGCTGAACATTCCGAGGCGTAACTGCCACATTGGCCAACCAGCGCAGTCGCAGGTTGCATTCGCTTGCCCCTGCGCGGATAAGCAGGAGGAATGGCGGCAGAACGCAGACGCGTCCGGCGTAGAAAAAAACATCCATCGCGGCGCGGCCTCAAATCGCTTCCCGATTTGCTCCGCCGCTCCCGGCCCTCGCAGGTCGCGCTGCTCATCGCCGTCACTGCGCTCGCTTTTGTCCTGGGTACGATTTTTTCGCGCTACACCTCTGAGGTTTACAACGGATGGCGCCAGAAACGTCTACTCACGCGCGCCAATGTTTTGCTCAGCGCGGCCGAGTCCAACAACACGACTGCAGCCAATCGGGAAAGCGCGCTCGACGAAGCGATGCGAATCGCGAAGGAAATCGTGCGAATCAAACCCGATTCCCTCCCCGCGTATTCCGTGCTGGCCGAAGCCGCCGAGAAGCGCAACCTCGAGGAAGCGGTCGCGTGGCGGGCGCAGATCGCGCGGATCCTGCCCCACGAGCTCGATAGTCAGCTTAATCTCGCCTCGGCCGCGCTGCGCTTCGGCCGGCTCGACCTTGCCCGCAAGGCGCTCGATCATGTGCCTGCCAGCGAGCGCGACCGCGCCGCGTTTCATGTCGTCGCCGGTTGGCTGGCTCGCGCCGAGGGCAACTATGCCGAGCAAGAATCGGAGTTCGCCGCAGCGGTCAAAAAAGAGCCGGAGAACGATCTCTACCAATTCAATCTTGCCGTTCTGCAAATCCGGTCTCCTGATCGGGAAAAAAACGCAAACGCGCGCGCCGTACTCGAGCGCCTCGCGCAGACGCCGGGTTATCGCACTGGCTCCATACGCGCGTTGCTCAATGACGCGGTCGCGCGCAACGATTTTGCCGCGGCCGACGATCTTGCCCAACGTCTGCAGATGTCGCCGCAGGTCACGTTCAGCGATTACCTGCTCTGCCTGAATTTTTATCGAAAGCTCGACCAGAAGAAATTCGAGGCGCTACTCGAAAAGGTTAAACCTGTCGCCGTGCATAATTCCTCCGACGTGGCGATGCTGATGGATTGGCTGAACACGAACGGTCTCGCCGGCGAGGTACTAAAATGGAATGACAAATTGCCAACTGAGATCAGTACGCAGCCGCCGGTCGCAATCACAGTCGCTGAAGCTCTCGCGAATTTAAAAAATTGGTCGCGCCTGAAGCGCTGGACTCGCGCTGTCTCATGGAAAGACGACGATTACCTACGGCTTGCTTTTCAAGCGCTGGGCGCCCGCGAATCGCGCCAAGCCTCTGCCGACGCGGAGTTTGCTTCGCTCTGGCGCACGGCCGAGCGCGATGCCGATGACGACGTTGATCGTTTTGTCAAGCTCGCCCGGCTTGCGACCAAATGGAATTTCTCCGTCGAAGCCGATGCACTGTGGTCGCGCGTCGCCAAGAATCCCACCACGCGCCGCGAAGCGCTCGATGCGCTTTACCAACTTTACCGCAACAAAAACGATCTGCGCAGGCTCTACGAAGTTCTGCAACAACTCCATGAAACATCGCCAACCGACGCCGCCATCACGGCGAATCTGGCGCGACTCGGCCTCGTCCTCGACCAAAACGCCCCCGAAGCGCACCAGCTCGCGAAGGAAGCGTACGACCGCGCGCCCGACAACGTAAACTGCGCGGTGACCAACGCGTTTTCGCTCTACGGCCTCGGCCGCACCAACGAAGGCCTCGACATCATCAAGAACTTGCCACCCGATCAGTTGCGCGATCCGCACGCCGCCGTTTACGTCGCTACACTTTTGCTCGACGAAAATCAGAACGACGCCGCCAAAGAATTCATCGCAGCCGCCGAGCGCGGCCCCATTTATCTCGAAGAAAAAAGATTGCTCGATGAAGCCAGACAAAAACTCGCATCAGTGCCGGCTACGCCTACACCGAGCCCGACACCCGCTCCTGTAGCAGCACCTGCGTCGATAGCGCCAGTCACTCCCGGGGCCGCAACGCCGTCCACTCGTCCATCTCCGCCTTAGTCATCCGGCAGCGCTCGTCGAGGCGCGCGTCGCGGAAACCTTCTTCGCGCACATCGTGCAGGTACTGCGCGCGCGAGAGCAGCGTTCCCTGACAGACCCGCTCTCTTGCGGCGGTGTCCGATTCCAATCGCGTTTTTTTGATTAGCTCATCGACCACGGCGCTGGGGATGCGATTTCGTTCGCTCGGATAAATGAATCCAAAGAGCACAAGGTGACTGAGCAACACGCGCCAATCAGGTCCGAAGCGCCGGACGAGATGCGGCCAATCGATTTCGCCGGCGCAACTCAACAGCAAGTGCGCAACGTCGGCGCCGTCGTAGCGCTCCCGTTCCATAATGTAAGCTTTCATCCAGATCATTTCTTCCGGCGCGCAAACTTTTGCCGAAACGCCCAGCACCTCATGTGTCGGCGCGCGCGCCAGCCAGGAGTCGTCGACTTCGCACAGGCCGTTACCGCCACGATAGATGATGTCGATCAAATCTTCGCCTTGGAAAACTTTCGCCAGCCAATGCGGGTGCGTCTTCTCTGCGCGGTAGCCATCGCGCCGAAATACCTCCAGCGTTCGATCGACATCGCCTACCGGGATTAACAGATCGAAGTCTTTCGTGTTCCGCGCGATCCCGGTGTAAAGTGCCATGCCAAACGCGCCGCCGACCATGAACGGCACGCCCTCGCGCTGGAGCAATCGCATGCTGTCGCGGTAGAATTTGGCCGCCTCGTTCAGATTCACCGCGTCAGTCATTGTTCGGTTCATCCCACTTCAACAACGCGAATGCTGCGTAACTTGCGTGCATCACGGCCATTCCGCGACGCACAGCCGTTTCCTATTTCGAAATGAATGAACGCAAATTGCGCGTTGCTGCCATTGCCGATGTCCATTACGGCAAACATTCTCGTGGCGCATTGCACGATGTCTTCGCGAAGTGCGCGCAAGAAGCCGATGTCCTCCTGCTCTGCGGCGACCTGACCGATTACGGCCTCGCCGAGGAAGCCGAGGAGCTGGTTGTCGATCTTCGCTCGGCCGTGCACGTGCCGATTCTCGCCGTCCTCGGCAATCATGATTTTGAATCCGGTCAGCCGGGGCTTGTCCGCAATGTTCTCGAGCAAGCCGGCGCGACCATGCTTGATGGCGAATGCATTGAAATCGAAGGAGTAGGTTTCGCCGGCGTGTGCGGGTTTGCCGGCGGCTTTGGCCGGCGCATGCTCAACCCCTGGGGCGAACCGTTGATGAAGCAATTCGTGCAAGAAGCGATCGATCATGCCGTGCGCCTTGAGCAGGCGCTGACAAAATTACAGACGGAAAAAAAGGTCGCCGTGCTCCACTACTCGCCAATTCGCGCCACCGTCGTCGGCGAAGATCCGGAAATTTTTCCGTTCATGGGCTCGTCGCGTCTCGAAGAACCAATCAACCGATTTCGCGTCACGGCCGTGTTTCACGGTCACGCCCACAACGGCGCGCTCGAAGGCAAAACCGCCACCGGCATCCCCGTCTACAACGTGTCGATGCAAGCCGTGCGAAAACACGCGCCTAACGACCCGCCGTTTCGTATTATCGAAGTTTAATGTCCCTCACCAAAATCCTCTCCTTTAGTGAGGGAGAGACGGACGCGAAGCGCCGATGAGGGTCAGTCTTTGTATGGATCGACGATGTCGCGCCCCGCCATCGCGACGCCCAACGGACGCAGCGTGTGTAATATGCGAATCGTGCCGGCATGCGCGGCCAGCACATCGGGCAAACGCCGGTAGGCTTGCGGCGCTTCATCCAGATCGCCGCCGCGCAAAACAACATGTCGATCGTGCAACCACTCCATCATCTCGTCGTGCCTGACGAGTCCATCCTGGCGAATGCGCTTGTTGCCAAGCTTGATGAATTTCCCTCTCGCCGCCGTGCGCGACATGATTCGGCCCGCGCCGTGGATCGTTGAGAACAGCGCCTCGCGCGAAACCGGCGAATCGACGCCTTCAATGATCACCGCATCATCGCCCATGCTGCCGCCGACGAAGCCCTTTTGTCCCGGAAACGCCGGTGTCGCGCCTTTGCGGACCACCCAATATTCCTCGCCGTCGTGGTTC
This sequence comes from Chthoniobacterales bacterium, assembly GCA_036522675.1. GTDB lineage: Bacteria > Verrucomicrobiota > Verrucomicrobiia > Chthoniobacterales > UBA10450 > AV17. The sequence goes on along the minus strand of DATDFJ010000343.1, from coordinate 2,152 downwards.
TCGCGCCAGGCGAAGTTGTGATGATTGTGCACCTCTTCCAGAATCTTTCCGCCGAGAATTGCCCTCACCACGTGGCGCGCTACGGCTTCGCGTCCGGCGTAGGCATAGCGCCCGGCCAAGTGCATGCCCGCCAGATAGTCGTGACCGATCTCCGATTCCTCCTCCACCACCGTCGGCGGCACATCCATTCCGTCTTTGCCGCCGGCCGCTTTCAAAAAATGCGTGGCCGTTTTGTGTCCCAAGCCGCGCGAACCGAAATGCACGCCGACCCAGATCCGATCCTGTTCGTCGGCAAAAATATCGACGTAATGATTGCCGCCGCCAACCGTGCCGAGCTGCTCGGCGGCCATCGGTTTCAAATCGCCCATCGGCTTGAGTTGCCACGCCGGATCGTCCTCAAACAACTCGTGATCGATCCGCGTTTTGCTCTTGCGACCGATGCCGAACGAAATCTCACGCACGACATCGTCCATGATCTTGTCGATCTTCGGCGCTATCTCGTCGCGTTTGGCGTCGGTTAGAATCGCCAGATTGCCGCACGCGATGTCGAAGCCGACGCCGCTCAGTGAAATCTTGTCCTTATACGCGACGACACCGCCGATTGGTTGCGCGTAACCTTTGTGCCCGTCCGCGCAAAGCACACCGCGCTCGCCACCCGCCACCACGCACGTTTCGATTTGCCTGACCGTGGCGTCGTCGTGCTGGCCGAAAATTTTGGTTTTCTGCGTCGCTTCGTCCATTGAATCAAAACTACGCGCGAAGCGCGATCGGTGCACGTCTGCGGAGCACAGCCCGCCGGCCTGTGATGTTCGGCGACTCGCCGAACACGATTAATTCCGGCGCGCCGCCGGAATCAGCAGGCGAGCCGCCTGCGCCCGCTCATCTTTCTCGTCGCGATGACGCTCCACGATTTTACATCCTGCGCCGTCGTTGTCGGCGAGACGCAGCGCACAGCTTTGATTGCATCGAAACAGACACTGCGAAATGGCAGCCGAACTGTTGCCGCGAGTTGCTTCTGAACCCGCACCGGCAATTTTTTGTAAAGCAGGCTCACATGCGGATCGCGCTGGGCGACGCAGCCGAGAGCGCGAGCAAGTTTGTTTAGGCCCGGCTTGGCTTTAAATCGAATGAAAAGCGTTTTCGTAAATTTCGACGAGTAATCCACGTCGCGAACTTGCAGCCGAACCGCCGGCGCATTGATCCGGCGCAGAAGTTCTTTCGGCGATTGTGCGTCGCGGCTGAAGCAGAGCGTCAGATGCGGTTCGAAAACGGGCGCGTCGAACTGTTTTGCGAGAATCCGAATCAGGGCGTGAAACAATTCGCGTTCTGGCTTCGCGGGGATCAGCCAATAAACGATGGCGGATTTTTGCGGCATCTCGACCAAGGCTGCGCGAAACGGCGCAAGATGTCGATCTTTCCCGTCTCGCCGTTTGCGCTTCAAATCCTAGCGGCAATGTTTGATCCCATGCCGACAAATGTTCTCGGGACCGAATTGAAATGCTGCTGCCGCAACCCGCTCACCGGATTTTACCGCGACGGCTATTGCCGGACCGGCGCGGAGGACGTCGGCCAGCATACCGTGTGCGTGGCGGTCACACAGGAGTTTCTCGATTTTTCGGTGCTCGACGGCAACGATCTCGTCACGCCACATCCCGAGTGGGGTTTCCCCGGACTAAAGCCAGGCGATAAATGGTGCGTCTGCGTTACGCGCTGGAAAGACGCGCTCGAGCACGGCCGCGCCGCCCCGGTCGATCTTGAAGCGACGCACTCGTCCGCGCTTGAATTCGTCACGCTCGAACAACTCAAGGCGCATGCGCTGAAGAGCTGATTGCTCTGCAGTGGCAGTCTCCGACTGTCGCACGTTTTAGTTTCGGCGGTCAGAGACCGCCGCTACAGTTCTGCCAATTTGAACGTGCCGTTTAGTTTGTTTCTCGCGCTGCGCTATCTGAAGCCGAAGCGTACGTTTCTCTCAATTATCACGCTGATCTCCGTGCTCGGCGTGATGCTGGGCGTGACCGTGCTCATTCTTGTCATCTCCGTCATGACTGGGTTTGATCGCGAGCTGCGCCAGAAAGTGATCGATTTCGACGCGCACATTCTGGTCACGACCGAGGACGTGCTGCGCGATTGGCGACCGTTGAAAGCGAAGATC
>DATDFJ010000342.1:0-18846 GCA_036522675.1 Chthoniobacterales bacterium | reverse complement strand
ATACGAACTTGTTCGTCACGGCGCGCCCGGCGGTCGCGCCCTACCTCATCGATGCGTGCTACGCCCGTCTCCGCGCCGCAATCTTCGGCGATTCGCAAATAACGACGCGCGTGATGTTGCGGTGGGCCGGGTTCGCGTGGTTCGCGCACGATCTGATTCATCAGCCAGCTCCGCCAATGGCCGCGATAGCTAACACGCTGGCGGATTCCGCTCAGCCAAACTTCCAGCGCGCTTCGCAATGAATTCGGAAAGAGGACTGCGACGTCGAACGGTTCGGCACGGAGAATCAGTTGCATCGCGGTAAAGATCGATTTGTCAGCCAGCGGCAGAATCTCGTCGACTTCGCTCACCAATTTCCAGATCGGCGCGAGATTGGCCGGTGCCAAGATCGACAAGTGCGCGTCGGGTCGCCCATTTTTGATCGCGCGCGCAGCCGGTATGCTCATGACCGAATCGCCGAGCCAGTTGGCTGCGCGGACGAGGATGCGGAACGGCTGCAAGTTTTGCGGCGAACAACCCGGGGGCAGGTAAACGCCGCGTTTGTAGTGAGCGAGAAGAAAATTTGGAATCGGCGTCTTCCAGCGATTGTGGACCCAAAACCAATCTTCGGGCGCGTGGCGGATTTGCTGCTCGATAATCTCGTTCATTTTCGCGGTCAGCACTTCGACTGATGCGCCGGGTTCGTCGAAACGGTCGGTGATCACGATGCGCCACCGGCCGATGCCTTCGGTATAAACGGCCGCGGCCACAAGCGCCGCGCCGGTCCGTTTGGAGAGCAATGGTCCAAGCGACGAAGTGGAAGCGAGCCGGCCGAAAAATGGCGTCCAAACTCCGTGGTCGCCGGCGTGTTGATCCGCCACGACGCCAACTGCGCCGCCCGCGCGCAGCAAGTTAATCACAGGTTGAAATCCGTCTTGCCGGTCGAAGAGGACCAGGCCGGTCCGGCTCCGCGCCCGCCGCACGTGTCCGTCGATGAAACGGTTGCCAAGCTTCTGATATACGCTGCCAGTGCGCGCGTACGGAAACGAGTTCGGCATTAATTGCGCGAACAATTCCCAGTTCGCGAGATGACTCAGCACCATCACGACCGGGTGGCCGACGCGCAGATGTCGATCTATCGCCTCAGTGTTTTCAATCGTGACTCGCTCGACAATCTTCTCCAGCGGTGCGGCAGTGATCTTGGCCGTGTAAACGAGATTTGCCCCGAGCCGCTGAAAATGATGGCGCACAAGCCGGCGCAATTCACTTGGCGATTTTTCATTGCCGAAAGCAATCGAGACATTGCGCCGCGCAAGTCGCCTATATTTGCCGAGCACGACCCATGCGCACCAGCCGCCGGCCTTGCCCAGCGCAAACAGCGCCGACCATGGCAAAATCGCGAGCAGGGCCGCGCCGGCGCGATAAAGGATGTAAACACAAAACTCCAGCATTCGAGACGGCGGCAACGCCTGGGCCGCGCCGCGGCAGAGTAGATTTGCCTGCGCTGCGCATCAATCAATATTAGGCGATAGTGGTGCCAGCCGATTCCTCTTTTGTCGCGCGGTTGGAAGCGCAGGTGCGCGAGCTTGAACGAATCATTCGGGCCAGAACGGCGGAACTTGAAGCCGCCGATCGTCACATCGCCAGCCTGGAGGAAAAACTCTTCAAGTTGAAGGAGCTCAGCCGGGAGCTGAAACAGCTCAAGCAAGAGAAGCACGCGCTGAGGAAATCGCCTGAGCGAAAGTTCGGCCAGGTGCTGCTTGCGCCGTATCGATTACCGCAAAAGCTCATTCGCGCGTTACGGCGCAAGCAATCAGATCGAACAAGTGCCGGCGCGACCGAATATCAACGCTGGTTCGAGAAACACCGCGCCAAGCCTGAGCAATTGCGTGGGATGCGCGATGAAGCGCGCACTTTCGCGAATAAACCACTGATCAGCGTCATCGTCCCGGTATTCAACACGGCGGTGCCGTGGCTGGCAGAGGCTATCGAGTCGGTCGCGGCGCAGGCGTACGAAAATTGGGAGCTGATTTTAGTCGATGACGCTTCCACCTATGCAGCGGTGCAGGAGTACTTGGCCGAGCTGAAGCGTCATGACTCGAAGCTCAGGATTTTTAGCCTCGAACACAATCGCGGCATTTCAGCGGCGTTGAATTATGGAATCGAACAGGCGCGCGGCGATTGGGTCGGCTTTCTCGATCATGACGATGTGCTCGAGCCGGATGCACTTTTCCAAACGGCCAAATTGCTTCAGCGTTATCCCGATGCTGACCTGATTTATTCCGACGAAGACAAGATCACCGACGCGGGTGTGGAACGGCCGCAGTTCAAACCGGATTGGTCGCCCGACCTGTTTCTCTCCGGCAATTACGTCTCGCATTTTACCAACGTCAGGCGCGAACTCGTGCGCGCGGCCGGCGGATTCCGCTCCGAGTTCGACGGCGCGCAGGATTACGATCTGTTGTTGCGCATTATCGAACGAACGAATCGAATCCATCACGTGCCGCGGGTGCTGTATCACTGGCGCCGCAGCGCCAGCTCGAGCGCGATCGATATCCGGCAAAAACCCGGTCAGCTCGACGCCGCGCGCCGCGCCGTCGAGGAGCATCTTCAACGCGGAGGGATCAATGCGCGCGTCGCGATCGATTGGCCGACGCACACGTTTTGGGTGCAACGCCACTTGGTCGAACCGCAAAAGATCGCGATCGTTAGTTTACTAAGTGAGGTGATGACACCGCCTGGCTTTTGGCTCGAGAGCCTCAGCCGAACGAGATATCCCAATTACGAGATCGTTCTCGTCGGGAATGAAAAACAATTGGAACAGGTGCGGCAGTCGTTGAGCCAATCTGAGCATCAGCTGCTCAACTTTTCCGGCCCGCTGAATTGTCCGGCGGCTTACAATTTCGCGGTCGCACAAACCGACAGCCCGTGGCTGCTTTTTGTGCAATCAGGCTTGCAGCCGAGCGATGACGAATGGCTTGGCACAATGGCCGAACATATCCAGCGCGCCGAAGTCGGAGCAGTCGGTCCTCTTCTTTTGCGGGATGACAATACGATCGTGCAGGCCGGACTCGTTTTGGACACAAGCGCAATCGCTCGGCCTGCCATGCACGGATTGCACACGGGCGACGCTGCGATCCTGCGACGCGCCGGTCTCACGCGCAATTGCAGCGCCGTCGCCGCTGCGTGTTTGCTCACCCGGCGGGATATTTTTGCTCGTGCCGGCGGTTTCGATGAACGCCTGCCGGGCGCGTTCTACGATGTCGATCTTTGTCTGAAACTGCGTCGGTCCGGCTATTTGATCGTTTACACACCGTTTGCCCGCCTTTATCAACGCGACCACGAGGCGTGCGAGTTGCCGGCCGATTCGCCAGAAGGCGCTCTCATGCGCGAGCGTTGGGCCGAGATGTTGCAGCGCGATCCGTATTACAATCCAAATCTTTCTCGCGCACGCGCCGATTTCTCGTTAGGCAATTGACCTGCTTACAATACTAATATGAACGAGCGGGAAAAAGCACGCTGGAATGGGTTGAACGCTGAGGCGCAACGGGCGCTGGTGGCGCGCGATTACAAGGCAGGCTCGTTCGCGCAACAGGTTGCAGGGCCGGGTGTGGACGCGGGCGAACTGGCGGCAGCCGACCGGCGTAAACCGGAAGTGAAGCGGATCTGGATTCCGGGCGTCGAGATTTTTAGGCGCAGCATTCATGCGCAGAGGCACCGCGGCGTATTTGGCGAGTTTGTTCGCCGCGACGAGGGAATCTTGTCGAAGATTGGCTTGTGGCCGAAGCAGTGGTCGGCTACGCGGATGTTTGCCGGTACCGCGAAGGGCTTCCATATCCATCCACCGAGCATCCCGCATGACACGACGCCGGAGAAATGGCATCGGCGCCTCTTTGTGATGCAGCCGCAAAAATATGCGCTGCGCCGCTACGACGACGAACAGTGGGATGTGATGTTTTTTGTGCAGGGCCGGGTGGAGATGATCCTGCGCGACGTGCGCGCCGGTTTGCCCGTGCGCACGATGCGGTTCTTCGCCGATGGAGATAATCACGGCAGCCGCAACAATGCGGGCGTGGTGATTCCGCCCGGCGTCGCACATGCCATTCGGGTGGAAGGATGCGAGGACGCAATCATGGTTTACGGGACGAGCACTGTGTTTCACCCGGAGTTTGAAGGACGCATCGCGAGCGAGATCGAGACCGCGGAGCTGCCCGAAGCGTGGCGGAAATTTCTTGGACTGTAGGGGAAGCAGTTTGCTTCCCGTGCAAGACGCTAGCAGCGTCCCCTACAGATGAAGCGAAGCTTCGATGCGGCCGAGCTGGAGATGATGGACCGGCCGCAGGCGGTCTCGGCGGAATTGGAGCGCGACCTGCGCAACCTCCAGCAACTGAACAAATACTTCGGGAGCTATCGGCTCGTCCTGAATTTCGTCCATCGCTGGATCAAGCCTGGCGAGCACGTGTCGATTGTCGATCTTGCCACAGGGTCCGGCGATATCCCGCGCCTGATCGTCGATCACGCGCGCGCGATCGGCGCCCCCGTGGAGATCGACGCGCTGGACCAACAAGGGGCTACGCTCGAGATCGCGAGAAAGTTGAGCGCTAATTATCCAGAAATTTCCTACGTTGAGGCGAACATTCTCGAATGGGATCCCGACGCGCCTTACGATATCGTGCTTTGCTCGCTCGCGCTCCATCATTTCAGCGATGAGGATGCGGTGCGCGTCCTCAAGCGCTGCCGCGAGTTATCGCGCCGCTTTGTGCTCGTCTCTGATCTCCGGCGCGGCCTATTGCTCGCGGTCGGCGTTTATCTTTTGACCGCGTTCGTATTTCGCGAACCGATGACGCGCTATGACGGGCGGCTCTCCGCCGCGCGCGCGTTTTCATTCGGCGAACTTCGCGAGCTGGCGCACGAAGCTGGTTGGCAAAACTTCGGTCAGAAAAGATTTCGGTTCGGGCGGCAAGGGATCTGGCTCGAATGAAAATCATAACGACCATCGTCGACGTTCCGCCGAAGAGATCGCGGCGCGTGCTCGTCCCGACGATGGGCGCGCTGCATAGGGCGCACGGCGAATTGATTCGCGTCGCGCGTGACCATGGCGACGAAGTTGTCGTAAGCATTTTCGTCAATCCACTCCAGTTCGAGCCAGGAAGCGATTTCGAGCGTTATCCGCGACCGGAGGAAGCAGACGAAGAGTTCTGTCGAAAGTACGATGTCGATCTTTTATTCCGGCCCAGACCTAACGACATGTATTTGGACGATGGTTCGACATTTGTGGACGAGACCTCCTTGTCCCAAACGTTGGAGGGAAAATCGCGGCCCGGTCATTTTCGCGGGGTGTGCACGGTGGTGACGAAATTGTTTAACATGCTTGCCCCCGACGCGGCGGTGTTCGGCGAAAAAGATTTTCAGCAACTGGCGATCGTTCGCCGAATGGTGCGCGATCTCAATTTCAAGATCGACATCGTGGCGGTGCCGACGGTGCGCGAGGCCGACGGCCTGGCGTGCAGTTCGCGCAACCAATATTTGAACGCAGCCGAACGCAGCCAGGCGCCCATTTTGCACCAGGCGCTGCTCTCCGCGGAAAAGGCGGGCAACAGCTCCGCGCGCGAAGTCGTCGACCTCGTCCGAAGAGTGATTGGCGAAGCGCCTTTGGCAAGGATTGATTATGTGGAGCTGGTCGATGCGGAGACATTTGAACCGCTCGAGGTGGTTAGGCCAAACGCGCTGCTTGCAGTCGCGGTGTTCTTCGACAAGACTCGTTTAATCGACAATCGGTTGCTCGGCGGGAAAAGCTCGCCGAAGTAGCGCGCGACGTTGCGATCATGGAATGGATAGTGCTCCACCATCGATTATCCCGCCCGGGACAGTGTTTTAGCTCATGGAAAAGGCTTGCCGAGAGGCCAGAAGTCGGATAAAAGGGACGGGCAATTTGCTCATGAAGAGGCTGTTCGCGCTCTGCTTCATTTTTGTCTTTGGAAGCATGGCGTGGGGCGAGGACCAATCGACTTCTCCCTACGCCACGGCCGCGGATTTCGCCAAATACGCGATGAAGCTGCGCGAACTCGCCCTGCTCAAGGTGGAACCGCAAGTGTTCGTGCCGACGGCATCCCGCCCAGCGCCCACCCGGTTTCCGTGGAAAACGAACATCGTTACGACGGTATTTTGGATCGGCGAACAAGCCGGAGGCAATAATCCGGTCCCCAATTACAAGAGCTCATGGGATCTGAATTGGACCCAGAACTACGGTGGCTTTGACACGCCGGATGCGTCGTCTCGGCGCAATTACATTCCGATCGGGTTCATCCCGAAACTGAACCCGTTTTATTGCGCATTACCCTACAACGATGTGAGTCACGGCCAGTTCAAGCCGGAGGCGCCGCTCGTCATTCCGTGGTTCAAACAGGCTTACGCGGGGCCAGGCCAATCCGTCTGCCAACATCGCTGGGTCGCGATTCGCAAGGGCAACCGCACCTGCTATTCGCAGTGGGAGGATTGCGGCCCGTTCCGGACCGATCATTTCCAATATGTGTTCCAAAACGAGCGGCCGAAACCCAATCTGAACCACGGGGCCGGTCTCGATGTCTCACCGGCCGTGCGTGATTATCTGGGACTTGCGCCCACCGATGTGACCGATTGGCAATTTGTCGATGTGCGCGATGTGCCGCCGGGGCCGTGGCGCAGCTATGGTGAGAATAATAACTTCGTGATCGCGCGGCGGCAGCTCGAAAGCCAGGTGGCCCAGCAAAGCTCGGGCGCCAAAAAATAAGCACGCGCTGCCATTCAGCGCAGGCGCGACGCAATTTCGCCGAACTCAGTTTGTAATTGCTCGGCCCGACGTAACAACGGTGCGGCTTTTTCGTGCTCGCGTGCACAATGCGCGGCCAGCGGCTCGAAACCGGCGGCGATCTGATTGTGAAACGAATCAATCGTCTCGTTGAATTGCCAGCTGATGATTTCGAGTAATTCGGCAACTCTCCGTTGCATTTGCTCCTGATAAGCGCGCACCATTCGGGCGCGCCGGTAAAACGCGACTGCCACGCCCGCTGCGACGGCGACTAAGGCTACGACGGTGAATGCTTTGGCGATCATGGGATTGAATTTCAGCGCGACCACAACTGCGAAGACGCAAAGCAACGCCACCGCCGCCGGCCATTGCAACCAGCGCGCCGTCCGGCGAAAGAGTTGGGCAAGATCTTCGACGTTCGATCCTGAGCCGCGCGCGGCCATCGCCATTTGCACGGCGTGAAGCAATCTGCGCCGTTCGCCGGCGAAATCAGGCAGGGCGTGGGGCACTTCGGTTTTGATTTCGCCGGCCAATTGCTGGTCAACCAAGTCGTGCAATTGCGGCCAGATCGTGCGCAGATCGTTCTCGAGCAGTCGCGCCGTCTCTTCGACCTGTTGTTCGATTGAGTCGCGCGAAGCTTTGTCGATGTCCAACTGAAACTCCCGCACCGGGGGGGACTGACCGACCATGGTTTTAACCGTTTGCGCAATGGAGAGTTTGTCTTTTAGTAGCGGCAGACCCCGCGCGGAAGATTGGCGCGAAGTCTGCTCGACCTTGCGTAACAGGTCTGCGATCCGCTGCGCGGTTTGCTCTTTTCGCGTTTGCAGCAGGCTACTGAGGCGGTCGAGCCGCGTCCGATCGCGTCCGACGACGTCGAGTGCGGTGCGTAGCTCCGTCGTAACATCGTGCAATAACACCTGCGCGATTTGACACGCGGACCGGAGTTTCTGCGTTCTTCCACCGGCCTGACCGACGACGAGATTGATCTGCTCTTGCAAGGCCGCTAACTGCTTCTGCACGCGCAACCGGTCACCTTCCGATGCAATGTGGCGGGTGCGCAATGCGTCGCGCGCCGAGACGGCGAAAATCGGCGGCGCAAATCCGATCTTTTGCGTCGCCTCATCTTCGAGATGACGGCGCACAAGATCGATCGCACCGGGCGAGCGGAGATCGGCCTGTTGGAGGACAAAGACGATGTTCTGCAAAACGGTCTTGTCGATCGCGCCGAGGAAATCCCAGATCGCATGCGTCCATGGATTCGACACCGACAAGACGAGAAACACCAGATCAGCCCCCCGGATGAAGTCATCGAGCAGTTGTCGATCTTGCGTGGTCAGTTTCTCGGTGCCGGGAGTGTCGACGATCTTGAACTGCTGAAGAAACTCGAGCGGGAGATAACGCTCGGCGAAACGCGGCGAGAGCTCGACTGTATTTTCTTTCTCGCTGTGTTGGACGAGCGAAATGCGCTCAGCGCTGTCAATGGGCAAATCGTGATCGAACAGCGCACGCAGCAAAGTTGTTTTGCCCGATTGCGTGTCGCCTATGACGACGACCAGCAACGGTTCGCGCACCGCGAGGGTGAGACTTTCCACGAGTTGCGCCCACGAACTCAATCGCTCGAGGTCGGCGCCGAGTTGCAGCAGGCGATCAAGCGCGTGATCGAGATCGCTGCGAACCTGCAGATACTGGTCGGCGATCATGCCGCTGAATCAATCGCCTGGGGTTGGTTTGGGAGTTTCGGGTCGGGCCATGTGAATCAATTCCGAGACGGTGACGAATTTGAATCCGTTGGCTTCGAGCTGCTCGAGAGTTGCCGGCATGGCGTCGATCGATCCCGGATGAATATCGTGGACGAGGACAATCGATCCGGGGCGGGTTTGTTTCACAATCCGATTGCGAACCACTGCCGGCCCCGGCCGTTTCCAGTCCAATGGATCGACATCCCACAGAATAATTGCGTAACCGAACTCATCATGGATCCAGCGTTTCTGTCGCGCCGTAATCGATCCGTAAGGCGGCCGCAGCAGCGTTGGTCGCGCGCCGGTGGCGCTCTTGATTGCATCGTCGGTGCGCTGCAATTGGCGGCGCAACGCGTCATCCGACATTTTGGCAAGATTCGGATGCGACCAGGTGTGGTTTCCGATTTCGTGTCCTTCGCGCGCGGCGCGCGCCACGATCTCGGGATGCTCGGACACATTTTCGCCGATGACGAAGAAAGTCGCTTTGAGATGATGCGCGGCAAGGAGGTCGAGCAACTTTGGCGTGAGCTTGGCCGACGGGCCGTCATCGAAAGTGAGCGCGATATAGGGGCCGTCGACATGCACGACGCTGAACGTGATCTGCGCTTCCGGCGCGCTCGGTTTCGTTTTTACGCTCGCTTGCGGTGCGCCGGGCTGTTGCGCGCTGGCGGAATGAAAAATAATGGCCACCAGGCAACAAACAGCATCGAAACGCAAACGAAACATGAGCGCGCGCGGCAAACGGATGCGTCTATCTAGCAAAGCCGTTTGCCAACGCAACCCTGCGCAAGTAGTTGTCGGTAGGGAAGAGGGATCAACATACCGCCGGCATTGGCAGTCATCTTGCTTTGTTTAGTGGGCGGCGACTGCTGGGCTTCACCTTGGCTTGCTAATGCTCACGGCGGGCGCTGCGAACAGAACGCTTGGGCATGAAGATTTTGCTCGTTGAGGACGACGGGGAGAGCCGTCGTGGCTTGCAGCGCTTGATTGAACGGCGCGGCCACGAAGTTACCGGGGTCGGCAGCGCGGAAGAAGCGGAAGAGAAACTCCGCGCCGACGCTTTTCCATTTCTGATCCTCGATTGGATGTTGCCGGGCAAGAGCGGACTCGACCTTTGTCGCGAATTGCGAGCGCAACCGCGCGGCGACGAAATGTTCATTCTGCTCGTCACCGCGCGTCAGGACACCGAGGACCTGGAGAAGGCGCTCGAAGCCGGCGCGAACGATTATCTGACAAAGCCGCTCAATCTCGAGTTGTTGAATGTGCGTTTGTCGGTGGCCGAGCGGCAAATTCGCGAGCTGATCGAGCGCAACCACGCGCGCACCGCCTTGGAAGAATCGGCCTGCGCCATGGCCGACATTTTGGAGAATACGACGGACGGATTTTTCGCCGTCGACAGCGAGTGGAAGTTTACGTTCGTCAATTCCGAGGCGGAGAAATTGCTTGGGCGTACTCGCGTCGCGCTGATCGGTCAGGAACTTTGGAAACAATTTCCGGAGCTGAATGGCTCGGCCTTCGAATCCAATTTTCGTCGGGTGGTGGCCGAACAGGTGCCGATCGAATTCGAGGCGAGCGACGCGGCGGCCAGAGTTTGGTTTGAAATGCACGCTTATCCGAGCGGCACCGGCATGTCGGTTTTCTTCCGCGACGTGACCGAGCGCAAATCGACCGAGGCAAAGCGACTGACCATGAGCAAGCTGGAATCGCTCGGCACACTCGCCGGCGGTATCGCCCACGACCTGAATAACATTTTGACTGTGATCTCAGGCAATATCGGTCTGGCCCAGTTGGAAGCGCCGGGTCACGCGCACAGTTTGCTTTCCTATCTCTCGAAAGCGGGCCAGGCCGCGCAACACGCCGCCCGGCTCTCCGGTCAGCTGCTGACTTTCTCCAAAGGCGGCGCGCCGCTCAAACGTGTGACTTCGATTTCCGATTTACTGCAGCGCGCGGCGGAGTTTTCGCTATATGGCTCAAATTTGCGCGCCGAGCTCGACGTTCAGCGTGCGCTGTGGAAAGCGGACGTCGATTCCGGTCAGATCGAGCAGGTAATCAACGCGCTGGTGATCAACGCGCGCGAAGCCATGCCGCATGGAGGTGTCATTCGCATTTCGGCGCAAAACGTCGAGGCCGAAGACAAACCCGACACACTTCTGCGCCCCGGTCGCTACGTGCAAATCACGGTGGCTGATCGCGGGGGCGGTGTGCCACCGGAGGTGGCGACAAAAATATTCGATCCGTATTTCACGACCAAGCCGGCCGCCAGCGGTCTCGGTTTGGCGATCAGCTATTCAATCGTCAAAAAACATGGCGGTTTCCTGCATCTGCAGAACTCTTCAAGCGAGGGATCGACCTTCGCGTTCTACCTTCCCGCAGCCGATGGACAGCGCGAGCGTGAAGCTAGCCGTGATATCGAGCGCCCGCTCCAGTTCAATCAACAGCGAGTCCTGGTCATGGACGATGAAGAGGCGATTCGCGACTTAACGACGGAGTTGCTCGGCACGCTTGGCTACGAAGTTGCCTCCGTGCCCGATGGTGCGGAAGCGATAAAACTTTACGAGCGCGCGCAGCGACGCGGCGAAAATTTCCACGCCGTCATTCTCGACGCAACCATCCGTGGCGGCATGGGCGGAGTCGCCACGATCGAGCGGCTGCGCCACATCGATCCGCATGTCACGGCCATTATTTGCAGCGGCTATTCCGATGAGGCGGCGCTTTCCCAATTTCTCGCTTACGGTTTCCGGGGCGCGCTGCCAAAGCCGTTCACGCGGCGCGAATTGGCCGACGTGCTGCAGCGCGCGTTCGGGGCAGCAAAGCCGGACTAAGATTTCTCGTCGCAACCGGTCTCGGTGCGAGACGCCCGTTGCTGCGCGAAGAATTGTTCAGCCTTTGCGCAATTTTTCGAGCTCGGCAATGAACGGGGTCGGCCCACCTTCCATGTAACCGAGCGCACCGACCACTTTCCCGTCGCCGTTGAGCACGACGATCGTGGGAAAGCCGTAGATCTGATATTTCATTGCCAGTTCCTGATTTTGCTTCCGCAATTCATCGGATTGCGCTTTCCAGCGCAGTCCGCCCATCCGCGGAAAATCAATTTCCAACAGCACCAGGTTCTTGCTCGCGTAGTCCTTGAATTCCGGTTTGGAGAAGACCTGTCGATCGAGCATGATGCAAAACCCGCACCAGTCTGAGCCTGTGAAATTGACAAGGAGCAGCTTATTGCCGGCTTTAGCCTCTTGCTGAGCCTTGTTATAATCGGTCAGCCAGTCGCCCGTCGCTTGAGTGGACGCGGCGAGAACAGCGGTGATGGCGGCGAAGACAAAGGCGAATACTGGCCATTTTTTCACGTCGCCAACTTCAATCAACCATCGCGCTCGCGCAACCACTGCCGGGACACGCCGGCGCGTGTCTTGGTGGCGGGCTGTGCTTCCGTCTCGCGCAGCGCTGTGCCCCAGCGCCCAACGCCCAGGCTCCACGAACCGTTTGCGCTAACGAATGTGTCCCGAGACGAGCTTCGTCATCTCGAACATGCTCACCTGGCTCTTGCCGTTGAAAACTGGCCGAAGACTGTCGTCCGCGTTGATCTGCGTTCTTTTCTTTTTGTCCTGTAGGCCATTTTTCTTGATGTAGTCCCAAAGCTTTTTCGTGAGCTCGGAACGCGGCAGTGGTTTGGAACCAACAACGGCCGCGAGTTTATCGTCAGGTTGCACCGGCCTCATAAAGGCGGGATTTGGCTTGCGCTTGGAAGGTGATTTTGTGGTTTTCGGCATAAAGGCTGATTAATGCCTCGTCCGACGCAGGGCAATACTAATTTTTCGGCGGGGAAACTATTTTTTGGCGGCCCGGCGCACCACCATTGCGGTCGCATCATCGGCCGGCGGCTGTTTCCGGCCGCTGGCCCCGCTTTGATCGAGCACATGTTCCAGCAATGCTGCAGCGGTCGGCGCGCGCGCGCCACCAAACACGGCCGCCACCTGCTGCGGCGTGAGTCTCCCGCGCTCTCCGCCTGCTCCGCCAAACAATCCGTCGGTGTAAAGGAGAAAGGCGTCACCCGGTGCAAGATCGACAATCGTTTCACTGAATGGCGCCTGCTCAAGCAACCCCAACGGCGGCGCAATCGAGCTGACCGTGTCGATGCGCTGATCGCTGCGCCGAATCAACAGCGGGGGATGACCCGCACCCACCACGCTCGCGCGCCCGCTTCCCGGATCGAGTGCCACGCACATCGCGGTCATAAACGAGCGTGCGCCGAAAATGCTGCGAAAATCATTGTTCACCGCTTTCATCAATGCGGCCGGCGCGGCGTGCTCGATGTTCGCGTGATGGAACAATAGTTTTGCCAAAGCGGTGAGGAGCGCGGCCGAGGCGCCGTGACCCGTGGCATCGGCGATCCAGAACAATGTCCGCCCGTCTTTGACGGGCAGCCAGCCGTAAATGTCGCCCCCGACCTGAATGACCGGCCGATAATAATGCGCCACTTCCCAACCGGCCAAGGCGGGCGTTTTGTGCGGGATGATTGATTGTTGTGTTAAGCGCGCCGCGGCCAGATCGCGTTCCAGATTGCGCCGCCATTCTTCGAGCTCGTCGTTTTGCCTCTGCAACTGGCGCCGCATGGCGCGCAAGCGCAGCTGCGTCTCGATGCGTGCGCCCAACACCGCCGTGTTGATCGGTTTGGTGACGAAATCATCGGCGCCGGCTTCGAGGCAACGCACTTCGCTTTCTTCGCCGCCGTGACCCGTCAACATGATGGCTGGGATTTGCGCCACCTCCGGGTCGCTGTCGGCACGCAACTGCTTCAACACCTCCGCGCCGTCGAGATCGGGCATTGCGAAATCGAGCAGTAGTAGCGACGGCTGCTCGCGTCGAATTAATGTCAGTGCTTCGACTCCGCTGGCGCATTCCTTGCATCGATAACCGGCGGTCGACAACGTGCGGACGAGCAGCCGGCGACTAGCGCCATCATCATCCACGATCAAGATTTGGCCATTGGACTTGGTTCGCATTTGTTGTTCAACTCAACCACGCGGTCGTGCGAAGGCCCTGAGCTTTGCATCTCATCTTGCCTTCGTGGACGCCAGCTTAACCGGTCGCACCCGTTCAAAGTTTCGAGCTAATGCAATTCCAGCAGAGGCAATTTAGCGATTGGCAAGCACTCGGAACACGGGTACTCTCTTCGCACCTATTCACCCTTATGAAGCTCACGCTGTCGCTTGCGTTGCTAGCCCTCTTCTTCATTTGCTCGTGTTCGGACGTGGAGGAGCCGCCGCGCACCCATCATCGCGTCGCCCGATATCCTGCGCCCGAAGAATATCCGCCTCAACAGCAACCGTTCAATCCGAACGCGCCGCCGCAGCCGCAGAATGTCGCGCCCGAGCAACCGGCAGCGGCGCCGGCACCGACGGCTGTGGCCACTCAGGCGCAAAAGGGCGATCATCCTTACGGCATCCCGGTTCCGGGCAAGCCGCATGTTGTCGAAAGTCCGTTTTCCCCTGGTAAATATGTCGATGTAGAGGGCTTCCCACCGGGAACCGAAGTAAAGGACCCTTACACGGGCAAGATTTTCCTCGTCCCATAGCCCATTCCGGCCGGCTCGCGAGTTGCGACTGCTGCCGAAGTTTCGGATAGTGGTGTGAGATGAACTCACGTTGCCGCGTGCAAGCGTTTAAGCGTCTTCGTTTCCCGCTGCAACGCCCCTAACGCGACAACGCTTCAACAATTCTCATGGAACTACGGGTCAAACGAGCGCCTCGAATCGACAGCGAGATCACCGTTCCGGGGGACAAGAGCATTTCGCATCGCGCCGCGATTATTGGCGCCTTGTCGAACGGTGCGTGCACACTGCGGGGCTTTTTGCCAAGCGATGATTGCATGCACACGCTCAACGCGCTGCGCGCTCTCGGCATCAAGATCGAGCAGCCCGAGCCAGACGTGATCATCGTTCACGGCAAAAAACGTGTGCTCACCCCCCCGAAAGAGGAGATCGACTGCGGCAATTCTGGTACCACCATGCGTCTGCTTGCCGGCTTGCTCGCTGGCCAGACTTTCGAGAGCCGCCTCGTCGGAAACGCGTCACTTTCGCGCCGGCCGATGGATCGCGTGATCGCGCCGCTGCGAAAAATGGGTGCCGACATCATCGCTGAGGGCCCGGAGCAAACGCCGCCACTGCGGATTCGCGGCGGCTCATTGCGCGGCATTCATTATCGGTCGCCGATCGCGAGCGCGCAGGTGAAAAGCGCGGTTTTGTTGGCCGGTTTGTTTGCCAAAGGCAAAACCACCGTCGACGAGCCGGCCAGCAGCCGCAGTCACACCGAGGTGTTGTTTAATTATTTTCTCGTCCGCACGGCCCAGGACGAGAAGGGCGGCGTGAGCGTGTTCGGGGATCAGGTGCCGGAGTCGCGCGATTTCGCGATTCCGGGAGATATTTCCTCAGCGGCGTTTTGGCTCGTCGCGGCCGCGGCGCAACCCGGCGGTCATCTGCTTGTGCGCAACATCGGACTCAACGATACGCGCACCGCCGTGCTCGGTGTGCTCGTGCGCATGGGTGCGCAGGTGCGTGAAGCAATCGAAGATGTCGATCAACTCGAGCCGCGTGGAATTGTCGAGGTCACGGGTGCACCGCTCAAAGGCACGGTCATTCAAGGCAAGGAAGTGCCGCAGCTCATCGATGAACTGCCGGTGCTGGCGATTGCCGGGGCCCTTGCCACCGGCACGACGATCATTCGTCATGCCCACGAGCTGCGCGTGAAGGAAACGGATCGCGTCGCCGCCATCGCCCACAATCTACGCACCATGGGCGCGCAGATCATTGAGATGAATGACGGTTTGGAAATTCACGGTCCGGCGCCCCTGCATGGCGCACGCGTCGCCAGCTTTGGTGATCACCGCATCGCCATGGCCTTTGCTGTGGCCGGCCTTTTCGCCGACGGCGAAACCGTGGTGCAGGACGCCGATTGCGTCAGCGAATCATATCCGGGATTTGAAGCAGCTCTCGAGGAATTCACGAGCCCGAAACGCATGCGCACGAGCACGCCGGTGATCGGCTCGCTTTCGCCGGCCCGCCTGGCCGAAGAGTGATTGGGTGTGGCAGCAGGCGTTCATCGCGTCGTCGCTATTGATGGCCCTGCGGCGTCGGGCAAGAGCAGCGTCGCACGCGAGCTGGCCCGGCGTCTCGGCTTTGCGTATCTAAATTCGGGCGCGATCTATCGCGCCATCACCTGGTATTTGCTCCAACGCAGAATCGATCCGCTCGATCCGGCTAGCATCGCGCAGACAATCGGCTCTGTTCGGATCGATTGCCGCATCGAAAACAACGAGTCGCGCGTTTGCATCGATAACGTCGATCCGACAAATCATCTGCGCGATGATGCGGTGAACCGCGGCGTCTCCGCGGTGAGCACAATTCCCGAGGTGCGGCAGATTGCGACCGAACAAATGCGACGCTGCGCGGAGGAGCAAAGTCTTGTCGTCGAAGGTCGCGACATCGGCTCGGTGGTGTTCCCCGCAACGCCCCACAAGTTCTACATTGATGCTGCGCCGGAGGTGCGCTCGCGCCGTCGCGCGGCCGAAGGTTTGCTCGATGAAATTGCCGCGCGCGACCGCGTCGATTCCTCGCGCCGCGCTTCACCTCTGGTCATTGCCGATGACGCGCATGTGATTGACACGTCGGAGCTGAGCATCGACGAAGTTGTCGATCAAATCCTGGCCCGATTGCGCAACGAACATTTGCCCATTGCGCGCCGATGAATTTTTATTACTGGCTCGGTTATCATCTCAGTCGCATTTTCGGTCGCCTCTTCTTCGGCTTCCGAATCGTTCATCGCGACCGCATGATCCAAAGCGGCTCGGTCATTCTTGCCATGAATCATCAGAGCTATTTCGATCCGCCGCTGGCGGGAAATGCGAGCGATCGCGCCATCTATTTTCTCGCAAAAAAATCTTTGCTCAGAGCGCCCGTGCTTCGCTGGCTTTTGCCGAAGCTCAACGTCATCCCGGTTGAACTCGAAAGAACCGATCGCAGCGCGCTCAAGGCGGTGATTCGAATTTTGCGCGACGGCCATGCTGTGCTGGTTTTTCCCGAGGGCTCGCGCACGCCCGATGGCAGTCTCCAGCCGGCATTGCCGGGGCTTGGCTTGATCATCGCGAAAACGCGCGCTCCGGTTGTGCCGATGCGAATTTTCGGAGCGTTTAATGCCTGGCCGATCGGCGGAAAAATTCGATTGGGACCGCGCATAACAATTCTCGTTGGCGACCCGATTCGCTTCTCTGACGCTGATTTCGAGCGCGGCGGACGCGAGGTCTACGGCAACTTGAGCCGGCGCGTCATGGATGCAATCGCAGCGCTCCAGTTGCCGGCGGCTAAGATCGACAATCGCGTAGCTCCGCAGAGCTCGGCTTCCATTTTGCAACAGTGAACGCGGACGAAGGGTCTTCCTCGCAGGTTCCGCGAAGCGCGCTCATCGTGATGATTGTCATCGTCGTGACGACGGCGCTCGTCGCCCTTTATGCCGGAGTGCAACGGCTGCGTCGCGATCGGACCGAGCAAGTCATTATTACTCCGGCAACCTCGGTGACACCATCACCGGTCCGGCAATGAGCAGTTTCGAATAAGCCCGCAGCGCCGTAGTCTAACGCTGCCATGAAGAGATTTGCGGTTGTCGTTGTGACTGGCGCCTTTGCCTTTGCCGGTTGCCAGAAGCAGCAAAGCGAGGCGGATCGGAACGCCGAGGTCGAGCGCGAAGTTCAGGCGCGACTCGCGAGCGAGCATCAGGCCGCGGAACAGCAAAAGCTCGCCGCGCGTCAAGCTAAACTCGACGCGCGCGAAAAAGCATTGGCCGACAAAGAGCGCGCGCCCGAGACAAGCGCGCAACAACATGTGGCTGAACCATCGTCCGCGCAGCCGTATCAAGCGGCTGGTGGCGGCGGCGAATCGTATTCGGTTTTCTACACGCGACTCGAACCATTAGGCGCTTGGCTCGATACGCCGACTTACGGCTACGTTTGGCAGCCGCGTGATGCGATGGAATCGCGCTCATGGCGACCATACACGAATGGTCACTGGGTTTACACCGACGCGGGTTGGACCTGGATTTCCGACGAGCCATTTGGCTGGGCCACTTATCACTACGGACGCTGGACACGTCTGCGCGGCATCGGCTGGGTGTGGGTGCCGGGCGATGAATGGGCGCCGGCATGGGTCTCATGGCGGGTGAGTAGCGATTATGTCGGTTGGGCGCCGTTGCCGCCCGAAGCGAACTTCGAAGTCCGCGTCGGGATTCATAATTGGGCGGATAACTATTACGACCTCGGGCCGGAACAATATTGCTTCGTGCCCACGCGTGACATTGGATCAGAACGAATCGAGCGCGTCGTCGTTCCACCCGAGCAAAACGTGACGATCGTGAATCAAACGACCAACGTCACCAACATCACTTACAACAATACCGTCGTCGTTAATCAGGGACCGAATTATGACGAGCTCCGCGCGCGGAGTCAGCAACCGATCCAGCGGCTTCGCCTCGAGCGGCGCACAACTATAGCCGCGGAAAATCTGCGCCCGGTCGTGAAAGGTGAAGTCGTCGAGGTGTCGGCCCCCTTGATCGCACGCGCGCAGCCAGTCGAGCGCCCGCCAATAGTGAAACAGAAAGTGAGCGAGACCGTTGTCGAGCAAGTTGCCGAGCAACCCGCAGCAAAAGCGGCGCGCGCCAAAATGAAAGCCGAGGCAACGCCGCCACCAGACGTGCCACCGAAAACGTTTGTCAAACCCGCGCCTGTCGCTGGCCAACCCCGCCCGGCTTCTCCGGCTTCGCGCGCGGCGACGTCGCCGGTCGTAAGATCGACGATTACTCCCGCGCCAACGGCTGCCATGGCTGCGGCAATCGCGACCGCAACGCCGCGTCGATTCACTCGGCCGGCGCACACGCCGCCGCCGGTCGGCACACCAGCTCTGCCCGCTGCTCAGGCCGGCGTTCCGCAACCAACCCCAAGTCCCGAATTAACTCCGACGCTGCGATCCAGACTTACAGCCACCCCGGCCCCGATCGGGACGCCAGCGTTGACTTCCCCACGCGTAACGCCAACTCCGGCGGCGTTCATGCCGCCGGCGGTTGGACGCGCTGCGGAAAGAAAGCAAGAGCGCCGCATGGAAAGGGAATTGCGCAAGCAGGAACGCGCCGAACGCAAAGCAGAACGCTTCGGTAGTCCGACGGCCACGCCGTCTCCATTACTTCCTGGCGCGCCTGGCGGTCCAGCCAAAGAGCACAAAGAGCGTAAGCGACCCGGCGAGCCGGAGACACGGCCGACAACTACGCCGGTGGCCTCGCCTTAGCTCTGATTTCTTGGGCCGTA
>DATDFJ010000341.1:0-14398 GCA_036522675.1 Chthoniobacterales bacterium | reverse complement strand
CACCAGGACAAGCTCGCCGTCGAAGTCCTCAACCTTCTCGAGCGTCATCGCATCGACGATCTCGTCGTCGTCGATGACAACAACGTCCCCGTCGGCATCGTCGATTCGCAGGACCTCACGAAATTGAAACTGCTTTGATTTTACCTCCCGCTCGCTGCGCTCGCTCGAGGACACGGAGGACACAGAGAAAAGCAGAGAATCAAAAAACAATCTCTTGGTTGTTCCTCTGCGATCTCCGTGATCTCGAGCCGCACCTTGTGCGGCAGGCGGTTAAACGATCGCTGTCGCAAGGACTCTTGCGCGTGCGCAACATTGATGTAACGTCCGCGCTCCGTTTCACTCGTCACCCGTCACTTTCCTTATGGCCCTCGCCAATGATCTCCGCCGCGGCATGGCGATAAAATACAATGGCAACACCGCCATCGTGCTGGAGGTGCATCATCGCACCCCGGGAAATTTGCGCGCGTTCGTCCAGGCGATCATCCGCTACATCAACACCGGCAAAAGCGCCGATGTCCGCTTCGGTTCGACCGACAAAGTCGAGATCATCGACATCGAGCGAAAACAACTCGAGTTCAGTTACCAAGACCGCAACGGTTACAATTTCATGGACCCGGAGACCTACGAGACGATCACTTTGCCCGACAATTTGATCGGCGAAGCCAAAGATTATCTCGTCGAAAATTTGTCCGTCCAGGTGCTCTACGCGCAGGGTAAACCGGTCCAGATCGAGTTGCCCGCGTCTGTCAGTTTGAAAGTTGTCGAATCAGCCGAAGGCCTGCGCGGGGACACCGCCAGCAACGTCACCAAACCGGCCAAGCTCGAGAGCGGCAAGACGATCAACGTCCCGCTCTTCATCAAAGAAGGCGAAACCGTCAAGATCGACACCCGAACAGGCGCATACATGGGACGCGCCTGAGTTCTTCCGCTTAATCTGAATATTTTACCGCCCGCTCGCTTCGCTCGCTCGAGGACACGGAGAACGCAGAGGACTGAAAATGGTTGTAGGGCAACCGCTCCGGTTCGTGATCTCGAGTCGCAATTAGCTGGCGGGATGAAGCGTTTTGGAATGCAGTGATCACATCCACGGCATGGCTCGATCGCAATGCCACCTAGCGATGGTAGGCCGATAGCACTGGCGCTCGCGCAAACTGACTGCGCTGTTTGCGATCGTGGCCTTAATTGGAGTCGTCCTGAGTGTATCGTGGTCGGCCCTGCGTTTGTTTCGAGCGAGGAACCGAGGCTGTAAGTAGAACGCAGGCGAAGCGGCTATCCTCATATTCTGCCTCTGCGCTCTCTGCGTCCTGTGCGGTAAAGTTTATTCCTCGACTCAGTTGGAATGACAGCCAAGAGTGGCTGAATTGCGAGGACGATTTTGGCGAAGAAGCGAAGATCGACAACTAAGCGCAAACGGAAACAGTCGCGTCGCGTCAGCGTCGCGACGGCGCGGCGCGCTGCCACATTTGAGCCGCTTCTTGTGCCGACGCGTTGGCTAAAGTTTATCATCGGATTGTTTCTTCTGCCGTTTTGCATCGTAATTACACAGACATTTTTCACCGCGTTTGCGCGCGCGACCGTGGCGCAGCGGCTCTGGGCGGGTGAAGAATTCTGGTTCTTCGCGCTCGGGGCGCTGCTTTGGGTGATCGCGTTTTTCGGGTTGCCCCGGCCGATCCTCCTTTACGTCTTCGGCCACGAACTGACCCACGCGCTGTGGGTCTGGTTAATGGGCGGACGCGTCAGCCGGTTTCGGGTCAGCCGCGAAGGCGGTCACATCGTGACCAGCCGCACCAATTTCTGGATCGCGCTCGCACCGTATTTTTTCCCGCTTTACAGCATCCTCGCCATCGCCGTTTACGGAATGACTGGCCTCTTCGTCAACGTGCAGCCCTATGGCCGCTGGCTTTACGCCGCGATCGGCGTCACCTGGGCGTTTCATTTGACGTTCACCTGCTGGATGATCCCAAAGAACCAGACCGACTTGCGCGATCACGGCACGTTTTTTTCGCTCGTGATTATCTACCTGATGAATCTGCTGTTGCTCAGCGCGATGCTGATTCTCGCCTCGCCGCAGATCACGTTTGCGAGTTTTGGAAGCGATTTGCTGGCGAACATCGCGAGTTTTGCGCAGTGGCTTGTCGATCTTACGCGACGCTAAGCAAACGCCGAACGCCCAACGCCGAACTCTGAACGTCGCAGTCAGACTTCTGCATTCGACATTGCGCGTTCGGCGTTCAGCGTTCGACGTTTTCTGCTGATGATTGATCAGAGATTCGTGATCGTAGCGAACGGCAAGATCGACAATGCGTTGGCGATATTAAGTCGACGATCGGCGAAACGGATTTGCCGATTCGTGAACAGCTCGCGCGCGTTTTTTGGCAAAAGCGATTCGGGAATTTCGATCGCGGTGTCCTGCCATTTCTCGCCGATTGGCGGAAAGCCGATGCGCGAGGAAAGCCGCGGAGCGATGATGACGATCCACTGGCCGTTGAGTTCGCGCGCGAAGCTCACGCAGCTGTCGGCAAAAGTGCCATTGGCGCGGAGTGGCAAGTAATTTCCGCGCTGGAAGAGATCGACATGTTCCCGGCGGAAATGGAGCGCCCGCTGGGTGAGAAACATTTTGATTCGGCCGTCGGGCCATTTGCGCAGGAGTTCTTCCGGCTTTGAACTGCTCAGGCAGTTGAGCATCTCGCGGCGCCTGGCGTAATGGACCGGACGACGATTGTCGGGATCGACGAGCGAAAAATCCCAGATCTCGTTGCCTTGATAAATGTCCGGGACGCCTGGCGAGGTGAGTTTTAATAGCAATTGCGAAAGCGAGTTGATCGCGCCGAGGCGCGCGATCTGTTCGGCGAATGGAAGGAACAGCGGCAGAAATTTGTTTTTTGGCCCCGCGTTCAAAATCCCGGTGACGAACTCGCGGACCGCGGCGAGCCATTCGTCGTTCGGCTGGATCCAGCTGGTGTTGATCTTGGCTTCGTTGAGCGCCTTGTTCATGTAAGCTTGGATGCGCTCGACGTACTCCGGCCCCGGATCGCACAGCGCCGCGCCCGACTGATCGATTGGCCACGAGCCGAGCAGCGTCTGGTAAAGCAAATATTCTTCATTTGCGTCGGGCGCTTCGGCATCTTCGATCCGTTTTCTCGAGCGACGATTCACCGCGCGCCAGCGCGCCAGAGAACGTCGCCAATCATCGGCCAGTTCCGAAATTGCGAGAATGCGCGAGCGGACGTCTTCGCTGCGCTTGGTATCGTGGCTTGAAGTGGCGAGCAAGCTCGCGGGCCAATTGCGCTGGCGATCCAGATTGCGCTCATGAAACCGACCGATGCTGATCCCGAACTGCTGCGGTTCGCCGCCGACTTCATTGAGCGCCGTGAGGCGGTTGTAAATGTAGAAGGTTGTGTCCTCAACGCCCTTCGCCATGACCGGGGCGGTCACCTGCTGGAATTTCAGGACGAAATGCGCATGCTCGCCGCGCGTGTTCTCGTCGATGTTCTCGGGGAATCGCAGCAGCAACACGTCGCGGAGGTAATTAAATACCGATGCCTCGACGCCCGGATTGCGCCGCTTGGCCGAGATAACCGCGCGCTCGATCAATTGGCGATCTTCGTCGCTGACCGGCCGGCCGGGCTCGACATAAGTGCGATATACCGGGAAACAGGCAATCGTTTCGCGGACGGCGAGGATGAGCGCCTGCAAAGTGAAATCGCGGAACCACCGATTCTGTTCCGAAAGCCGATCGACCATGTTGCCGAGTACGTTCACGTCGTTGGCGAGCGCGAGGCGCATGACCAGGCGCTTTTTCGCGTAAATCAGATGGCCGTAATGCATGGACGTTCCGATGAATCTGCGGAAAGCGTTTGTAATCGCCGTCTCTGCCGCCTGATCGACCAGCATCTGCGCGACCTGACTGGCAAAATCGTAACCGGTAGTACCGTGCACCGGCCAATCGGCGCGCAACGGTTCGTCGCCGGTTAAAATTTTCTCCACGATCATGTAGATGGCGCGGCGGTCGCGCGGTTTGATGTCGAGCGCTTCGGCGCAACGTTGCTGGAGTTTTTCGCAATACGCGCGCGGCAGATACAGGCCGTCGGGATGATCGATCCGCAATCCGCTGACCGCGCCGGTGCGGACAAGATCGACAAGCAGCTTGTGAGTCGCCTCAAAGACTTCCCCCTCCTCCTGGCGAATCGCCGCGAGATGGTTCACATCAAAGAACCGACGATAATTGATTTCTTCCGCCGCGACGCGCCAGAACGCGAGGCGGTAAGCCTGCGCGTTCAGCAGTTCGTCGAGCGCATCGAAACTGCGTGGATCGCCGGGGCGACCGTTGATTTCTTCCACCGCGCGCTCGATTGCCTGCTGCACCGCTGGCGCTTCCTGACAACGGCGCTCCAACCGGCGCTTGATGATTTCTTTTTCGCGCGCGCGCTCGGCAATTTTTTTCGGATCCGTCTCGGTGCGCCGCGGCAAATATTCGAGCGCCGTGCGAATGCTTTGCAGCTCGGCGTAAAAATCTTCCCACTTGTGGTTAGCGAGGATCTTGAGTGCGCGACCCAGGATGAACCGATACGTGCCCGGCGCGATCGGGAACTGATGTTCGAAATAGGTGAGATAAAACACGCCGGAATCGAAGTGCACCTTGAGCTCGCCCCGCTCGAGGACGCGCCCGTATTGATCGCCAAGGATCGGGAGCAGGACGCGATCGTGCAGCTCGGATTTAATGGGTCGCCAATCGATGTCGAAATATTTGGCGTAGGGCGAGCTCGGGCCGTTCTCGAGCACGTCCATCCACCAACTGTTGAGCGGCTCGGCGATGCCCATGTGGTTCGGGACGAAATCGAGCAACTGGCCCATGCCGTGCTCGTGCAGCTCCGCGATCCAGGCGTCGTAGTCGGCGCGCGAGCCGATCGCCGCGTTCAATTTATTGTGATCGGTAATGTCGTAGCCGTGCAGGCTGTCCGCGCTCGCCTGGAAATAGGGCGACGCGTAGACATCGCTCACTCCGAGCGCGTGCAAATACGGCACGAGCGCGCGGGCCTCGGCAAAGGTGAACCGGCGGTTCAGTTGCAGGCGGTAGGTGCAAACGGGGATGCGCGGATGCTGTTGTTTCACGGGCCAGAAGAAAACGTCGAACGCTGAACGCCGAACGTCCAATGTCGAATGCAGACTCTGAGTTCGACGTTCAGAGTTGGGCGTTCGGTGTTTGCTTACATTTTTTCGGGAGCTTTGATCCCGAGAAGATCGAGTCCGCGCTCGAGCACGCGGCCGGTGAGATCGCACAGCGCGAGGCGCGAGCTACGCGTCGGCTCGGTCGCTTTCAGAATCCGGCAGGCCTCGTAGAATCCGTGAAAGCTGTTGGCCAGCTCGAAAAGATAATTCGCCAGGATGTTCGGGCGGAAATCGTTCAGTACTTGCGGAACGATTTCGCCGAACTGGCAAAGGCGCTTGGCCAGATTGATCTCCGCCGGTTCGGCTAACTCCAATTTGTCGATCTTAGGAACGTTCTCGCCCGCTTTGCGAAAGATGGAGCGGATGCGGACGTAGGCGTTTTGGAGATAAGGCGCGGTGTTGCCTTGCAGCGCGAGCATTTTGTCCCAGGAAAAAATGTAATCGGTCATCCGATACTGCGAGAGATCGGCGTACTTGACCGCGCCGATGCTGATCCTGCGCGCGATGTCGATCTTTTCTTCGTCGGTGAGGTCAGGATTTTTTTCTTCGATGATTTTTCGGGCTCGTGAAATCGCTTCGTCGAGCAATTGACGCAGTGGCACGTTTTCGCCCGAACGGGTTTTCATCAGTTTGCGATCCGCGCCCAGCACGCTGCCAAAGGTGATGTGGCGGAAGTCGGCTTTGTAACCAGCGCGGCGTGCGATCTCGAAGATTTGTTTGAAGTGCAAGATCTGCGGGGCCCCGACGACGTACCAAAGCGTGTCGCGTTTCAAATCGTTGACTCGATAAGCGATAGTCGCGATGTCGCTGGTGGCATAATTAAAACCGCCATCGCGCTTGCGGATGATGCACGGCTTGTCGGCGAGCTCGGGAATATCGCGAAAGAAAACAACGGCGGCGCCTTCGCTCACCTCGGCGATGCCCCGCTTCAGTAAGTGCTCCACAACTTCGGGGAGTCGATCGTTATAAAAACTTTCGCCGCACTGGATGTCGTAATGGATATCGAGCAGCTCATAGACTTGCTGGAAGTCCTGCATCGAGAACGCGACGCACTCGTTCCAGATGTCGAGGTTCTCGTTGTTGCCAGCCTGAAGCTTGACCAGCTCCTCGCGGCACGCTTCGCGCACTTCGCGATCAGTTGTCGATCTTGCGTTGGTCTCTTTGTAAATCCGGACGATCTCGGCGAGCGGATCGCGCGCGAGCGCGTCACGGTCGAGCAAGTTTTTCCAGCCCCAGATCACCATGCCGAACTGCGTGCCCCAATCGCCGATGTGATTGTCACGGATGACGTCGTGGCCGAGAAACTCGGCGATCCGGGCGAGCGCATCACCGAGCACGATGCTGCGGATATGACCGACATGCATCGGCTTGGCGACATTCGGTGAGCCAAAATCGATCACGATTTTTTTTGGTAAGGTCGACCCCACGACGCCGAGGCGTTCGTCCGCGAGTAGCTCGCGCGTTTTCGCCGCCACCGCATCGACTCGCAAAGTGAAGTTGATGAAGCCGCCACCGGCGACTTGCGGCGGCTCGGCCAAGTCGGTCACGTTGAGATGTGCGAGAATTTTTGCGGCAAGCGCGCGGGGATTTTCGCCGCACTGTTTCCCGAGCATGAGCGCGGCATTACTCTGGTAATCGCCGAATTGCGGATCGCTCGCGGGCGTCAATTCGCCGGCTTCGGGCAGCCCGGCCTTCGCCAGCGCCTCGGCAAATCTCTGCGCGAGGAGCGACTGGAATGTCTGCATGGTCCACTGTAGCCGCTTCGCTGTGCGAAGCGAGACGCTGAGGATGCTAACTCGCGCGCGTCGCGTCGCGCACAACGCGACGGCTACAGGTCACTTCTGCGCGCGGCCCTGAAAGATCGACAAGATTTCCTCTTGCGAATTCGCGGCCGCGAGTTGATCGCGGACGGAGCGGTCGTTCAAGAACTTCGCGATCGAAGCCAGCGTGCGCAGATGCGTCTGAAACTGGTTCTTCGGGACGATGAACAAGACGACGAATTTAACCGGCGCGTTATCGAGCGCGTCGAACTCGATCCCTTTTGTCGACCTTCCAAACGCGGCCACGACTTGATCCAGCCGATCGGAGGAGCAATGCGGGATGGCGATGCCGAACCCGATGCCGGTGCTCATGGTTTCCTCGCGCTGCTTGAGTGCGGCCAGAATGCTCTCGCGATCAGCCCGTTTGATCCGGCCCAAGTCGACGAGCAGATCGATCAACTCAACGATGGCGGGCCAACGCTCCGTCGCCTGCATTTCGGGAATGATTTGCTCTGCGGAAAGTAAATCGGAGAGCGACATGCAGCTTCCCACGAAGGGGAGCGCAAGCTTACCGTCAGCGGTTAGGTTGACAAGCGCGTTTTAGGACACTGCAAACTTGCTGGGCCAGATCGGACGCCTTAATCTTTGCTGCCTTGAGACGGCGATTCGTTAATTGGCGGCGCACGCGCTACGCGGTCGCGCTCGCCGTGGCATTCGCCTGCAGCCACGCGGCCGATGCCGATCCGGCGATGTGGGTGATCCGCGACGCCAATTCGACGATTTATTTAATCGGCAC
Organism: Chthoniobacterales bacterium; assembly: GCA_036522675.1. Lineage (GTDB taxonomy): Bacteria > Verrucomicrobiota > Verrucomicrobiia > Chthoniobacterales > UBA10450 > AV17. The sequence continues at coordinate 6,673 of DATDFJ010000341.1, read as the reverse complement.
AATGCATTTGCTGAAGCACGATACCGAATGGAACCGCGCCAAAGTGCTCGGCGCGCTGCGCGAGAGCAGTGAATTGTGGCTGGAGGTAGCCGATCCAACGGACCAGGTGGCCGCCCTGCCGATCATTCAGAAGTACGGACTTGATCCGAAACACCCGCTCTCGAGCAAGCTCAATCGCGAGCAGCAGGAAAAACTGGAAAAGATCGCTCGGCAATATCACGTGCCGATGGAGGGTCTGGAGGTAATGCAACCTTGGGCGGCTGCGATTCTGTTGAGCCAGCTGCCATTGCTGAACGCCGGTTATGATCCCAACGCCGGCCTGGATATGGTGCTCAAAACCGAAGCGGACAAAAAAGGCGAAAAGGTAATGGGCTTCGAAACAATCGAAGATTCACTGCGCGCGGTGGCCGATCTTCCGGAGCGGACGCAAATTGAGTTCCTTGAGACAACACTCGACGAGGTGAGCCGGGGGCTAGCGCTGGTCGAAACTCTCGCCAAAGCGTGGGTGAACGGCGACACACGCACGATGGACGAATTGCTGGCCGAAGACGTGAAGCGGAAAGAACCGGAGGTGTACGAGAAACTTTTCGTCCGGCGCAATATTCAGTGGAGCAACAAAATCGCCGAGCTCTTGCAGCGCTCCGGTGTGCAACTCATCGCCGTGGGCGCGGGTCACCTCGTCGGGCCGGACAGCGTGCAGAGCCAACTCGCGAAGCGCGGAATGCGGGTGGAGAGCTTTTAAGGTTCGCTTGGGCCGCACGGGTATTTGCGCCCGCGTGCGGTCGGATCGGCTTCTCCGAAGCCGATGCTAAATAACGGCGGCCTTCGGGCCGCCGGTAGTCGCTACCGTTTGCGCAGCTTGTAATCCAGTCGCCGGGAGAGCAGCCAGCGCACGCCGAACATATCGATCGTGGCGCGCACGGCGCGATTGCCCAGGCCGTACTTGCTTTCACCGAAACGCCGCGGCCGGTGATGAACCGGAACTTCAACGAGGCGATATCCCGCGGCGCGGATCAACGCCGGGATGAAACGGTGCATGCCTTTGAACGGAACGAGCGCGGCGATACAATCGCGCCGCATCGCTTTCAGCGTGCAACCAGTGTCGCGCACGTAATCTTTGACGAATCGGCTGCGGACAAAATTCGCGACCCGACTCGTCAGGCGTTTCCCGAGCGTGTCCCTGCGTTTTTCGCGATAACCGCAGACGAGATCAGCGCCGCGCGCGATTTCGGCGAGCAATTTCGGGATGTCGGCCGGATCGTTTTGTAGGTCGCCGTCAATCAACACGGCGATCGCGCCTTTCGCGGCTTGGAGACCGGCGTAAATGGCGGCGCTTTGCCCCGTGTTTCGTTCAAATCGAACGACGCGCACGTTTGGCGCCGATTCGATCCGCTCGGCTGTGCCATCGGTCGAACCGTCGTCCACGAAAATGACTTCGTAATCCCGTCCCGCGAGCGCGGCGCGCAACTCTTCCTGCAAGATCGACATGTTCTTTTCTTCATTGAAAATCGGCACAACCACCGAGAGCGCCGGTGCGCGCGTCGCCTCGTTCATAGCGGGAGCGTCCGATATTTTCGGCAGAGCCAGACCTGCCAGGTGCGCAACGATTCGCCGAAGCGGTGCACGTCGATGGTCGCGACGGGCTCAACCGATTCGAAACCGACGTGAATGTTGTGCGGCACACGCGTTCTTGTGCCGTCACAGATGAAAAGTGCGCTGCGACCGACAAACGGGTTCACCCCATTTTCTTCGCTGTAAGCTTCGTCGCGGGTCCCGGGCGCAGAAGATTTCGCTTCGACGAACTGATCGTAGCGCGGCCAGAACGAAAACTGGTTCTGAATATTTTGCGATTCGATGATGTAAACGGGCGGATGCCCCGGGCCTTCCGATTTTTTGTCGCGCAGATAAAACGAAATTTCCGACGCGCGCGTGCGGGCGTCCGAAATCAGGAACAAGCGTTCGCCGATTTTCTTCTCCAACTCGTCGCGGATGTTCTCAACCGCGATGGTTCCGCTTTTCCAGCCGCGCATGCGATCGCTGGGATCGCTGCGCCAGAGCTTAAAGCCGACGCTGCGAATCACGTCGGTGTCCAGGGCAAGCGCACTCATCAACAGGCCGAACCCCAGCGCAACGGCCATGACGCTGCGTAACACTGCGCGAGCGGCAAAGCGTTCCCGCCAAAAATAAACGGCCAGCAAACCAAACGATAACATCGACAACGCGTCCCAATTCGGCGCAGCCGCCTTGTTGAATGAGAGGATGAAATAAAAGGCGAACACCGGCAGGCCGAACCAAAAGAGAAATAGCGCCTTGAACTGCTGGTTCACGCGCCGCCAGCTCGCGATTACGCCCCAGGCAAGGCCGAGAAAGAGCAAAGGCGAATAGGCGAGGAAATGTTGACCGAGAAATACCAGCACCTCGGCCGGATGAAAACCGAATCCTTCCTCGAGGCTGCCGCGCGAGCGCAGGTGCGTGAGCGTAATCCAGACGTGCTGCGAGTTCCAGACGATCGGTGGGACAGTGCAAATCGCGAACGCGGCGAGCATCAAATAAAAACCAGCCCGCGCGAACTGTTGCCGGAACCGGGGCGCAAGTGCGAGGACGAGAACAATCGAGACCAATTCGAGTGCGTTTGTGTATTTGCACAGGAAGCCAAGACCAATGAGCACCCCGGTCGCTGGCCACCACCACGAACCCCGAAAGCGTTCGGGGTTTTCCAGCGCCAGCCAAAAGGTGAACATCGCCGCCACCCAAAAGAAGATCGACAACGGGTCGATGGTCATGAGAAATGCGCCGAGGTTGAAGATCGGCGTGACGTTGAGGGCGATCACCGTCCAGAGCCCGGCCGTCGGGCTGAACAATTTTCTCGCGAAATAATACAGAAGCAGGCTCGTGCCGGCGCCAAGGATTGGACTGAAAAAGCGCACCCCAAATTCGTTGGCACCGAAGATCATGGTGCTGGCGCGAATCGCGAACGCAATGCCCGGGCCCTTGCTGAAATAGGCCGGCGCGAGCCGCTCCGACCACATCCAATAATGCGCTTCGTCGAATTCAAGGTCGCTCGTTGGCAAGATCGACAATCGGATCGCGGTCAAGATCGCGACGAACACCCAGACCGCGCGCGTCGTGCTCATTCAGAGTAGCGCGAGCCTCTGGCTTGCGCAGGCAAGCTGGAAGCTTGCGCCACTTCTGCAATGAGGCTGGGATGTTGCGCGTAAATTTGCGTAGCCCATTTCGGTGCGGCTCGGCGCCATGTCCATTCGAGCCCGGCGAGAATGAGCAATGTTTCGCCGGCCGCGAGGAAGAACGTTGCGAGCACGTCGCTGGGCCAATGGGCTCCGAGGTAAATACGCCCATAGCCGATCGCCGCGGCAAGGATCCAGTAAAGCCAGCCGCGCCGGTAAAAAAGCGTCAGACAAAACGCGATCACGGTGTTGTCCGTGACATGACCGGACGGAAACGATGGCCCCGAGCGTGTTCGGTCCGACGCGTCCGAATAGCGGATCGTCGTTTTGTTAAATAACGTCATGAATGCCGGTCGCGTGTGTTGGAGTTCGACAAGCCGGACCGTTTCCACCTGCTTCGGCCGATGTCGATCTATCGCTGTCTTCAAGACGCTCGTGACCTGCTCACTAATCGACAGTGAGAGGAGCAGGCAAAGAACACAGGCGCGTCCGCGAAACCCGTCGAACACGACCATGAAAATCACGACGCCGATCAGGAGCGGTCGCCAGATCTCCACATTGGCAAGCGCCCCCATCAACAAATCCAGCACCGGATTTGTCCAGCGTTCGTTAATTAAATGGAAGAGCGTTTCGTCCAAAACGAAGAAGTTTTAAGTTTTAAGTCTAAAGTTTTAAGGGATCGCCTGTTGCACTTAACACTTAAAACTTAAGACTTAAAACTGACGATGATGCGAAAGACGCTTACTGTTTTGCTCGTTGGGGCAACATTTGTTCAGGCACAATCGCCAGCACCGTCGGCGAAGGCTATCCTCGACTCCGTCCGCATGCTTGAGACGCAGCAGCAGCTCGACCTCGATGGTCAGCTTCGCCAGGACCAAACGGTAATCCCGTTTAAACTCAAACAGACCGGGCCGTTGATCCGCTACTCATTCAATAATCCCAACGAGATCGTGCAACTGCGGCTCGGCGAAAACAGCTCCCGCCTTGATGTCGTGAGTGACTCCGGGAGCGAAAAGATTTCTGCAGCGAAATTGACGCAAAGAATCCGCGGCACCGCCGTCACTTACGAAGATCTCGCGCTCAAGTTTCTCTATTGGCGTGACGGCTCTGTCGTGGGCGAAGAAAATGTCCGCACGCGCCGCTGCTGGAAACTGCAGCTGCGGCCGCCGTCGCGCGACTCACAATACTCAAATGTTTTTCTCTGGGTCGATCAGGCGAGCGGGGCGCTCATGCGCATGGAAGGCTACGATTGGAACGGAAAGCTCGCCAAGCGTTTCGAAGTCGTTTCTGCGCAGAAGATCGACAACCGCTGGTTTCTGAAACAAATGCGCGTGGAAGAACTGCAGCCCGGCACGACGAAAGTGCAGACGCGCACGTATCTGGAGATCAAGAAATAAAATCCCAAGCTCCAAAACCCAAATCCCAAAGAAGCTCCAAGCTCCAATACCCAATTACGTCGCGTGCATATTGGAGATTGGTTTTGGGATTTCTTTGGTGCTTGGGGTTTGGTGCTTGGGATTTTTATCCCTCTTCACGCGCCGCCAGAACGATTTGCGCGAAGCTGCGCGGGTCGAGGCTCGCGCCGCCGACGAGCGCGCCGTCGACATCGGGCTGGCTCATTAATTCGCGCGCGTTTTCTGGTTTAACGCTGCCGCCATATTGAATCCGGACGCGCTCGGCGGTTGTTTCGTCGGCGATTTTCGCGAGCGTCTGGCGAATGAACGCGTGCGCTTCCTGCGCCTGCTCGGGGGTAGCGTTTCGGCCAGTCCCGATCGCCCAGACGGGTTCGTAGGCGACCACTGTTTCCTGTAATTCCTTTTCGTTCAAACGTGCGAGGCTCCCGCGGAGTTGGATCGACAAAATTTTTTCGACGTTACCTTTGTCGCGCTGCTCGAGTGTTTCACCGACGCAAACAATCGGACGCAGCGTCGCTTCGTGCGCCGCGCGCACTTTGCGATTCACGATCTCGTCGGTCTCGCCGAAGTATTGGCGCCGTTCGCTATGGCCGAGCACGACATAGCGGACGAACAAATCCCGCAAAAGCGCCGCGCTGATCTCGCCGGTAAACGCGCCGTTTGGTTCCCAATGCATGTTTTGCGCGCCGACTTTGATGTTCTGCGACGGGCCGAGTGTTTCCATGACTTTGGCGATGGCCGTAAATGGCGGAACGATCACCACTTCGATATCGGTGATGTCGCCAAGATCGAGCAGGAGCGATTTTACAAACGCAGCCGATTCGGCCTGCGTCATGTTCATTTTCCAATTCGCAGCGACGATTTTTTTTCGCATCACTCTTTCTCTGTCAACGCCGCGACACCCGGCAGTTCTTTTCCTTCGAGCAACTCCAGGGCCGCGCCGCCACCGGTGGACATAAAAGTCATCTTCTCAGCAAGGCCGGCTTGCTTCACCGCGGTGACCGAATCGCCGCCGCCGATGATCGTCGTGGCGCCGGAGTTGGCCAGCGCTTCGGCGATGGCGAACGTGCCCTCGGCAAAATCCGGGATCTCGAAAATCCCGAGCGGCCCGTTCCACAAAATCGTTTTCGCTTTGCCGATTTCGTCCTGAAAAAGTGCAATCGTTGCCGTGCCGATATCGACCGCCTGCCAGCCCTCGTCGACCCCATGTTTTTGCGAAAGCCGTTGCGTATTTTGAATCTGCGCACCCGGTTTAATCTCTTTTGCTTCGACCAGATCGACTGGCAGGACGAACTTCACGCCGCGCTTCTTGGCAAGATCGACAATCTCCTTCGCCAGATCGGTCTTGTCGGCTTCGACCCGGCTCGCGCCGATCGGGATTCCCTGCGCTTTGAAAAATGTGTTCGCCATCGCGCCGCCGATCAAAATCGTATCGGCCTTTTCCATCAGCGCCTTGAGCACGCCGATTTTGTCTGAAACCTTCGCGCCACCCATCACCACCACGAACGGTTTGGCCGGATGATCGAGCTCTCCGTGGAGATACCTTAGTTCTTTTTCCATCAAAAAACCCATCGCCGATTGCGCGAAAAATTGCGTCACCCCGACGGTTGACGCGTGGGGGCGGTGAGCCGCGCCGAAGGCGTCGTTGACGTAGACATCGGCCAATTCAGCCAGTGCTTGCGCAAACTTCGGATCGTTGGCTTCCTCTTGCCACTGAAAGCGCAAATTCTCGAGCAACGCCACGTCGCACTCCTGCATGTGCTCGACAATTTTTTCCGGCACGTCGCCGATCGTGTCATGACTGAAAATGACCGGCTGATTAATGAGGGTATGCAAGTAATCGCCGATCGGGCGCAGCGAATATTTCTCGACGCGCCTGCCCTCGGGCCGGCCGACGTGTGACATCAGAATCGTTTTGGCCCGATGCTCGCGCAGATAATTGATCGTGGACAGCGCTTCGCGGATGCGCGTGTCATCCGTGATCTCGATCCTCCCATCGTGTTCCTCGATTGGCACATTGAAGTCCACCCGCACGAGTACGCGTTTGCCGCGCACCTCGACGTCGCGGATGGA
>DATDFJ010000340.1:0-2102 GCA_036522675.1 Chthoniobacterales bacterium | reverse complement strand
CTCGGAGCGCCCGTTCGTCTACGCCACGTTCGCCATGACTGTGGATGGCAAGATCACGACGTGGAAATTCGCGCCGGTCGATTTCACGTCACGCGAAGACAAGGCGCATCTGTTTCGGCAACGCGCGCGGGCCGACGCCGTATTGATCGGGCACAGCACACTCAAGCGCGACAATGTGCGGCTCAGTCTCCCAGCCGAGCTGCGCCAGGAGCGAGTCGCGCGCGGACAAACCTCTAGTCCGATCCGGGTGATCGTTTCAAACGAAGGTAAGATCGACAATCGGTTGAAAATCTTTCAGTCCGATGTCTCGCCGATCCTGATTTTTTCGAGTAAACGGATGCCGCGGAAATTTCGAGACGCGCTCGGCCAAAAAGCCGTCCTGCATCTGAGCGAATCGGTAAATGTCGATCTTTTCGAAATGCTGCGTACGTTGCGCCGCAAATACAAGGTGCGCACGATCGCGTGCGAAGGCGGCCCAACCCTTTTCCGCGCGATGCTCGAGCGCGGCTTCATCGATGAGCTCAATCTCACAATCGCGCCGTTTCTATTCGGCGGAGCCAAGGCCCCGACGCTCACCGGTCTGTGCAAAGAATTCCTCCCCGCGAGCGTGCATTGTTCGCTCGTCGACATGCGCGTTGTCGACGAGGAATGCTTTCTGAAATACCGAATCAAGCCATGAGACTAACCTTCTTTTATTTCATCGTCGGCATTTTCGTAATTAACTCGCCAATTCAGACCAGTATTGGCTCGCCGACCCGAGGGAGCACTGCGGAGCGGCAAATCATCGAGCAAAAGGCCGAAACTTACGGCATCGATCGGGCTGAAGCGGTTGCGAAGTATGAAGAGATGTTCGCTCCTATGCGCTTGATCGCTTTGGACGCAATCATCTACTTCGACAAGCGAAAAGCATACGACATAGTCGCGACGGCGCTGCCCGCACTTGACCGCAGCGTAAGATCCCTTGCCGTAAGTGTGTTGCTGAAGAAGCAGATATTTGGCCGGATCGCCTTCGACGCGCTGTCAGCTGAACTCGACCGTATCAATCTGGAAAAACCGATAAACTCCGAGCAACGGTCCGGCCAGTTGGTCTCGCGCGAGTATATCAGTGAAGTGCTGGCCCGATGGGTCGGCCTGCCCACGTCTGGAATCGACCCTGCTTCAGCCGAGTCGGTAGCAGAGTTCAATGCATTGGTGAAAGGAAAAGCGCTGAATCGATCCATAGATTCTCCGTATTAAGGAGCCGCGATCCAACTCCTCGCCTCAGTGAGCTTCACTCGAGGAATTTCGGACGCGCCGCCGCGCCGATGCTCACCGGTTTGAGCAAAGAATTCCTGCCGGCGAGTGTACATTGTTCGCTCGTCGACATGCGCGTCATCGGCGAAGAAGTCTCAAGCAGCGTCTTCGCTAAGGGCGGTGCTCAAGGGAATGGGTTGCGCGCGAGCACGACGCGCCCGTCGTCTCGCGCATAGGCGTAGAATTTGCCTGTAGACGAGTACTGGACGGAGAGCACCGCCGTCGCGGTCTCGCCGACATAAGCGCGCAGCAACGCACCGTCGGCGGCGCGCCAAAAGAGAAGCGTGCCGCGCGACGCGCCGAAGTCTTGTCCGCCGCTCAGGATGACATTGCTGGAGGTAGAATAGGCGACGCTCTTCACGAAACCGGAGGGGCCGTTGAGGCTTAACAGTTGAGCGCAACTGGCCACGTCCCATACACCGAGTTCCTGACTATCGCTGCCGGTCGCGAGTCGCTGGCCGTCCGGCGAAAAGCCGACCGCGTTTGTGCCGTAGTAATCGAATCCGCTCAAGTCGCAGAAGGAGCCGGTGGCGAGATTCTGCAACCGGGCTCCCGGGTACAACATCGCCCAGGCGAGGAATTGTCCATCCGGAGAATACGCGATCCCACGATTTTCTTCCTGACCATAGCCAAGCAGCCCGGTCTCCTGCCAATCCGAAGTCCGGAAGGTGTGAATCCAATTTCCCGAATAACCGCCGGCTGCTGCCAGTTCTGTGTCGTCCGGCGAAAAGGCGACGCCAAAGATGAAATCGGTCGTGGCGACGGTGCGGATCAGCGACCAATCGGCGACGTTCCATGCTTTGACGTTG
>DATDFJ010000339.1:0-15022 GCA_036522675.1 Chthoniobacterales bacterium | reverse complement strand
TGTCGAAACGTGGTCGGCGTTACAATTTTGCCGGCTCTTCGAGCAGCTCAATCACGCGTTTGAGCAAACGCGCCGCGCCGCCTCCAGATCACGCTTTACTTCGAATTCTTTCTCCTTGTACGACATTACTAAAATGGTAGCGGCGGTCTCGGACCGTCGCAAACTTTGTGGGATTGAATTAAAATGGTGACCGTGCGCCCTCCATGTATCGCTGGCGTAATTGGGTTAGGCCTTGTGCTGATCGTCGCGTCATTTAATGGCGGCCGAGTCGTTGAACGCCGAGCGCAGCAACAATCAAACGTCCCTAGCAAAGAAAGCGCCACCATTACGAGCGCCGGAAAATCGAATCGTCTCTTACCAGACGATGTCAATCAGAGCGATCACATCTTGCTTGCCAACGTTGCGACCGTTTCGTTCGGCGAATTATGGGACGTTATGCGCGCGGCGGCGCCCGAGAAGCGAAGCGCGTGGGCGCGCGAGCTTGAACGGATGCCGCCGGGCACGCGACGAAACGCGGCGATCAAAAGCTTTTACAAAATCTGGAGCGAACTTGATCCAACTGAAGCGATTAAAAGCGTAGAAAAGATCACTGACAAACGTATGCAAAGCATGGCGTTCTACGCTGCCGCAGACGCGGCCGCCGAGTCTGCTCTTCAAGCATTCGCGGAACTAGAAAATCACCTTGGCTATCGCGTGAATAGCTTTAGCTCAACATCAATTCTTGCGCGATGGGCGGCTGCGGATCCACCGGCTGTCGCAAGGTTTCTCGAAGAGCACCCGCAAACCGTGGACGGAATCTTCATGGGCGTTATGTACTGCTGGGCAAACTCAGAGCCAGAGAAGGCCGCAGATTGGTTTACCAATTTGAAACTGCCTGCATTGAACGACCCGAAATATCCGCGCGCCGAAGATCGGCGTAGGCTCGAGGCCGCACGAGGATTGCTCTTGTCATGGTTGGAAAAAGATAGCCGCGGCGCTGCAGCCTTCGTTGCCACACACGCGGACGAGCCGGAAATCAAGCAAACTTTAGCCGAGTTCGGTTTAGCTCTCTGCACAAAATCTCGGGACGAAGCAACGGCGTTCATCTTATCACTCCCAACCGAGGAAGCTCAGCGGGCAGCGTTAGGCGAGCTGTTAACACGCGTCGGCCGAGATAGAGCTATCACAATCAGGGAAGGTGGAGACGAGGAAGAGCCAGAGGACCCAGAGATTGGTTCAGAGCAGATTCGCCCGTGGTTAATTCACCTCCCATCCAATTTGTGGATCGATCAGGTTGGCGAAATATTTCAGAGTTGGGACGAAACCGACTCGGCGAGTGCTGAAGCTTGGCTGCGCACTCTTTCCGCAAATGCCAAATCAAAAGCAATTCTCTACTTTTGTAATGCTGCATCAGTTCAACAAGCACCGCGTGTGTTCGAGATAGCAACCCTCATCGATAATCCGACTGCGCGAAGCGACGCTCTTCAGAAATTCGTCGCCAATCTGAGTGATGATCCTACGGAGGCGCGCGCGAAAATCGTAGGGCTGCAACTCACCACTCAACAAAAACAGATGCTTCTGCGTTTTGTCAGCCAAAGCCAATGAAACGCAGCGTAGTCATTTTCATTCCAACATCAGCGGTTGCTCTTTGTTTGATCGGGTATCTTTCTGGTCGCGCGCATCAGCATTCGGAATACACACCTGCGGAGCGTCCTAGTTCGCCCCGACCGGCAGCCACTCCAAATCCTCCCGCAGATTTCGGCGCGGTCGTCTACCGAGATATTGCGAACATTTCCTTTGTCGATCTTTATGAAACGATTCAGAATGCCCCACGGCAATCGCGCGTCGAATGGCTCCGCGAGATCAACCAATTACCGGAAAGCCCGCGCAAAATTGGAGCGTTGAACGGGTTTTTCCGCGCGTTGGTTCAAGCCGATTCACAAACGGCGGCTGATCTTGTGATCAATCTGCCGAGACATCGCGGTCCTGCCATGGATGCGATGATTGCAGCGGCACCGCCTTCAGCAATGCCCGTACTCGCAGAGATGCTGCTCAAAGTCCCAGAGGCGGCTCGCAATTACCAACTTACCGATCATCTCGGCATGGTCTTAGATGAGTGGGCGCAAGTTGATCCGGAAGCAGTTGTTCGATTCTTTGACCAGCACAAAGACCTACCGCTGCAAGAGTATGGCGCATCATTCGTCCAAACATGGGCTGGGCTCGATGCTGACGCTGCTCGCAAGTGGTTAGACACCCACCGCGAAGATATTTCCGGGCTGGATTACGAATCATGGCTTACTGGATGGTTTGGCGCTGATCAGGATGCAGCCGTCAATTACGCGCTTCAAAATATGAGCGAGGAAAAATTGCACCATGCCATTCCGGGGCTCGCACCTAAACTGTTCGAGCAAAGCGAGCCACGTGCGAAGGGATACCTGGACAAACTTCCCGCCGGCGAAATCCGGCAGGACGCTTTAAGTGGAATCGCTCGTCTGGCGACAGATTTTTCGTCGAACTACTCACCCTCAACAATGACAAAGTTCATAACCCAGTTCCCTGCTAGCGACTGGCCGAAGGAACTCTCCTCTGTGATGGAAAGATGGTTGCAACTCGGTGCCAATGAATTCCTTAGTTGGACCAGCGCGCTACCACCCGAAACGCAAAAGCATGTTGTGGAAAATTTCCCAGCTCCGATGTGGGATAAACCCGAGCCAGACTTCTTACCTGTTCTCCAAATGCCACAATCACAATTAAGAACCAATATTCTGCGTCGCCTGGCCGCTGGATTCAGCGAGGGCAGATATTCCGCGCGTGAGACGTTGTCCAAACTCAACCTTCCCGACGAGTACAAGGCAGAGATTGCCGCTCTACTCCCAGAAGGAAACGATCATTAGCTACAATTTTGCCGGCTCTTCGAGCAGCTCAATCACGCGTTTGAGCAAACGCGCCGCGCCGCCGCCGTCGATGCTGCGATGATCGAAGCTGAGTGTGATCTGCGCTTCGGTTTTTGGGACGAATTGATTTTTTGTTTCGTCCCACGATGGAACTTTTTTCCCGACGCCCAGACCGAGGAGCAAAGTTTGATCGGGCAGGGGAATAGGCGTGCCCCATTCGACTCCGAACGTGCCGAAGTTTGACACGGTGGCGAGGCCGCCGGCCTGCATATCGGGTGAGATGCGGCGTTTGCGGGCAAGATCGACAAGCTCCTGGTATTTCGCGACGAGATCGGCCAGCGAAACTTTGTCTGCGCCTCGGATGACCGGAACCATGATCCCATCCTCGGCTTCGACCGCGACGCCGACGTCAATCGAGTTCGATTGCACGACGCGATTGCCGATCAATTTCGCCGCTGCTGTGGGATTTTCGGCGAGGGCAAGTGCGAGCGCGCGCGTCGCGTAAAGTCCCGGACCTGGTTTGGGTTCGCGCGACTGTCGATCTTGCAAGACCGGATCGAGATTGACGGACGAGCCCACAGTCGAAAGCGGCCGCGTCCAGCTGCGGCGCATCGCGTCCGCGACTCCGGCGCGAATTGCCGAAGCTTCTTTCGCGGTCTGGTTGTCGATCTTGTGCAAAAAATTCTCGAGATCTTTGATCGTGATCCGATTGCCCGCGCCGGTTCCGCTGATTCCCGCGAGATCAGCCTGCGTTAATTGCAGCTCCGCCATGCGCGCCCGAACTCGCGGCGAAACAAAACTCGCGCCCTTCAAAGTTGCGGGCACTGGCAAGCCGCCAGACACGCTCGTCGACGGCGCATACGTTTTGTAGCCTTCACCATCGACCGCAAAATGCGGCTTCGATTCGTGCACTTCCTCATCGGCGCGAGCGGGAATTTCTTCGGCGACTTCTTTCGGCGGGGGCGTTGGAGCATGCTTCGCAAATCGCGCCGCATCGGCTTCACTCGCCTCGATGTAGCCGAGCACGGTGCCGATCGGATACGTCTCCTTCAATTGCGCCGTGATCTTGTCGATCTTGCCTTTGCACGGCGTCGTTACGCCCATGACGGCTTTGTTTGTCTCGACGTCGATGATCTCCTGATCGGCCGCGACTTCGTCGCCAGGTTTGACCTTGATCTCGACAATGGTGGCCTCGGCGATCGATTCGCCTAGTTGCGGCATGATGATCGGGACCTGCGGCATAATTTACTCGCGAAGAAGTGCGCGCGCTTTCTCGGCGATCGTTTTCGCGCCTGGCCGATGTGCGCTCCACAAATTCGGGTGATACGGAACCGGCGTATCTTTGGCGTTGATCCGTACGGGCGCGGCATCGAGCAGATGAAATCCCGCGCTGGTGACGCGCGCGATGATTTCCGCGGTCGCGCCTCCCCAGGGAAATGATTCGCCAACGCAGAGCAAACGGCCGGTGCGCGCGACCGAAGCAAGTACGGTATCGGTGTCGAGCGGCTTGACCGTGCGAAGATCGACAACTTCCAGTTCGAAACCTTCGCGCGCCAATTCTTCGGCCACACTCAGCGATTCCTGAACCATTGCGCTGTAGCTCACAATCGTCAGGTCGCGTCCCGCGCGCGCAATCCGGGCGCGTCCAGTCGGCAAGCCTTTATCCGGCAGTTTGTCGGCTTTGAGATGGTAATAGAGGTATTTGTGCTCGCAGTAGATGACGGGATCGTCAATCGCCACGGCTTCGATCAACATCGTGTACGCGTCCTCGACCGTCGCCGGCGTCATTACGATCAGCCCCGGATAATGCGCGTAAATTGATTCCATCGACTGGCTGTGAAACGGCCCGCTGCCTTTTGTGCCGCCACTCGGCAAACGCACCGTGATCGGGACCGGCACCTGCGTGCGCCAATAATGCGTCCCGGCGTGATTGAGGATTTGATTGAGCGCGATGCTCGAGAAATCGGCGAATTGCATTTCAACGATCGGCCGCATTCCGTTCAGGGCCGCGCCGATCGCCGTCCCGACAATCGCGTCTTCGCTGATCGGCGTATTCAGAACGCGGCCGGGAAATTCTTTGGCCAACCCTTTCGTCGCCTTGAACGCGCCGCCGAATGTGCCGCCCACATCTTGCCCGTAAATGAACACGCGCTCGTCTTCGCGCAGCAATTTCGCCTGCGCTTCGCGGATCGCTTCGAGATAAGTGATGCTCATTAGAAATCCGAAATCCGAAATCCGAATATCGAAACAATTTCAAAATCCGAATGTTCAAAACGCCTGGTTCGTTGCTTTGTGTTTTGGATTTTGGTCATTCGGATTTGGAATTTTGTCGATTATTCAAATTGATCAGCCAACTGCCGCGTCGAGATTGCGCACCAATCCTCCTTTTCAGCCGCCGGCTGCGGGTCCTGTTGCGCGGTTGTGATCGCTTCCTCGACTTGGGCGCGTGCTTCTTCGCGCCAGGACTGCAGCGTCTCGCCATCGACCAGCTGAAGATCGACAATCTTGTTCTCGGCGAGCTTCAAACAATCCTGCGCGAACGGCTGACGTTTGATTTCGTCGGTCACGTAGCTGGCGTCATCGTGTTCGCCGTGGCCCGACAGCCGCAAAACCGACGCGACCACCAGTTGCGGCGGCCGACCAGCGCGCGCGCGTTTCACCGCACTACCGATAACATCCAGACAGGCGTTCAAATCGGTGCCGTCGACTTCGTTCCCTTCAAATCCGTAGCCGACCGCACGCTCGACGAGATCGTGACAGGCGAACTCGCGCTCGTTCGGCGTCGAATAGGCGTAATGATTGTTCGTCGCCACGACGACGAGCGGCACTTGTTCGACCGCCGCGATGTTCATGCCTTCATGACACGAACCGGTTTGCATCCCGCCTTCGCCGATCGCGGTGAGACCAATGAAATTCTTTTCGCCTTTGAACCGTTTCGCCATGAGCGCGCCGACCGTGGCCGAAACCATTGCGCCGAGATGACTGATCATGGCGAGCTGATTATCGCGCGGCCGTCCGCGATGAATGTTGCCATCGCGGCCCCGCATCGGCCCGAGTCGTGAACCGAGGTAAGTGCGCGCCACGTCGACGAGCGGTTCGCCGAACGCCGAGCGCCCGGCCTGATCGCGAATTAGCGGCGCAAAAATGTCGTTCTTCTCCAGAAACAAACCGCACGCGACGCTAACGGCTTCCTGGCCTTTGCCGATGTAAACGCCGCCCGTGATGTGGCCACCGCGGTAAAGGCTGACCAGCTTTTCTTCCATCGTGCGTGCGAGCAGCATCCAGCGGAACGCTTCGAGAAATCGCTCATGCACGGGCTTGGCCGCCGTAGCTGCTTCAGCGGAGGCGGCCGCTTTTTTCGTTGTCGATCTTTTGCTGCGCGCGGCCGTCTGAAGCATTCGGAAATTTTACCCAAGATCGACAATCCCGCGCAAAAAATTTTTAGACCGGTGCAAGCCTCCGGCTGGCATTTCCCTAAAATGGCAAGCGGGACGCCCGGCCTACTTTACCGCGCGACGCGCGTGGCCGCCTTTTCGCCGTTGCCGTTTTCGGCGACAGCGAATTGGCGCTGCGAAGAAATCGGCTGCGGCACGGCTACGCTCTGCTCGGCTGCGGGCGGAGGAGTCAACTTCATCCCGACGAGTTTGCTCACACCGCGTTCCTCCATCGTGATGCCATAAAGGACATCAGCGCGCGCAATCGTGCGTTTGTTGTGCGTGATGATGACGAACTGGCTTTGCGCGACGAACCGGTCGAGCATACGGATGAATCGATTGATGTTGCCTTCATCCAGTGGCGCGTCGATCTCGTCGAGTACGCAGAAGGGGCTGGGCCGTACCATGTAAATGGAAAACAGCAGCGCCACCGCGACCATGGCGCGTTCGCCGCCGCTGAGCAGGGAAATGCTTTGCAATTGTTTGCCCGGCGGTTTGGCCGTGATCTCGATTCCGCAGTTGAGCGGATCGTTCTCATCCATCAGCGCGAGATCGGCCCGTCCGCCGCCGAAGAGCTCAGCGAACACTTCTCGGAAATTGGCGCGGACCTGGGCGAAAGTTTCCGCGAATAATTTGCGCGTGGTCGAGTTAATCCGCGCGATTACGTCCAGCAGTTCGCGGCGTGAGTTCGTCAGGTCATTGTTTTGGTTTTCGAGAAACTTGTAACGCTCCTCCAGCTCGTCGTACTCGTGGACGGCATCGAGATTCACCGGCCCCATGTTGTCGAGCTGCCGGGTAAGATCGACAATCAGCTTCTGCGAGTCGTCGCCCGTGAAATCAGATGGGTCGATCGCGATCTCCGCGCGTGATGGCAGAGTCGACGCGGCCTCGCCGCCGTTGTTAACATCGAGCGGCGGAGCGCTCGATCCACCTTGTCGCCGTTTTAATTGTGCGCGCAAAGTTTTTTCGAATCCGGCTTCATCTGGCGTGAACGCGCGAAGATCGATTTGGTATCGGCGCTCGATCCGTTCAGCGAGATTATCGATTTGCATCTCCAGTTGCGAAGCATGGACCTGCTGTTGACCGCGTTGTTCCTGGAGTTCGCTTGACGAATTGCGCAACTCGCGCAGGTCGGTTTCCCGCTGGTGGACAGCGGCGCTGCGGGCGGCGCGTTGGTCCATGATCTCTTTTGCATTCGCCTCGGCTTCGGCGCAGCGGGCGGTTTGTTCTTTAATCGCGGCTTCGGCCGTGCGCGATTCATCGGCTTGAGTGGCGAGCTTGGCTTCGTAACTGGCGATGTCAGCCTGCCGCAATGCAATCAGCTCCAACAATTCGGTGTCGCGGGCAGCCATCGGCTGCCGCTGCGCGACGAAGTTCTCGTGTCGCTGCCGCTCGGTCGCGATGACAAGGCGCAGTTCGTTTTGCTGCTCGATGGTTTCTGCTTCGAGCGCTTCCGCTTTTCGCGCCTCGCTTTCAGCGGCATCTTGCGCGGCGGTTTGCGACGCCAGGTGCTCGCGCAAAACGGCGGCTTCCTTTTGCAATCTGGCCAGTTCTTCGTCGGCCGATTTGATCTGCTGCTCGAGTGTCGCTTTTTCTGACTGGAGACTGTCGATCTTGCGCGCGGCCTCTTCGTGCTCGCGTTCGAGCAGGGCAATACGCGCGGCCGCGTTGGACTGCTCGATGTGAGTTGCTTCGTAGCGCGCGCGCGCCTCCTTCACTTTTTGCGTGGCGGCTTCGATGTCGCCTTTGATCCGATCGCGCTTTTGCAGGAGCGCATCACGCTGGCTGACGCAATCCGCTTCATCGCGCGCCAGCCCGGCAATGCGGGCTTTGCGTTCGAGCAGAGAATCGGAGCGGACTTCGCTGCTGCCGCCGAAAACGATGCCTTCGCTCGAGACAAATTCGCCATCGAGCGTTGCCATCGCGAGCGTCGGCTCGTCTTTCTTGCAGGCGAGGGCTTTTTCGAGACTTGGAAAAATAACGACACCGTTGAGCAAGCAGCGCAGGAGCGGCTCGACGGAGCGCGGCGCGGTGACTTTGTCGATCGCCCAGCCGAGTGCGCCTTGCGGCAGGACTTTTCTCACCGATTCGTGAGCGGAGCCGCCCAAGTTTGGAACGAAAAGCGCGGCCTGACCGAGTTTCTTTCTGGTCAGCCGATCAATAATCTCCGCGGCGGTATCGCGGTCCTTCAACACGATCGCGTGCAGATTTCGGCCGAGCGCCACTTCAATCGCAGAGACAAACCTTGGCTCAACTTCGATCTGCGACACGAGCGATCCGACAACCGCGGACCGAAAACGATCGGGGCGATCCATGCCGTGCAGCACGGCCTGCGAACCTTTGGCCAGACCTTCACCCGCGTGGTCGAGCTGGCGCAGAACCTCTAGCACCGATTTTTTCTCGGCGAGCGTGCGCTCAACTTCGACGACATCTTTTTCGGCATCGCCGAGAACCTGCTGTTGCTGGCGCAGACTTGCTTCGGCTGCATCGGACGCCGCGAGTAGCTCTGCGATTTTCTGTTGTTCGCCTTTTGTCGCTGCCTGAGCGGCACCTAAATCCGAGATCGCTTGCTCGCCGGCACGGTTTGCGTTTTCAATTTCATCCTCAAGCCGCCGAATCTGATCGATCGTCAGTTCGCTTCGGGCGCGCAGCCCCGAAACTTCGTCGTCCAATGCGGTGAGGCGACTTTCCTCCTTGGAAACGGAGAGCCCGATCTTTTGACGCTGCGTCTGGCGCGCCTCGCGCTCGCTGCGAACTTCCGCGAGGCGTTCCGTCAACTCGGCGAGCTCGGTTTCTTCTTTGTCGAGGAGTCGCTTTGTCTTTTCGATCAGCGAATCGGCTTCCTTGATCTGAGCTGCGTGCGAGGCGCGTTTCGTTTCAGCCGCGGCGATATCGTTACGGCAGCGTTCGATCAGTTCGCCCAACTCCTGTGCGCGCTGCAGATTGAACTCGATGCGACTGCGCTGCGCGGCGATGTCGCTTTGCAATTGCTGTGCTGCAGCGCGCGCTTCGGAGATTTCGATGTCGATCTGGTCGAGCCCGTGACGCTGCTCAGCCAGCGCGTTTTCGTCGTTGTCGATCTTGTCGCGGATCTCCTGCTCCGAACGCGCGGTGGTTTCGATTTGTTCGCGACACCTGGCGAGGTCGGTTTCGAGTGCGGCGAGCTGTTTTTTTGCATGGTGCGTCTCGAGCACGCGCAGATCGGCGTGAAGCGCCTGATACCGGCGCGCTTTGCCGGCCTGGCGCTGGAGCGATCCGATCTGGCGTTTTACTTCTTTGATGACGTCGCCGATGCGCAACAGATTCGCCTCGGTCGCTTCTAGTTTGCGCAGCGCCTCACGTTTTTGTCCTTTGAATTTTGTAATGCCGGCCGCTTCCTCAAAGACGGCGCGCCGATCTTCCGGACGCGAGCTGAGGATCATGTCGATCTTGCCCTGTTCCATCATCGAGTAGGCGGCGCGCGCGACGCCGGTATCGGCGAAAAGATTTTGAATGTCGCGCAAGCGGCAGAGCGTTTTGTTGAGGAGATATTCCGAATTGCCGTCGCGATAAACGCGCCGCGTCACGCGCACCTCGTTCCAGTCGACGTTCAGCTCTTTTTCACAATCACTGAAAGTGAGCGATACCTCGGCAAACCCGAGCGGCTTGCGCGAATCGGTGCCGTCGAAAATGACATCGGCCATCTCGTCGCCGCGCAACGATTTAGCGGACTGCTCACCAAGCGCCCAGCGGACAGCGTCGAGCACGTTGGATTTACCGCAGCCGTTTGGGCCGACAATGGCAGTAATGCCTTCGTGAAAATTGAAAACGGTTTTGTCGGCGAACGACTTAAAGCCGAAAAGCTCGAGCGACTGTAAATGCATTCTGGGGGCCGACTAAGATGGGCCCGGTGAGGAAATATAGCCAGCAGAATGTGCTGACAAGCTAAATAACACTAAATATCGGGGCGCGGCGTGCGCCGAGCCCAATATTTTGTGCTCGGGCCCCAGATGTCAGCCCGAACGAAGTGAGGGGCCGCTCACGAACACCGTAGATCACACTCACACCATCGCGTGATCAAAATGCGTATTTGTGAGGTCCCTCGTCGTCTCCGCGACTCGGGATGACGGGCCGGAGAGCTTTCGGCGATACGCGCAATCGAAAAGTTTTATTCGCGCCAGACATTTCCGCGATAAAGTGCAGACCATGCGCGACAGTTATCTTGAAGATTATTTTTCTTTCCTGCGGTTTCCGAGCATTTCGACCGACAGCGATTACGCCGCAAACGTGCGCGAGTGCGCGCAGTGGGTTTCACAAAAACTCAACGGCATCGGACTGGAATCGCAAGTGGTTGCGACTGCCGGACACCCGATTGTTTGGGCGCACAACAAACATCGAGAAGGGCGCCGCCATGTTTTGATTTACGGTCATTACGATGTGCAGCCGCCCGATCCGCTGGAATTGTGGGAGTCGCCGCCATTCGAGCCTGTTTTGAAGAACGGTTATGTTTTCGCCCGCGGTTCGACCGACAACAAGGGCCAAATCCTCTCCCACATTCTCGGCATCCAGGAAACGATCGCGCGCGACGCCGAGTTGCCGGTGAATGTCGATCTTGTGATTGAAGGTGAAGAGGAAGTCGGCAGCAAAAGTCTTCCCAAGTTTCTGAAGGAGAATCGCGACGCTTTGGAATGCGACGTGGTTGTCGTCTCCGACACAGGGATGATCGCTCCGGGCACACCAACGATCAGTTATGGTCTGCGCGGAGTTACGGCCCTGGAATTAAAGGTGAGCGGCCCGAAGATCGATTTGCATTCCGGGATTTACGGCGGCGCGGTGGCGAATCCGCTTGCCGCCATGTCGAAATTGCTGGCGAGTTTACACGACGGGGATGGACACGTCGCGGTGTCTGGTTTTTACGATGACGTTCAACCGCTGCAAGATTGGGAGAGAAAAATGTGGGGCAAGCTTCCAATCGATGCTGACGCGCTCGTGTTGAAAGAGAGCGGCTCGCCCGAACTTTTTGGCGAGAAAGGTTTCAGCACGTTCGAGCGAATCTGGGCGCGGCCGACGGCCGAGATTAATGGGATGGGGGGCGGTTATCAGGGGCAGGGGACCAAGACCGTTCTGCCGAGCTACGCGTTTGCGAAATTGACCTTCCGCCTCGTGCCGAACCAAGACGGCGATGCGATTGTCGATCTTGTCCAAAAACATTTCGAAAAAAATCGTCCGCCCGGTGTGACGCTGGAGATGAACGCCGGTCATAGCGGTCCGTGGTACTTGACCGATCCGCATTCCGAGTTTGGAAAAGCGGCGCAGCGCGCGTTGCGCAAGGCCTTCGATCACGACGTCGCGCTGATTCGAGAGGGCGGCAGTATTCCAATCGTGTCCGATTTCCGAAAGATACTTGGCGCGGAAACATTGTTATGCGGCCTGGCCTTGCCTGATTGCCGCGCGCATTCGCCAAACGAGAATTTTCCGCTTGAGAATCTCGACGCCGGCATTCGGATGAATCAGGCTGTCCTGCAGGAACTCGCCGCCGGCTGACCAATGTCGATCAATTCGAAGCTGCGTATCCTGCTGTCGATCTTGATGACCATCGCCTTGAGCGTATCTGCGCAGGCGCGCGGCGAACACGACGAATATCTCCTGGACAAAATTAAGAAAATTTTTTCCAAGCCGACACCAACACCGACGCCCAAGCCGCGCAAGCCGCGAAAAAAGAAAGCCACGCCAACACCAGAGCCGCGCGCGACCGCCTCACCAGTTGAAAGCGCAACCCCTTCAGCGGAGCCGACAGCGAGCGCTTCACCCGCGGTGACAGAATCGCCAACGCCTTTGCCGCTGCCAACTGTCACGCCGAGTCCGGCGCCGACAGCCACGCCGACGAGGACTCCACTCGCGCGAACTACTGCGACGCCGACAGCCGCACCGACGCGGACACCCGTGTCGCGACCTACCGCAACTTCGACGCCTACACGAGCTAAAACTCCTCCGCCGCCAATCACGCCGACACCCATGCCCGAACAGCCAATCGCTGCCCAGACGCCATCGCCTGCGCCCCGCCGCGAAGCCTCGCAATTTGTCGAGCCGGTGCGGCCGATCAGCCCCGGCCCGCGTACGCGATTTCATGTGACGGCCTCTCCTGCGCCCGCAGAAACCTCGCCGCTGCCGAAAGCCATTGCCGTCCCGGTGGGTCGACCGACTGCACCGCCAACCGCAGCGATCGCAGCGAATGAGATTGCCGGTTACGAAGCTTATCCGCCGGAAATTCGTCGCGTCGTCGATTTCGCGCTTGGCCTAACCAGACAAAATCTCGGCTACAAGTATGGTTCGGCCGAACCGGCGAGCGGAGGACTCGATGCCTCGGGTTTCGTTTACTACGTACTCTCGAAGTGCGGGATCAAGGACGTGCCGCGCGACGCGCGCGAACAATACGTCTGGGCGCGCAAAGCCGGAAATTTCCAGGCCGTGCTTGCACACCGCGACGACACGTTCGAGCTGGACGCGCTCCAGCCGGGCGATCTGCTCTTTTGGGCGAGCGGCTCTGCCATCAGCCGTGATCCGGATATCAGCCACATCATGATTTATCTAGGGCGCGACAAAGCGACGAACCAGCGCATCATGGTCGGCGCGAGCGACGGTCGCACTTACAAAGGCCAATCGCGTTTCGGCGTGAGCGTGTTCGACTTCAAAGTCGCGCAATTCGGGCCAAGAAGTCGCGAGGGCGCCGCGCCCGTTTTCGTTGGATATGCGCACGTCCCGGGTGTGCGCGCGCAATAAGTTGCTCAGAAGGGACTCGGCGCAGACATCGTAGCTGCAGGCAAGGGCGTGGATGGCGATTCTGCGGGTACAGGCTGCGAGCGAGTGGCGAAGTAATGTCTCGTGAGCGCGGCGATGACGAACAGCGCCAGTATCGCAATGATAATGCGCTGCTCACCCCTGGTCAGCGCGAAGAGGCTTCGCATTCGGCGTTATTGCGTGACCGGTCGCGAGTAGGCGACCGGATCGGGCATGCCGATTTCGCGAAATGCCTTGAGGCGCAGCAGGCAGGAATCGCACTCGCCGCAGGCGTGGCCATCGGGCGCGGGATCGTAGCAACTGTGCGTAAGCGAAAGATCGACATTTAATTCGACCGCTTTGCGGATGATGTCCGCTTTGGACAGTTTGATCAAAGGCGTGTGAATTTGGAAACGGCGGCCTTCGACTCCCGCTTTGGTGGCGACATTGGCGAGCGTCTCAAAGAACATGATGAACTCCGGCCGGCAATCGGGATAGCCGCTGTAATCGATCGCGTTGACTCCGATGAAAATGTGTCCGGCGCTTTTCACCTCGGCCCAGGCAAGCGCATGGGCGAGAAAGATCGTGTTGCGCGCCGGCACGTAAGTGATTGGGATGCCGCGCCCGATCTCTTCCTCCGAACGCTGCTTGGGAACCTGAACATCATCGTCAGTTAGCGCTGAGCCCGCGAAGATCTGATTGTCGATCTTGACGATGCGGTGCTCGTTTGCGCCTAACGAGCGGGCCATGCGCTGCGCCGCCTCGAGCTCGAAGCGGTGACGCTGTCCGTAATCAAACGAGAGCGCGAAACAGTCGTAGCTCTGCGCAATCGCAATGGCGAGCGTGGTGGCCGAGTCGATCCCGCCGCTCACCAGGACGACGGCGTGTTTCATTTCTTCCCCGATTTGTCCGGATATTCCACGCGCACGCTGAGCGCGATCCCGCCGCGCGCCGAAAATTGCGCGGTCACGATAGCTTCGCGCGGCGCGCAGGCTTTGACGAAATCATCGAGGATCCGGTTTGTGACCGCTTCATTGAACGCGCGTTCGCCGCGATAGGAAGCGAGATAAAATTTGAGCGACTTGCTCTCGACGCAGAGCCGATCGGGCACATAGTCGATTTCGATGCGGGCGAAATCGGCCTGCCCAGTGACGGGACAAAGCGACGTGAAATCGTCCGTCTCAAAATGAATCCGATACTGCCGGCGCGCCGGATTAGGAAAAGTCTCAAGGCGCGCTTGGGCTGGCGAGGACGGTGGTTTCGCTTCGCTCCGTCCAAGCAGCGTGAGTGATCCCGGCTCAGTTTTTCGCGCCATTCTTTGAATTAACGCTGGCGCCGCTGTGGCTTCAAGGTTTTGCGAGTGATGCTGGTTGAGCCTTCGAACACTTGAAATCGCGCGCTGATCGCGCTCGTGTTAAGTGGCTTGGACGATCAAACGCAACAATCAAAGCCCGAACAGCGGATCGATCTCATCAACCTTTTCGCGCACGACCCGGACACCGACGAGGTCGTGCTCGTGATGAACGAAGCGCGTCCGTGGGATGGCTCGGATGAGCGGCTGTATCAATTACAGGAAAGATTTAACGCCTACGTGTCGTTCCTGCTCGATGGCGAAATGGCCGCGGCGCATCCCGAGCTGGCGGGCAAACGAGCCCGCATTGAACTACGGTGCGAGCACATGCCGGATGCGCGCACAATTGAGCTACTCGGGCTGATTTATGATCAGCTCGCGTTTCAAGAGATTAAGATGGAAGTGGTCGTGCGAAATGACGAAGCACGAATGACGAAGGAATGACGAAGCCCGAATGATCGTCCCCCTCAGTACTTCAAAAACGAAACGACCGGGACCGGCGCGAGGCGTTCGCGGCCGTGGAGAAATTCCAGCTCGATCAAAAACTGCGCTTCGAGCAATTCGCCGCCGACTTTTTTGATCAGCGCGGCAGCGGAGGCCGAGGTGCC
>DATDFJ010000338.1:0-16792 GCA_036522675.1 Chthoniobacterales bacterium | reverse complement strand
GCGCGTCGATGTCGCGGCCAAGCGGATCGTGCGCTTTGCAGGTCAACCACGAAGTGCCGAGCGCTTGTGCAATGACTTCCGCTGTCCCCTCGCCGCCGTCGGCCAGCGGTACGATGTCGATCTTTGGATCGGATAACACGTCACGCAGACCGGCGGCGATATTCTCCGCGACCTCACGCGCGCTGAGCGTTCCCTTGAATTTATCCGGTGCGATGAGGATTTTCATAAAGTAGCGCAAGGGGCTCGCTTGCGGTTTTCTAAGCGCAAGCCAGAGGCTCGGGCTACTTTAGTTTGCGCTCCAAGATTTCCCCGGCGAGCTGCGGGTTGGCTTTGCCCTTCGACAGCTTCATGACCTGGCCCTTCAGAAAATTGAGCGAGGCCGCATTACCCGTTTTGAAATCGGCGGCTGGTTTCGGATTCGCGGAGATCACTTCGTCCACGATTTTCTCGATCGCCGCCGTGTCGCTTAATTGCTCGATGCCCTTTTCCTTCACAATTGCCGCAGCGCCTCGACCGGTCGCGAACATCTCGACGAAAACTTCCTTACCCTGTTTGCCGCTGATGCTGCCGCTGTCGATCAAATTGACGAGCTCATCGAGCGCTTCCGCTGGAATGGGGCAATCGTTGATTGTTTTACCGGACGTGCTGAGCGCGTTTTGCAAATCGTTCAGGATCCAGTTCGCCACGTTCTTTGGTTTCTTCGCCCCCTTTGCCGCGATCTCGAAATAAGAGGCCAGATCAAGATCGCTGGTCAGCACACCGGCGTCGTAGGGGCTCACCTGATATTGCTCGACAAAGCGGGCGCGCTTGGCTTTTGGCAACTCCGGCACCCGCCCGCGCACATCGTCGAGCAGCGCCTCAGTTTTCACCGGGACGAGATCGGGATCGGGAAAATAACGGTAATCGTGCGCGAATTCCTTTGTCCGCATGAGGAACGTCTCACCTGCCACGTCGTCCCAGCCGCGGGTTTCCTGCTGCAATTTTTCGCCGCGTTCAAGCGCGTCAATCTGCCGTTGAATCTCAAAGGCGAGCGCGCGACGCACGCCGCTGATCGAGTTCATGTTTTTGATTTCGATTTTCGCGCCGAGCTCGGCCTGCTTCTCCGGCCGCACCGACACATTGCAATCGCAGCGCAGCTGCCCTTTCTCCATATCGGCATCGCTCACTCCGCCATAGATGAGGATTTGTTTGAGCGAGGTGAGAAACGCGAATGCTTCCTCCGGTGAATTGATTTCCGGCTGGGTCACGATTTCCATCAACGGCGTGCCGGCGCGATTAAAATCGATCCCGGTGGTGGTCTCGAAGTGAAAACTTTTCGCGACGTCTTCCTCGAGATGGATGCGCACGAGATGCACTTCCTTGTCCGCGGTGGCGATATTCTTCTGTGCGTCCTTTGGATAAGCGAGATCGTGTAAGGGCACGCTGCCATTGGTGCACAGCGGCATGTCGTATTGTGAGATCTGATAGTTCTTCGGCATGTCGGGATAGAAATAGTTTTTGCGATCGAACTTGCCGATGGGTGCGATGTCGCAACCGAGCATCAACCCGGTGAGCACGGTCATGCGCAGCGCTTCGTGGTTCATCACCGGCAGCGCGCCCGGTAACCCGAGACACACCGGGCAGGTGTGCGCATTCGGCTCCGCCCCAAATTGCACCGGGCACGCGCAAAACATTTTCGAGCGCGTCTTGAGCTGGACGTGCACCTCCAGACCGATGGTGGTGAGGTATGGAATTGAAGATTTCAAATTGCAGATTTCAAATTTGCGCAGGCCGATTTGCGTGACGCGACGAAGATTGCGACCAACTCGCTTGCTGATTTGCGATCGCGCTGCCTTCAATCGTTTTAGGCAACGCGCCGACGAGTCTGAAGATGCGCAGGGCGAAGTGCTTCGTCCGCACTTTGAGTTCCTCGGGTGTCATGCGCTTAAAATTTGCAATTTGAAATCTGCAATCTGCGATTACTTCTCCACCGCGTAATCGAGCGCCCCGCTAAAATCGAAATTCTTGATCGCGCCCGCCAATGCCGGATCTCTCGCTGCGTCGATGATTCGCTGGTCCCGCAGAAGATCGACAATTCGGCCTTGCTGGACCATCTCGGCGATCTCGGGATCGCTGCGCAGCGCGGCGATCTTTGGGTTCTCGGTCAATTCGCGCGCGCCCGGGTAGGAAAGAAATCGTTCGGCGGCCTGTGGGCTGGAGGCAACGTGGCCGACTTTACCGAGCGCATCGTAGGTTTTCGTCGGGAGGACGTCCGCCTTTTTCACGGCATCGCCAATCATGCCCATCTCGAGAGAGTTCTTGAGGCGCGCGAGTGACATCATTAATTCCGACGAGTTCGCGTTTGCCGCGCCGGTTCGCACGTCCACCGTGTGCACGACGGTTGATTGCGCTGCCTGCTCCTGCACGTGCGCGTCCGCAATCGCGCCGATCGATCGGACGCCGACAACCATCACCCAGACCAGAAATGCCCCAAAGATAAGGCCGAGCAGGGCGCCGCTGATTCCATAAACCAATCGCACAACCGCCGACTCCTGTTGGTTTGTTCGTTTGAAGAGCAGCGCGCCAAGACCGCTGATGAGCGCGTAAACCGCGATCGCGAGCACGGCGCCGGCGGCAATCGTGACGATCTGGTCGGGCATTTTCAAAAACGGCCGCGCAAACGGCAGAAGATATTTCCCGCCGAAAAACGCCACGAAATAGGCCGCGACGAGCGCTCCGAGGCGCGTCAGTTGGCGCGCGCCGCCGCGGCGCCAGCCGCGCAGAATTTCGTACAAAACCAGCAGCAGCGCGATGGAGAGAAATACGAGCTGCCACATCGGCGATCCTGCCGATTGCTCGAATTGTTCATTCATTCGTGGAAACAAATAGCTCGTTGCCGCAGCGCGTGATCGCACAAAACCAGCGCCGCCATTGCTTCTACCATCGGAACCGCGCGTGGCAACACACACGGGTCGTGTCGGCCGCGCGCGGCGAGTTTCACCCGCTCGCGCGATGCGGTCACGGTGTGCTGTTCCCGGGCGATGGTGGCCGGCGGCTTGAATGCGACCCGAAAATAAATGTCTTCACCATTGCTGATCCCGCCCTGGATGCCGCCGGAGTAATTTGTCGCTGTGCGAATGCTTCCGCT
The DNA here is from genome assembly GCA_036522675.1 of Chthoniobacterales bacterium. GTDB lineage: Bacteria > Verrucomicrobiota > Verrucomicrobiia > Chthoniobacterales > UBA10450 > AV17. The sequence goes on along the minus strand of DATDFJ010000338.1, from coordinate 13,665 downwards.
GCGCATTTCGAATGGATCATTGTGCTCCGACCCGCGCATTCGCGTCGCCGCAAATCCCGAGCCGATCTCGAAACCCTTCGTCGCCGGCAAGCTCAGCATCGCTTTCGCCAGATCGGCTTCGAGCTTGTCGAAGACCGGCTCGCCCAAACCCGCGGGCGGGTTTCGGATCACACACTCGACCACGCCGCCTAACGAATCGCCATCGGCACGCGTTTTCTCAATGAGTGAAACCATTTTCTTCGCTGCGGCCCCATCCGGGCAGCGAACTATGTTTGCCTCCACATCGGCTCGCTCGACCTTCGCATTGTCGATCTTGGCGACGAGTTCGTGTACCTGAGCGACATAGGCGACGATGTCGATCTTGGGATAAAACTGTTCCAGTACCTTGCGGGCAATTGCGCCCGCGGCGACGCGTCCGATTGTCTCACGCGCCGAAGCACGTCCCCCACCTTGCCAGTTTCGGATGCCGTACTTCGCCTGGTAGGTAAAGTCGGCGTGCGACGGTCGAAACCTGGTCGCAACCTTGGCGTAGTCCTGCGGCCGCGCGTCCTTGTTGCGAACCAGGATCGAAATGGATGTCCCCAGCGTCTTGCCCTCAAACACGCCGGACAAAATCTCGCACCGATCTTCTTCGCTGCGTCGAGTTGTGATTTTACTTTGACCGGGGCGACGCCGATCGAGTTCGCGCTGAATCTCCGTTTCGCTGATGTCGATCTTCGGCGGGCAGCCGTCGATCACCACGCCGATGCCGCCGCCGTGCGACTCGCCAAACGTCGTCACGCGAAAAATTTGTCCGAAGCTGTTGCCCATTTTGGCGGGGAAACTAATCGTGGTTGCAGATTTAACAATGTGGGAGCGGCCTCAGCGCCGCGCCCGCTTGAGCCCGGGACGCTCAGGCCCTCCCACATTGTCAGATCGCTTCGAACGCAGTCTGGAGATCGTCGATCAAATCGCGCATGTCCTCGACGCCGACCGAGAGCCTAACGAGGGAATCGCTGACGCCGATCGCTTCGCGTTGTTCTTTCGGCACCGAGGCATGCGTCATGAGGGCAGGATGATCGATCAGGCTTTCCACGCCGCCCAGGCTTTCGGCGAGCGCAAAGAGATGCGTGTTTTCCAAAAAGCGGCGGGTGCCAGCGAGATCGGTTTTCAAAACCGCCGTCACGATTCCGCCAAAGCCGCGCATCTGCGCACGGGCGAGATCGTGCTGCGCATGGGATTTAAGACCGGGATAACTCACCGACTTGACATCCTTGTGATCTTGCAGCCAGCGCGCGATCTCGAGTGCGTTCGCGCAGTGGCGCTCCATTCGCAGCGCCAAAGTTTTCAGGCTCCGCAGGACAAGAAAGCTGTCGAAGGCGCCGGCGATCGCGCCAACTGAATTTTGGAGAAATGCGACTTGATCGGCGAGCTCCTTCTTTTCGCCGACGACCACCACGCCGCCGACGAGATCGGAGTGGCCGTTCAAATATTTGGTCGCGGAATGGACGACAATATCGAAGCCGCGCTCGAGCGGCCGCTGGATCCACGGTGTGGCGAAGGTGTTGTCGCAGACCGAGATGATCTCGTTTTCGCGCGCGATCTTCGCGATCGCTTCCAGATCGATCACTTTCAGGAGCGGATTGCTCGGCGTCTCCACCCACACCATCCGCGTATTCGGCCCGATCGCGTCCTCGAACGCTGCCGCATCCGTAAGATCGACAAAGGTGAAGTCGAGCCCGGCCGAGCGACGCCGGACTTTTTCAAACAAACGAAACGTGCCGCCGTAGAGATCGTCGCTCGCCACGACGTGCGAACCACTGTCGATGACTTCCAGCACGGTCGACATGGCCGCCAGCCCAGAGGCGAAAGCAAAGCCGCGCGTGCCGGTTTCCAAATCGGCGATGCACTTTTCATAAGCGAGCCGGGTCGGATTGATCGAGCGCGAGTAGTCGTAACCCTTGTGTTTGCCCGGGCTTTGCTGCACGTAAGTCGAAGTTGCATAAATCGGCGTCATGATCGCGCCGGTGGTCGGGTCCGGTTCCTGTCCAGCGTGAATGGCGCGCGTGGCAAACTCGTGTGGCTTTTTCATGGGACGTGTAAGTTACGCGGCGGACACCGAAGGGGAAGCAGTTTGCTTCCCGAAACGGGCCGCTCGCAGTTCCCCTGCGGCGAAGATGAATTATGTGTATTCGCGCTCTTTCGGCGCAGCTGATTTGGGCATGTGCAGCCGCAAATAAGAGAGCAGATCGGTGCGCGTGATCAGTCCAAGAAATTTGTCGCCGTCCATAACAATGGCGACGCGGCCGCGGTCGAACACTTCGAGCAAATCTTTGATCTTCGCGTCGGGCGGTAAGGTCTCGAGGCGATCGGTCATCGCCTTTTGTACCGGATCGTTAAAATGCGTGGCATCGCGATGTACTTTCACGAGCAGATCGGATTCATCGATAATGCCAACGGCGCGCCCGCTCTGATCGACCACCGGTAACTGCGAAACATCCGAGTCACGCATCCGTTTGTATGCCGTAAGCAATGTGTCCTCCGGACCGATAGTGATGACTTCGCCCGCCTCATAACGGTGCGTGATCAGGTCGCTCAAATCGCCGTGCGGCCGCCGATGAATGAAGCCTTGTTCGGCCATCCAGAAGTCGTTGTACATCTTGGAAAGATATTTGTTGCCGGTATCAGGCACCAAACTGACGACCCGTTTCGGCTGTTTCTGCTGACGGCAATAGCGGAGTGCGCCGGCGACAAGTGTGCCGGTTGATGAACCGCCAAAGATTCCTTCCCGCTTCAGCAAGTCGCGCACAGTCGAGAAACTTTCTTCGTCGTCGATCTCGAACGCGTCGGTCACCAGCGACATATCGGCGATCTCGGGCAGGAAATCTTCGCCGATGCCTTCGACGGCCCAGCTCCCGGATTCGACCATCTGGCCTGTCTTGACGTACTCATAGAGAATCGACCCGGCTGGATCGGCTAAAACCATTTCGATCCCGCGCCGCGGCTTCACGCGATTGAAAAAGCGCCCCAGACCGGTAAGCGTTCCTCCGGAACCGACACCGACGACGATGGCATCGACATCGTGCCGCATCTGCTCCCAAATTTCCGGACCGGTCGTGCGCTCGTGCGCGAGCGGATTGGCCGGGTTGCCGAACTGATTCACATAAAATGCGCCGGGAATTTCCTCGGCCAGGCGCGCCGCCATGTCCTGGTAATATTCCGCGTGTCCGCGCGTGACATCGGAACGAGTGAGACGCACCTCGGCGCCGAGCGCTCGGACATGCGAGATTTTTTCCTGCGACATCTTGTCGGGAATCACGAGCAAAACGCGATAACCTTTCGCGCCGGCGACAAGCGCCAGGCCGAGCCCGGTGTTGCCGGCAGTCGCTTCGATTACCGTCCCGCCAGGCTCCAATTTTCCTTCGCGTTCGGCCGCTTCGATCATGGAGAGCGCGATCCGGTCTTTGATCGAACCAGTTGGGTTCTGGTTTTCCAACTTCAGAAAAAGCTGACAGGGTCCCGTATCGAATTGCGTGATCGCCACCAGTGGCGTGTCGCCGATGCACGACAGAATGGCCGGCGGTTTTTTGGTCGAGGCTGATGTCGCGGTCGTGAGCTCGATCATGTCGATCTTGCCAGCATCATTCGGCCCGGCAGCAGTTGACGCTTAAAAGGATCCAGAACGAGTCCCATCATTTCGAGGGTTATCACGCCCAGTAACGGTTCATCGCCGCGCTGACCGAAAATGACGTCGCTGGTTGCGCCTTTGCCCTTTACTTCAACATATGCCACTCCGATCTGGCGCGTCATTTCGGTGCCATTCGCCAAAACGAAAGACTCTTTGCGATACGGCCGCACACCGAGCTTCTTAAGCGTGCTCGCAGGTACCAGCGTAAGGCTCGCGCCTGAATCGACCAAGCACGCGACTGCCGCTTGTCGCCGCGAACGAGCGGCTGGCTTTACGATGACTTTTTGGTGCGTCAGACCCATGCGGAATTATTCTTCGAGTTTCGGTTCGCCCTTATGTGACCATTCGGATTTGCTGTCTTCAAGGAATTGTTGCAGCACCGGGAAGCGCACTTCGCCATAGTTGAGCGCGTAGCGAAGCTCGCCCTCCTTGTAAATCCAGGTCGTGGGAATCCAAGTTACCGGCATACCCGCAAATTGCCTGATTTTGTTGTCGCCGCGGCGCGGACCGGGATCAGCCAGGACGGTCACATTCGGTTGCTCGGCTATTTGGAATTTTTGCAGCATCGTTTTGCCATCGCCGCCATCGTTCCAAACCGCGACAAAATAGAATTTCACATCGGGATTCTCTTTCACGGTCTTGAGCCAGCCGCCCTTTTTCAGTTCGGCCTGACAATTGGAACACCACGGCGCCCAGAGATGCACGACGCTCAGGCCCGGCAATTTGATCGCGTCGACCACCTTTTGCTCGGGGAGCGATTGGGCGCTCAGCGAAATGTTCGTCATCGCCGTCGCTAAGATCGCAAACCGTAAGATCGACATCCTCTCTAGGATAAAAGAAAACGCCGAACGCTCAACAGCCTGGCTGAGCGTCAGTCGAATGGCCGAACGGCGAACATGAATCGACAGCACGAGTTGACCTCCGGCGCGAAAACGCCTACTGTGGCGCTCCGTTTTCCGCAGTTCGCTTTGCGGAAAAAGCCGGTGCTTGACGAGAGCGCCGCCACGCCCCGAGGAGGCAATTTATTTATGGTGCAGATGCAAGATGTGATGGCGAAGGCGATGCCCGACTTCCGGGAAGGCAGCATCGTTAAAGGCCGCATTTTGGAAGTGCGCCCGCGCGAAGTGCTGGTCGATATCGGCTACAAATCCGAGGGCGTAATCCCGATTGGTGAATTTGAAAATCCCGAAGCGCTCGAAGTCGGCGACGAAGTTGATGTGCTCCTGGAGCGGCTTGAGAACGACGAAGGCATGGTCGTGCTCTCGAAGGAAAAAGCCGCTTACCGGCAGAACTGGAACAAAATCGCGAGCGTTTATGAAGCTGACGGATTGATCAAGGGCAAGGTGAAGTCGGTCGTGAAAGGCGGGCTGATGGTGAACATCGGCGTCGAGGCGTTTCTGCCGGCGTCGCAGATCGACATCGTGCCGCCCAAAGATCTCCAGCAATTCGTCGGCAACACCTACGATTTCAAAATCGTCAAAATCAACGACGATCGCCGCAACGTCGTGCTCAGCCGGCGCGAGATCATCGAACAGGAGCGCAGCGAGAAACGGCAGAAATTTCTTGATGGCGTCAAAGTCGGCGACCGCGTCATCGGCACGGTAAAAAATCTCACTGACTTCGGCGCATTCATCGACCTCGATGGGATGGACGGCCTCCTCCACATCACCGACATGACCTGGGGCCGGCTCGGGCATCCGAGCGAATTGGTCAAAGTCGGCCAACAGCTGGAAGTCCAGGTCCTGGACATTAACAAGGAAAAAGAGCGCGTCTCGTTAGGCCTGAAACAGACCCAGAAGAATCCCTGGGACCAGATCGAGGAACGTTTCCCGGCCGGTCAGCGCGTCAAAGGGAAGATCACCAACCTGGTTCCCTACGGCGCGTTCGTTGAGTTGGAGGAAGGTGTCGAGGGCCTCATTCACGTTTCGGAACTTTCCTGGACAAAACGAATCATGCGCCCGTCGGATATTTTGACGGTCGGCCAGGAAGTCGAAGCGGTCGTTCTCGGCGTCAATAAGGAAGAACAAAAAATTTCGTTAGGCCTGCGTCAGCTCGAGCCGAATCCGTGGGACGAGATCGAGAAGAAGTTCACCATCGGCAGCCACGTCAAAGGCAAGATTCGCAACATGACCGCCTACGGCGCGTTCGTGGAGCTGGAGGAAGGGATCGACGGCATGATCCACGTCTCGGATTTGAGCTGGACCCGGAAGATCAATCATCCGAGCGAGATGTTTAAGAAGGGCGACGAAGTCGACGCCGAAGTCATCGACATCGACAAGACCAACCAGCGGATCAGTCTCGGCGTCAAACAGCTCACCGAAGATCCGTGGAAAAACATCGACCAAAAATATAAGATCGGCGATCTGGTCAAAGGTCAGGTGACCAAGCTCGCCAGCTTCGGGGCATTCGTGCAGTTGCAGGACGACATCGATGGTCTCGTTCACATCTCACAGTTGAGCGAAGAGCACGTCGCCAAAGTCAAAGACGTGCTCAAAGTCGGCCAGGAAGTCGAAGCCCGCGTGATCAAAGTCGATAAAGTCGAGCGCCGCATCGGATTGTCGATCAAAGCCGCCAATTATTCCGAAGAGCAATTACGCAAGGAAGCCGAGACCTTCGACACACTCCGGCCCGGCGAAGACATGGTCGGCCTGGAGAAAGCTTTCGCCGCTGCGGAGCAGGAAGAATATCGCCCCGGTGAAGCGAAAAAGACCGCCAAAGAATCAAAGCCCGCCAAAGAGCCGAAAGATTCCAAACGGGAGTCGAAAAAAGAATCCAAGAAAAAATAGCGGCGCGATTCTGCGTTGCCTCGCTGGACGTTGCGCGTTAGAAAATGCCGGATTTGAAGCGATCCACCTTCGGCCGATGTCATGCGGCATCGCTCATCGCCTTGACGGTTGCGTTGTGTATGACCGTCGGTTGCGACCACCATCGCGACATCGTCGGTAAGTGGCGGCTGTCGGGCAGCGCAGGCGAAACGGTTTGGGAATTCTCCAGGAATGGATCGGTCCTGGTCGGAAATAAACGAGGCATATATCGGTTCGGCGATCAGGGACGAATCAAAATCGAAACGCCGTTCGAGAAGTCGGTTTATCTACCTGAATTTTCTGGTGATCGCATGACTTTGCGAGGACTGAGGGGTACAAAGCTCGAGTTTACCAGAATCAGCGAAAACAAACGCTGAGATTGAATTTTCTCACAGGTGGCGAGCGCCCCGCAGGGGTGGGACAAGACGTTTGCTAAACTCGACCCAGCGCCGGCCGACCGGCCTTCGCCAAGGCTGCGGCGCGGCAAGCAATTACATACCGAGCGCAGTACGAAGATGAGGAATCAGTCGTTTACTAAACTCAACCGAATCTCCGGCGCTCAGGTGCGACCACTCTGGACAGTTGAAGCCAGATAGCTCCGGGAAATCGGAGTAATAAATTCCCGGTGCCTTCGTCATTTGCAGCAAGGGATCCCAGGTTTGCTGGCGTGGTTCGATTTTGTCCTCGAGCTCCTTCAATCCGCCGGAATGCGGAAATCGAACGAAAACAACTTTGCCGCCACGCGCGCGAATTTTTTCCACCGCCGCGGCCACATCGGCGAAACGTTTTTGGATGCCCTCTTTCATTTTCGTCATGAAGACATCTTTCGGGATGTAACTCGGAGGAGGAGGAATGCTGAAGAGCGGGATCCAGATTTGCTGAATTCGTTTCGCTAATTCGCTTCCAGGTTCGGCGCATTTGTCCCACATCCGGGCGCGGCGCTCGCGATCTTCGGTGTTAAAATAGGGCGGAAACGTGGGTAGCACCTGCGCGCCCGGCCGATTCGGAATCGGCAATTTGGTGAGCAGCGCTTCGAGGCTGAGATCGTCCGGCTTCAAAAACGCGACGTGTTCCTCCAACCACATTCCGAGATACTCGCTCACGCGTTGCGCCGGCGTTTGATTGTGAAACCGTTTGACCGCTTTTTCGGCGCGATCCATTGGGAAACTACCGGGCGGCGCAAAAAACAAATGCGGCACCACGCTACAAATGATCGTGCCGTGAAAGTTTTTGTCGTTCGCCAGATCATCAAGCACGGGGAACGCACCGGAACCAGGCGCCGCTAACTGCACCGGGCGTTTGCCCAGACCCTTTTGGAATTCGTCAAGATCGACATCGAACCACGCGCGCGAATCGCCGACGATGACAATGGACTCCGGCTGGACGCTTCGGCGGGCCATCGCCCACAAGTCGTCATTCTCGTTCAATGTGGGAGCGTAACCGAGCGCGCGCGCGTACAGCTCCCAAAGCGTGGTGGCGACTACGACCACAATCGTGACCAGGACGGCGATGCCGCGCCACGGCGCCGGCGGAATCGGCCGCTCAAATTCCAGCGGCGGGCCACCGTGAATTTGTTCCGCGCGCGTCGGTCGGCGAAAGAACATCCGCGGAAGACGCAGCCGTTCTTTAAAATTGGAAATAAATGAAGGCATTACTGCTTCCTTGAGTAAAGATGATTGCGACGGCCATGACTGACCAAATTGCCGTGACCGCCCACGCGGGCAATTTCATGACCGTGGTCTCAAAAGCATCGTCGCGCATCGCCCAATGGACCGAGATCAGGCCGGCGGTCACCATTCCGATTTGGAAAAGTTCGCGCGTGGTCAGGATCATATCGCCACTGGGATGGCCGCCGAACATTCCGCTCAGCATTCGGCTCGCGATCGTAAAATCCGAGGCGCGAAAAAACACCCACGCGATGCAAACCGCGATGTAAGTAGCAAAACCGACGAGCAGACGGACCGGCAATGTTCCAGACCACGGTTTTCGCTCGAAGAAAATTCGGAAGACGCGTTCGATCACCAAATACGAGCCGTGCAACAATCCCCACACCACGAATGTCCAGGCCGCGCCGTGCCAAAGTCCGCCGAGAAACATGACAATGACGAGGTTGGCAGCCGCGCGAAGTGGCCGGACCTGATTGCCGCCGAGCGGAATGTAAAGATAATCGCGCAGAAAAGTGGAAAGCGAGATGTGCCAGCGCCGCCAGAAATCCGAAAAACCAATCGCGGCATAGGGAAAACGAAAATTGTCCTTGAGATGAAAGCCAAGCGTTAACGCCGCGCCGATTGCGGTGAGGGAATACCCGGCGAAGTCGCAAAAGATTTGTCCGGCAAACGCGAGCACCCCGGCCCACGAATCAAGCGCGACCAACGGCCCGCGGTAACCGAAAACTCGATCAGCCGAGCCAGCGAGCAATGTGTCGGCGAGAACGATCTTCTCGAACAAACCAAGCGTCATGAGCGCGAGACCCCACAGAAATTGGTTCGTCTTCAGGCGCGGAGGATGAACCAGCTGCGGAAGAAAATCGCCCGCGCGGACAATCGGCCCGGCGACCAACTGCGGGAAAAACGACACCGCGAGAACGAAATCGCGCAGCGAACGCGTCGGCTGCAATACGCCGCGATAAATGTCGAGTGTGTAGGAGAGCGAATGGAAGGTGTAAAACGAGATGCCAACCGGCAGCAGAATATCGAGGTGCGGCGGCTGGTAGATGATTCCGACGCGCGCGAGCAGCCACTGGAAATTTTGCAGGAGAAAATTTCCGTACTTGAAAAAACCGAGCATGCTCAGGTTCATGCAGACGCTCGCGACCAGCCATTTGCGCTTGGCGCGTCCCTGTGCTTTGCCGATTTGCCGGCCGAGCCAGAAATCCATCGCCGTGGTCGAGAAGAGCAGCGCCGCGAAGGGCGGATTCCACGCCCCGTAAAAGATGTAACTCGCGACGACCAGCAGATTCTTCCGCGCCGTCCAGTTCGCGATACTCCAGTAGAGCGTGACGACGACTACAAAGAAAACAACGAACGTGAGCGAATTGAACAGCATGACGTCGGCAACGGAGTCGCGCTGTTTTAGCCTAGGAATCCGCGAACGCCAGAAGATTTATTGTCGCGTACGCAAAACGCGCCCTTCCGCTCCGCGCGAACAAAATTCGCCGGAGCAGAAAAGGCGCGATTGGTTAGGGGTTAACGTCTGTTACGCGATTAATCCTCATCGAGGATCACGCGGTCGACGAGCATGTTGTCACCTTCGGTGGTGTAATGCACGCGCACCGGCACACCCGTATGGATTCGGGTACGCACAGTCGCTGCGTCGAGTTCTCTACCGCTGCGGGTCACGTAAACAACGTGCTTGCCGAAGTGGTAACTTCTCGGTCCGGCACTTTCCTTCAGCACGATCGTACTACCCGGGCTCCACTCGGTGATCGTGCCGCTGCCCTCAGTCGTGGTCGTTGTGGTGGAGGTTTCGGTGACCTGGGCCCACGCGAACGGCGCCGCGACTGCCAATGCCATACTGAGTACTAGTTTCTTCATAACTGAATTTGGACGCGGTGACGGCGTGACGTATTCGGGGCAAAATGTCTTTCTCGGCACTTCGTGGAAAAAGACGGCAGCACAGCGCAGGCGCGATTCATTAGCGCAATGAAAAGGAAAGACAGAGTGCGCGCGCATACGGCCAGAGAAGTGAACGAAGAGATTGAAAACGAAACCGAGCGTCGCGTTTTACGCGCGGCCGGCCTGAGCGAGCCCACGATCTCGCGCCAAATCGTTCAATTGGAAGAGGAATGGGACATCGAGCGTTACCTCGAAACCAATGCCGCCGCGCTGGCGTTCACCGGGACAGTGCTCGGCCTGCTCGTGAACAAAAAATTCTTCGCCATTCCATGCATTGTTCTGCCGTTGCTGTTCCAGCACGCTGTCCAAGGTTGGTGTCCGCCCGTGCCGTTCTTGCGCCGCGCCGGCGTACGCACCCGCAAGGAAATCGACACGGAGAAATACGCGCTCAAAGCATTGCGCGGCGACTTCAACGAAATCGATAAGCGCGACGGCGAGTCGATCGAGCGCGCACGCACGGCTTGGCGCGCCGCCAGTGCCTGACGAGCGAAACGCAGCGCTTACAAAAGCGGCGCGAGGACGCGCACGCACTCCCAAAGCTTCGCGAAATGTTTTTCGCACGCAGTGCTTTTGGAGTGCCATGCGTCCCCGCATCGCTTTTTCGGAAACCTCGCCGCGCGATAAGATCGACAACTTCTAGAACTCGGCGCTGCCCGGCGTTCGCGCGAAGGGAATCACGTCGCGGATGTTTGATACGCCGGTCACAAACATGAGCATGCGCTCGAAACCAAGACCAAAACCGGAATGCGGCACGGTGCCGTAACGGCGCAGGTCGAGATACCATTTGTAATCGCTCAGATCCATTTTGTGCCGCCGCATGTTTTGCTCGAGTACCTCGAGGCGTTCCTCGCGCTGGCTGCCGCCGAGGATCTCGCCTATTCCTGGCACGAGCAGGTCCATCGCGGTCACGGTTTTGCCGTCGTCATTTAACCGCATGTAGAACGGCTTTATCTCTTTCGGGTAATTGAAAATCGTGACCGGCGCTTTGAAATGTTTCTCCGTCAGCCAACGCTCGTGCTCCGATTGCAGATTGAGCCCGTGGGCGATCGGGAACTCGAATTTCTCGCCGCTCTTTTCCAAAAGCTCGACCGCTTCGGTGTAAGTGACACGTTGAAATTGTCGATCGAGCACAAAATCGAGACGCGCCAGTAGTTCTTTGTCGACGAACTTCGCGAAAAGCTCCATGTCCTCCGCGCAATTCTCGCGCACATCGCGGATGAGATATTTCACGAGCTCCTCCGCCAGGTCCATGTTCCCCTGCAAATCGCAGAACGCCATCTCCGGCTCGATCATCCAAAACTCGCTCGCGTGCCGCGACGTGTTCGAGTTCTCGGCGCGAAACGTCGGCCCGAAGGTGTAAACTTTCGACAGCGCGCAGGCGAACGCTTCGGCTTCGAGCTGCCCGCTCACCGTCAGATAGGTGCAGCGCGCAAAAAAATCTTTTGTGTAATCGATGCTGCTGTCTGCGCGCCGCGGCGGATTCGACGGATCAACTGTCGAGACGCGAAACAATTCGCCTGCGCCCTCGCAATCGCTCGCGGTGATGATCGGCGTGTGCACGTAAACGAACCCGCGTTCCTGAAAAAATTGGTGGATCGCGAACGCGAGCCGGCTGCGCACACGAAAGACGCAGCCGAACAAATTCGAGCGCGGCCGCAGGTGCGCGATCTCGCGCAGGAACTCCGGCGTATGTCCTTTTTTCTGGAGCGGGTAGGAATCGTCCGCGCGCCCCACGATGTCGATCTTGTCCGCGACCAGCTCCCATTGCTGGCCTTTACCTTGCGACGCCACCAGCTCGCCATACACGACGATCGACGCGCCGGTCGTGATTTTCTGCACTTCGGCGTAATTTGGCAGCGAATCCCTGGCGATGACCTGCAGACTCTTGAGCGACGAGCCGTCGTTCAGCTCGATGAAGGAAAAGGTTTTTGAGTCGCGTCGCGTGCGCACCCAACCCTGGATGACAATATCGCCGCGCGGTGCCGAGCTTTGCAGCGCTTCCTTTACCGTTGTTGCCCTCATTCGAAACATTCGAGGTATTTGATGCCAGACGCGGTGTTGAAAATAACGACGCGTTCGCCAATGTCGATCTTGGCCGCCGCAGGACGGCCTCGCCGTGGCGAGTCCGAGGCGCGAAGTTTTTTTAGTGCGGCAAAGCAGGCGGCGCTCTCCGGCGCGACAAACAAACCTTCTTTGCTCCCGACCTCGCGCATCGTGCGAATGATCTCGTCATCATCGATCGCGACTGCGCCGCCGTTCGACTCGCGCAGGATTTTGAGAATGAGAAAGTCCCCGATTGCTTTCGGGACGCGCAGACCGGATGCGATCGTGTGCGCGTTCGGAAATTCAGCCGCGGATTTTTCACCGCTTTCGAACGCGCGCACGATCGGCGCGCAACCGCTCGCCTGCACCGAGAGCATGCGCGGCCGTTTGTCGTCGATCCAACCGAGCGTTTCCATTTCAGCGAACGCTTTCCACATTCCGATCAGGCCTGTGCCGCCGCCGGTTGGATAAAGAATCACGTCCGGCAATTTCCAGTCGAGCTGCTCGGCGATTTCATAACCGAGCGTCTTTTTGCCTTCGATCCGATACGGCTCCTTCAGTGTGGACATCTCGAACCAACCCTCGCGCTCCTTCCGGCGAGCGATTTCGGCGGCGCAATCGGTAATCAGTCCATCCATCAGGGTAACGTGCGCGCCGAGCTCGCGACCTTCGACAATATTTGCCTGCGGCGTGTCGCGCGGCATGAAAATGTGCGCTTCGAGCCGAGCACACGCGGCATAGGCCGCGAGCGCGCCGCCCGCGTTGCCCGCGCTCGGCACGGCAAGTTTTTGCGCGCCGAGATATTTCGCCATCGAGACTGCGACGCTCATCCCGCGCGCTTTGAAACTCTGCGTCGGATTCAGCGATTCATCCTTGATCCAAAGATCGACATCCAATTCGCCACCGAACTTTTGCGACCGAAGCAGCGGCGTTCCCCCTTCGCCGAGCGACACCGGCTCGGCATCCGCCGGCAACGGCAAGAGCTCACGATATTTCCAAAGTGATTTCTCGCGCTCTCGCAAACTTGTTCGGTTAAACCGAACAAGTTTGCGAGCGGCGGTAAGATCGACAATCGCGAAGAGCGGTTTGCCGCAGGCGGGGCAGAGATTTTGCAGCCGTCGCCATTCGTGGCGCAAGCCGGACGCGCTACACTCGAGATGTGACAAAAACACTCTTGAATGGAGCGCACGTTTGGTGTTGCCGCGAGCTTCTGGGGAGCGCACGCCTCTGGCGTGCTGGTCTCCGCATTTTGCGGAGACGAACTTCAAAGATTGTTTCGGCAGGATGCCGAAACCAAGACGCTGCAAGCGTGCGCTCCCCAGAAGGGCCGCTTTGTGTTAATCACGACCGAGATGAAATCCGATCGTCGCCCATGGTATCGGCCGTCGCTGACGACGCAGATCATGATCGGGCTTGTGATTGGAGCGCTCATCGGCTGGCTCCGACCCGATTGGGGAAACAAGGTTTATTTTCTCCGCGACATCTTCATTAACCTGATCAAATCGATCATCGCGCCGCTGGTTTTCTCCACCATCGT
>DATDFJ010000337.1:0-3027 GCA_036522675.1 Chthoniobacterales bacterium | reverse complement strand
AAGGCCAATCGTTCCATGCGTCAGACCGCCTTGCTCGCGCCGAAGATGCAGGAGCTGCGCGAAAAATACAAAGATGATCCGACGCGCATGAATCAGGAAGTGATGAAGCTCTACAAGGAGTACGGGATCAATCCGGTCGGTGGTTGCCTGCCCATGGCGATCCAGATCCCGATTTTCTTCGGGCTGTATCAAATGCTGGCCCAGGCGGTCGAGCTACGTAACGCGAGGTTCCTCTGGGTGCGCGATCTTTCCCAGCCCGATACCATCGCGCATTTGCCCGTGCTCGGCTGGAACATCAACATCATCCCGCTCTGCATGGCCGCGACCCAGGTCTGGTTGATGGCCATGACGCCGAAGACCGGCGATGCCACGCAGCGCCGCGTCATGATGTTCACGCCGCTGATCTTTCTATTTATCTGCTACAATTTTGCCGCAGCTCTGGCATTGTATTACACGACGCAAAATCTCTTTAGTATTCTCCAGTTTTACCTCAACAAAAAGCAACCGATGCCCGCGCTCGAGAAACAGGCACCCACCGGCAAACGAAAGCGATGATGACACCGAAGGAACTACTCGACACCATGCTCGGCTATCTCGGTTTTGTCGTGCAGATCGAGGAATCGCAGAATGAGGCCGGTAATCTTGTCCTGCAAATCTACACCGAGGAGAGCGCGCGGCTGATTGGCCGTGACGGCGAAACGCTCGAGGCGATCGCGTTTCTTCTCAATCGTCTTCTCCAGGCAAAAGACAAAGACGCGTCTAAAGTGGTGGTCGATTGCGAGCATTATCGATCCATGCGCGAGGATCGAATCGTCCAACGCGTGCGCGAGCTGGCCGAGCGCGTCCGCGTTACTGGCCGCTCCCTTCAACTTGAGCCGATGAATTCCTACGAGCGCCGCATCGTCCACAACGCCTTCAAGGACGATCCCGACATCGCCACCTGGAGCCCGTCCGACTCCGCGCGGATCAAGCAAATCACGCTTCTCAAACGCCAGCCGAAAAAAGAACCGGCGGAAAAAGCCTGAGTGTCATCCCGAGCGCACGCGACGGACCGCACAGTCGGAGCAAATGTCACCAAACCTACATTGCGCGAGCCACGGCTTTTTGAAAGATCCGTCGCTTCGTTCAGGATGACGGCGCTCAAGTAGCGCTCGGTTTAAACCGCGCCGCTTCTTTTTCGGCTCCCGACTGCACCTCCGGTCGCCAGCGAAATTTATCCAGCCAGCGGTTTGATTTGCCTTCGACTGCATCAGCAATGATTTCGCCGAGCACCGGTGCGAACTTAAATCCGTGACCGCAGTCGCCGGTCGCAATCACCAAGCCGGGTCGGTCCGGATCGGGCGCGATCCAGAAATGACCGTCAGGCGTATCGCAATACATGCAGACGCGCGTGTAAACAATCGGCGCGTCGGCGAGCGATGGGATTGTCGATCTTAGAAACGCCCGCATCGCTTCTTCTTCATCGCGTGTCACGGCGCGCTGTGACGAGTCAGGCGACATCTCGCGGCCAGGTCCGTGGTTCGCAATCTTCACCACGCCTTGATTGAGCGGAAACCCGTAATAGCCGGTCTTCGCGATGTCCGCGCCGAAAAACGGGAAACGTTCCGGCATGAAAAGATCGGGATGGTGCGGCGTCAAATGAAAAACCGGGTGCCCGGTTGCGCGAAAAAATTTTCGCGTGAACGGCAGCAGGTACGGAGTCCACGCTCCTGTCGCGATGATGACTGCGTCTCCGGCGATTCGTTCTCCGCTTTCGAGAACGATTCCCTGGACTCGATTGTCCTTTTCCGCCAGCGCTGCGACCTTCGCATTTTCCCACAGAGCAATCGCGAGCGAGTTCGCGCGCGCGACCAGTGCCGCAACCACTCGCCCGCTTTCCACATAGCCGGCTTCAGGATCAAAGAAACCGTCGCGAAAATATTCGGGAGCAAACGCAGGAAAACGTTCCCGAATCTTTGACGCATCGAGTCGCTCAATCGTGTGCCTTCGCTTTTCGAGCACTCGGCAGCTCTCAAATTCGAAATCGCCCGGCTCCATCGGCTGCCGCCGAAGAAACACGACGCCGGTCTCGTGATACAACTCGAGGCCGAATTCTTCATTCCACTTCCGCCAGATCGGAATGCATCGCTCGGCCAGCTCGGCATAATCTTCGTCCGGGCCATACGCCGCGCGCACCGCTTTGCTGATGTCGGTGGAGGCGGCGAGGGGATGCGGCAGCGGCCCGGGATCGACCAGCACAACTTCGTGGCCGCGCTTCTTTAACTCGATCGCAGCCGTGATACCGTTGATGCCCGCGCCGACAACAATGATTCGCGACATTCAGCTTGCGAACATCCGCCGATAGTACCGGTACCACTCGCTCTGGAACCGTTCGGCTGGGTCGTAGGTTCTTTTGAGTTCGATAAATTTTTTGAATTGCGGATAACAGGCCAGGACCTGTTCGCGTCTGGCAAAGCGATGATAGGTGAGGTAATAACTGCCGCCTCTTTCGATCGCCAGGTCGATTAATCCACGGAAAGATTTGGCCGACGTTTCAATACCCTCGGGTGTATGCAGCGTCAGCAAATTGAAAATGATGCAGGCATACGGTCGTTTCGCCCACGCCAAAAAGCTCTCCTCGTCCTTTTCGATCAAGCGCACCGTACCGTAGATGACCAGCGTCTGGTTTGAGCGCAACAGCTCGGCCGCGCGTGTGAGAAAACCGGCCAGATCCGCGCGGGGCACGTAAATCTCAGTGATAATGAGACTCGATTCGCTGCCGCCGATTTGTTCCCGCAGTTTTTGCGCATAATTCGGCAAGTACGCGCTGAGTTGATTTGTATCCGACCAATACGTTTGACCGTTCGTGGACAAGTAATATTGGCTGTAGCGCTGGAACGCTTTCGCGCGGTCGGTGTAGGCCAGCCGCAACAGCTCGAGCCAGTCGTCATCGCGGAGTTTTTTCTCGGCGGCGAGCGGTTCGTCTTTGGCGATTGGCTGATAACAGGAAAAAACGCCGTGCCGCAAAAAATCCGGCGACTTTTCATC
>DATDFJ010000336.1:0-9159 GCA_036522675.1 Chthoniobacterales bacterium | reverse complement strand
CGCTCTGATCTTCATCGCAGCGCCGAAGCGCGGCGTCCCCCCTTAAACGCGCGGCAGAAATTCCTCCCGCACGATCTTACCGTTCTTCACCGTGTAAACGCCCACCTCCGACATTTGGTGGCGCTTCTTCGATTCTTTGTCACTCACGTCGGCGTCGTATTGCACGACAAAGCGATCATGGCCAACGAACGGCTCGCTCGCGGTGAAGCTGTGGACTTCCATTGCGTTGACCCACCAGTCAATTTTGCCGCGGACGCCTTCTTTGCCGCGAGTTTCCGGCGAGCCGCCACCGGCCGAGTACGCTTCCACGCTCACAACGTTGTCGTCGTAAAGCTCGAGCGCGTCGTACCACGCTTGTTTGCGGACCAGTTCCACCACTTTCTTTGCAACTTCTTCCGTATTCATTTTTCCTCTCTTGTTTAGAACATTACCTGCACCCGGCCGATCACTTCATCAAACTGATCGTCGCCGAACTCGGGATGCGCCTCGCGGAAATCGGACCAGGTGTGAATGTAATCGACCATCAGTTTGATCGCGTCGCCATGGATGTAGTAATTAAGCCCGCCGGTGATGGAATGAATACCGTCGCTGCCCATTTGACCGGGATTCAGATCTTCGAAGCGCACGGCCGCCTGAAGTAATTTCGGAATCAGGAAATAACTTCCCTGCACGTACCAGCCGCTCGGCTCGAAGTCGGCGAAACCGGGCGCGACGTGCAACGGCGCTCTCCCATCGACGTCTTCGGAGAAATATTCGCCGATCAAATCGAACCGGCCGATGTTTAGCCACGCGTCGACGCTCCAAGCCGTGCGTTCGTCCGCGCCGGGCAACGTGAACGCGGAGAGCGATCCATCGCTGTTAACTTTGAGATTGAGCGCCTGCGAGATGTTCGTGCCGGCATCATCGCGGCTGTGGAGAACGTCGCCGCCGAGTTTCAAGCTGAATGATTTTCCGCTGATCGGCATCAACTCGAGCCGGCCGACGTACATGAACTCGTTGTTGTCATTGGTCGTAATGTTGCGGCCGTTGCCGTTGAAGACGCCGGCGTAATAAGTGAGCAAATCTTTTTGCTCCGGCCAGACGCTCGCGAACGGTTTACCCCAAAGTTGCACGCCGATCTGGCGTTCGGGCGTGAGCGCGCCGGTAGGCAGACTGCGCTCGATCATGAAGAGCTTCGTATCGGGCGTGATCTGCTCCAGGCCAAACGGCGCTTTCCACTGCCCGATCTTGATCTGCGCCTCGGGGAACTGATGCCAGTTCACGAAAATGTCCGTGCCCGAAAACGCCGTCCGGTTCGAATTAAGCCCGTCGCTCTGTCCGAAATCGCCTTCGATCTTGAAATCGAAATGCTCGGCAAATTCGCCGGTCAGATTAACGCGTGCGCGCCGTAACCGGAACCGATCCTTGAGGGCGCTCAATCCGAAGCGGCCTTCGAACGCCGAGACGTCGCCGCCCTCGATGTTGATCTGAATAAATCCGCCGAGCGTCAGTTTGAATTCGGGACCGGCCGGAGTGACGTAGATCGGCTTCTTCTCTTCTTCAGCAACAGCTTTTTCAACATAAGTCTTACCGTCGGAGGCGACTTTCGTCTTCGTTTTGCCGGCCGGGCCAAGCATCGGCTCAAACGCGCTTCGCTGTTTGAGCGCGCTGACTTCCTGTTCCAGTTGAGCATTGCGTTTCTGCAATTGCTCGACCGCACGTTCGAGTTTCTCGATGCGGTCGGAATCGGATCCCGTTTGCGCCGGCAACGCTTGAATGGTCGCGACCAGCGCGAGAATGATGATGAAGCATAAGGTACGAGTGGACATGAGTTTCTCCTTTCGAATTCGATGGGCGCACGCTAAACGCCCACTGTTACGATTCGATGACAGGAATGTGACAATTGGGCAAACTTTCTCGACAACTGAACGCCGCGCTGTGAATTGCCGCGGAAGTGCTCGAAACTAACTGATCGCAGTAGTTGCCCGTGCAATGGAGACCGGCTCTGGCAAGAAAATCCTGATCGTCGAAGACGAGACCGACGTTGTCGATCTTCTCGCCCTGAATTTGCGCAAGGCCGGTTTCAGGATCTCGAGCGCAGCGGATGGCGCGAGCGGCTTGGAGAAGACGCGCGTCGACAAACCTGATTTCGTGATTCTCGATCTGATGTTGCCGAAAATGCCCGGACTCGAAGTTTGCAAGATTCTGAAGAGCGACCCGGTCACGCGCGCGATTCCGATCCTGATGTTGACGGCGAAGGCCGAGGAAATCGACCGCATCGTTGGCTTGGAATTCGGGGCCGACGATTACGTCGTCAAACCGTTCAGCCCGCGCGAAGTGGTGCTGCGCATTCAGGCAATCCTGCGCCGTGGCGAAGTAGTGGATGAAAGCTTCAAGGCCGGGCCGATTTCGGTTGATCCGGCGCGTCACCAAGTCCACGTCAGCGGTCGAACCGTGCATCTGACCAGCCTTGAGTTCAAACTTTTGCGCGCACTGATGCACCGGCGGGGACGCGTGCTGGAGCGCGACCGGTTGCTCAATGAAGTTTGGGGCTACGAGAGCGTCATCGACACCCGCACGGTCGATACGCATGTGCGGCGACTCCGCGAGAAACTCGGCAAAGCCGGCGACATGATCGAGACCGTGCGCGGCTTCGGTTATCGTTTGCGCGAACAATAGGCCGCATGTTCTGGATTGTTCTCGGCGCCAGCTTTGTCGTCCTCGTCCTACTGGCCTACACGCTGTGGGCGAAATGGGGCGCGCCCTGGCGCGAGATGGACAAAATCGTGCGCCAGGTCGGTCGGGGCGAGCAACCGCGCACATTCCTGATCGGTGACGCCAGAGAAGTGCAACGTGCCGCGGTGGGGTTGGAGGAGATTCTTATCCGTCAACGCGCATTAGATCGACAAATCGCCGATCAATCCTCCGAGCAGCAGGCGATCTTTTCCGCGATTGCGGATGGCCTCCTCGTGGTTGACGCCGAGAAACGCGTCGCGCTTCTCAACCGCACCTTCGAAAAATGGTTCGGCATTCCACCGCATTCGTTAGGCCAGCCCGTGCTCGAAGTCGTGCGCGACGCGACGATCGAGCAAGCCGTCGCCGCAACGTTTGAAAATCGGCAGCCGGCGCAACGCGAAATTACGGTGGGAGCTCGCCACTTGCAGATGAACGTCGTTCCGATGGGCGGCGAGAACGGCGCCGTCCGCGGCGCGGTCATCTTGTTTCACGACATCACCGAACTGAAGCGGCTCGACGAGATGCGGCGCGATTTCGTGGCAAACGTGTCGCACGAATTACGCACGCCGTTGTCGATCTTGCGCGGTTACATCGAAACCATGCTCGACGATCCAAAAATGCCCAGGGGCGAAGTCATGCGCATTCTCGAAGTGATGGAACAACACTCGAAACGCCTTGGATTACTTGCCAACGACCTGCTCCTCCTCGCTCAATTGGAATCGGGCAGTTCAACGGTCCAGCTCAGTGAAATCGATTTACTCCGATTTTTTTCCGATCTGAGCCGCGATTGGCAAAAACGGGTCTCCGGAAAAGGCGTGCATACCGTTGTCGATGTTTCGGACGACTGTTCGACTGTCCGCGCCGATGAGCCGCGCTTGCGTGAAGTTTTCGATAACTTGCTCGATAACGCGCTGAAGTATTCGAACCCGAATGGCGAAATAACGCTGAGAGCTCAGCGACATGGAAATGAGATGGCACTGAGCGTTAGCGACACCGGAATCGGCATCAGTTCGGAAGATTTGCCGCGCATTTTCGAGAGATTCTATCGGGCGGACAAAGCTCGGAGCCGAGAGCTCGGCGGCACTGGCCTCGGCCTGGCGATCGTCAAACACATCGCCCAACTGCACGGCGGCCGCGCGGAAGCCGAAAGCGAGCTCGGCAAAGGCACGACCGTGACTGTGTTTTTGCCGACCGAAAGTCGCGCAAGCGGCTCGCTTGCGACCCACTAATAGGCGAGCCGGAGGCTTGCCCTACGTTTCGTCACACAAACGTAACAGTAAACTCTTTGACCGGCTCAACGCCGGTGCGGCAGTTTCGTCGCATGATGAAACTCCACCGGTTTAGCGCGAAAATTCTCGGGCCCACCGTTGCGTTTGGGTTAAGCGCCACGGCGTCTGCGCAGATGACGATCAACGGCGCGGGCGCGACTTTTCCTTATCCGATTTATTCGAAGTGGTTCGACGAATACGCCAAGGTCGATCCGTCGGTGCGGTTCAATTATCAGTCGATCGGCTCGGGCGGCGGACAAAAACAAATCCTCGCCCAGACCGTCGATTTCGGCGCCTCCGACGGGCCGATGAGCGACGACAATCTGGCCAAAGCTCCTGGCAAAATTCTTCACATCCCGACGGTCGCCGGCGCGGACGCCGTCGCCTACAACGTGCCCGGCAATCCCGAGCTGAAGCTCGATGGCGATACGATCGCAGGAATTTTTCTCGGCCAGATCAAAAAATGGAACGATCCGAAGCTGACCGCGCTCAATCCAGGCGCGAATCTGCCGGATCAGGAAATAGTTGTGGTGCATCGTTCCGACGGGAGCGGCACGACTTTCATTTTCACCGATTACCTGAGCAAGGTTAGTCCGGAGTGGAAAGAGAAGGTCGGCACGAACA
Source organism: Chthoniobacterales bacterium (assembly GCA_036522675.1). Lineage (GTDB taxonomy): Bacteria > Verrucomicrobiota > Verrucomicrobiia > Chthoniobacterales > UBA10450 > AV17. The sequence continues at coordinate 4,552 of DATDFJ010000336.1, read as the reverse complement.
CGTCGGTCAATTGGCCGACCGGTCTCGGTGGTAAGGGTAATGAAGGCGTAGCCGGTCAGATCAAACAAACCCCGGGCGCGCTCGGCTACGTCGAGTTGATCTACGCGATCCAGAACAAAATGCCGTACGCGACGGTGAAAAATGCCTCCGGAAATTTTGTGAAGCCATCGGTCGAATCTGTCACCGCGGCCATGGCGACGGCGCAAATTCCGGACGATTTCCGCTTTTCAATGACGAATGCGCCCGGCGCGGATTCATACTCGATCGCGGGCGCGACATGGCTGCTCGTTTATCAGCAGCAGAAAGATGCAACCAAAGGCAAAAAGCTGGTCGAGTTTTTGAAGTGGGCGTTGAGCAAAGGCGAGGACATGGCGAAACAGCTCGATTACGCGCCGCTGCCGGCCGCAGTGCGTGAGCGCGTGCTCAAACGCGTCGAAGAGATCAAGTCGTAAGATCACAATGACAATCGTCGCCGAGCCGAGGAGCCATGCGCCAGGATCGACAATCGATCGCATGCCGCCGCCGTCGCGGCTTGGCGACAGAGTTTTTAGATGGCTGACGCTGGCGATGGCGCTGGCCGTCATCGGCCTGGTGTTTCTCGTCGGCTGGGAACTGGCACGCGGCTCTTCGCTCGCCATTCAAAAATTCGGCTTCAATTTTCTGACAAGATCGACATGGGACCCGGTCGCGGAAAATTTCGGCGCGCTCCCTTTCATCTATGGCACGGCTGTCTCTTCGCTAATTGCGTTGATCATCGCCGTGCCCTTGAGCATTGCGACGGCGGTTTACCTAACCGAGCTGGCGCCGCGCTGGATGCGCCAACCGATCGTTTCCCTAATTGAAATGCTCGCGGCAATTCCGAGCGTGATCCTCGGGCTTTGGGGGATCTTTGTCATGATTCCGTGGCTGCGCGTGCACGTGTTTCCGTTTTTGAAACAAACGCTCGGTTGGACGCCGTTATTCAGCGGCCCGATCTACGGCGTCAGCATGCTGGCCGGCGGGATCATCATCGCGATCATGATCCTGCCGATCATCACTTCGGTCTCGCGCGAAATCTTGCGCAGTGTTCCGGATTTGCAGCGCGAAGCCGCTTACGCGCTCGGCGCCACGCGTTGGGAAGTCACGCGAATCGCCGTGCTCAGCTACGCGAAGCGCGGATTGTTCGGCGCGGTGATCCTCGGTTTGGGACGCGCGCTCGGCGAAACGATGGCCGTCACGATGGTAATCGGGAACACACCGCAAATTCGCGCCTCGCTGTTCGCGCCCGGCTACACGCTCGCGAGCGTGATTGCAAACGAATTCACCGAAGCTACGACAGATCTTTATCTGCAGGCGCTTTTCGAAATCGGTCTGGTCCTCTTTGGAATCACGATCCTCGCGAATCTCGTCGCCCAACTGCTCTTGCGCACCATGGGCAACCTGCAATCAGCCCGCGCGATCCAATAAATGAGGACGCGAAATCATCGGTGGCGAAAAATGAAGAGCGGACTCGCTTCCGCGCTATCGTTCGTGGCGGCGGTGCTGGTGGTCGCGCCGCTCGGGCTCGTCTTTCTTCATCTCATCCGTAACGGCGCTGCGTCGATCAACTGGGATTTTCTCACCCAATTGCCGAAGCCAGTTGGGGTTCTCGGCGGCGGCATGGCCAACGCGATCGTCGGTTCGTTTGAGTTGCTTGGACTCGCCGCTGTCATTGGCGTGCCGATCGGCGTGCTCGGAGGTGTTTATCTCGCCGAGTACGGATCGGTGCGGGCGAACTCGATGCTGCGTTTTGTTGCCGACGTGCTCAATGGCGTGCCTTCAATCATTTGGGGGATCGTCGTCTACGGCCTCGTCGTTTTGCGGTTCAAAAGCTTCTCCGGTTACGCCGGCGGACTCGCGCTCGGCTTCATGATGGTGCCGTTGATCATGCGCACCACCGAAGAAGTGCTCCTCCTCGTGCCGAACGGTTATCGCGAAGCCGCGCTCGCGTTGGGCGTGAGCCGCTGGAGAACGATCGTTACCATCGTGATGAAAACCGCGTCCAAAGGAATTGTTACCGGCATCCTGCTCGCGCTCGCGCGTGTCGCGGGTGAGACCGCGCCACTATTATTCACCGCGTTCGGCAACCGTTTCTGGAATCACGATCTGAGCGAGCCGATCGCCGCGTTGCCGTTGCAAATTTTTAGTTACGCAATCTCGCCGTATGACGATTGGCATCGCCAGGCCTGGGCGGGCGCGCTCGTCCTGGTGACAATGATCTTTGCCACAAATGTCATCGTTCGCCTTCTCGCCCGGGAACGAATTGGTCGTGCCCGCTAATGGAAACCTCCGCTATCCTTGATCGTCCTGTGATTTCGTCAGCGCCAGTTCCGGACCGAACCGCGACTTCCTACCGAAGTCCGTCCGCCGCAACGGAACGGCCCGCGTTTGAGATCGAGAACCTGTCGCTCTGGTACGGCGAGAAAAAAGCAATCGACCATGTGAGCGTTGCGATTCCGGCAAAAAAGATCACTGCCATCATCGGCCCGAGTGGGTGCGGCAAGTCGAGTTTACTCCGCTCGCTCAATCGTATGCACGAGCTCGTGCCGAACACGCGCGTCGAAGGCAAGGTTCTTTTCCGCGGTGACGACATTTACGCGCCGCAAGTCGATCCGGTCATGATTCGACGCCGCATCGGCATGGTCTTCCAGAAATCGAATCCTTTCCCGACGATGTCGATCGCCGACAACGTGATTGCCGGCCTCAGACTCAACGGTGTGCGCAACCGCGCGCTCTTGCGCGAGCGCCTCGAGCAATCGCTCCGCATGGCCGCGCTTTGGGACGAAGTCAAAGAAGACCTGCACAAACCCGGCGTCAGTTTATCCGGCGGACAGCAGCAGCGGCTTTGTATCGCGCGCGCCATCGCGGTCGAACCAGAGGTTCTCCTCATGGACGAACCGGCCTCGGCCCTCGATCCGATTGCGACTGCTAAGATTGAGGAACTGATCGTCGAACTGAGTGCCAACTACACGGTCGTTATCGTCACGCACAACATGCAGCAGGCCGGGCGCTGCTCCGACTTCACCGCCTTTCTCTATCTCGGCCGACTGATCGAATTTGGCGCGACCACCCAGATCTTCACCAAGCCGAATCAGAAGCGAACGGAGGATTACATCACCGGCAGATTTGGTTAATTGTCATCCCGACCGAAGTGGAGGGATCTCTCTTAACAGCAAGAGATGTCTCGACTCCGCTCGACATGACGGACAGCACATGACAGCACCGAAACACATTCTCGGCACATTCGACGAAGCGCTGGGCGCGCTGCGCAATAATGTGCTCATGATGGCGGGACTGGCCGAGCGGAGCCTGGATCGCGCACTTAAAGGCCTGCTTCAACGCGATGATAATCTCTGCGCAACCGCGATTGCCGACGACGAGGAGATCGATCAACTGGAAAAACAGATCGATAAGGATGGCGTGGACGTGTTGTTGCGTTTTCAACCGGTGGCGTCCGATCTGCGCCGGGTGATCGCGGCGATGAAACTTTCGCCGAACATCGAGCGCGTGGCGGATCAAGCCACCAATATCGCGCGACGCGCGCGCAAACTAAATCAGCACCCGCCGCTGCCGGAAACAGACCTGATCGCGCCGATCCAGGCGCACGCGATGAAAATGTTCAAGGACAGTGTGGACGCTTTCGTGCGCGAAGATGTCGATCTTGCCCGCGCCGTGATCGAGCGGGATGACGCGCTCGACAAACTGAACAAGATGGCGAACCGGCAGCTCACCGAACGCATGGCCCAGGACCCGAATCAACTGCGCGGTTATTTGAATTTGATTTTCGTTTCACGCTGCCTCGAGCGCGTCGGCGATCACGCCGCCAACATCGCCGAGGACGCGGTCTACGCCGCTGCGGCCGAAGATATCCGGCACCAGCCGGTCGTTAGGCAAAGTTAACCCGTCGCTACGGTTTCGTTGTCGCCGCCGGAGAACCGGCCGGCGTTGTATTACCCGGCGGCAATACGCCGGCTCCTGAATCTGGCGCCGGCGAAGCAGGCGGCGAACCGGATTGGGCCGGTGCAGTAGATGAAGCTGGCGAAGCATTCGCGGCTGCCGCTGGTGACGGCTGAGCCGCCGTCGCGCCGGGCGACGGTTGCGCGGCGGTTTGTTGCTTCAACAACTCACGGCGCAATGCGCTGTTCCCGGCGTTTTTGTGCGCATACAAGATCGACAAGGCGAAGGTGAGCAGGAAAAAAAATCCTGCCAGCCAGCCGGTGAATTTCACGAGTACGTTTGTCGTTTGCGCGCCGAAAATATTTTCCGTCACGCCCGCACCAAAGGCCGCGCCGAGTCCTTCGCTCTTGGGGCGCTGCATCAAAATGACCAGCACCATGAGCAGCGCGACCAGTACCCAAATCGCGAGGAGAACATTGATCAGGATCGTCATCGGGACGCGGAATATGGCGAGGCTAACGGCAGAAGCAAACGTCGAACGCTCAACGTCGAACGTCCAATGCTGAATTCAGACATTCGGCGTTGGACGTTGGGCGTTCGGCGTTTGCTGCTTTACCTCATTCCAAATCTCATCCAT
>DATDFJ010000335.1:0-8695 GCA_036522675.1 Chthoniobacterales bacterium | reverse complement strand
CTACAGAGCGCAATGGCTACGCGACGTTTGTCGCGATCTTTCGCGGGCCGCTCGGGCTCGACGAAGAACAGTTTGAAGAATTGCTTTGGGAGCAACTGCGTGAACTTCATCGCCTAGATGTTTGCGAGTGGGATCCAGACGTCAGCCAGGACCCCAATGATCCTCATTTCTCGTTCAGTTTTGCGGGACAAGCTTTTTACATCGTAGGGCTGCATCCGAACAGCTCGCGGGTGGCGCGGCGGTTTGCCTGGCCGACGCTGGTGTTTAATCCGCACGAACAATTCGAGCGATTGCGCGCGGATGGAAAATGGAAACGAATGCAGGACGCGATCCGGGCGCGCGATGTTGCGCTGCAGGGCAGCATTAATCCGATGCTGAGCGATTTCGGCGAGGCATCGGAAGCGCGGCAGTATTCCGGCCGCGCGGTGGCGGACGATTGGGTGGCGCCGTTTCCGAACCCGGGGAAATGCCCGTTTGGGCATTAAACGCACAACCGTTGTCATTCCGAGCGCAAGCGAGGAACCTCACAATCGAAGCGGCGGTCGCGCTGGATAACTTGGGTGACACAACATCGAATGTGTGGTCCTTCACTTCACTCAGGATGACAGCGCTTTTAAGTTGCTGTGAAAACTCCGGCAATTATTAGCTCGAATGACGCGACTCGAACCACAGACCGGTAACGCCTTTGAACTTCGGAAGGGCCAGCTCTTGCAGGTCATCGATATTGAAGGCGAACAGGTCGCAGATTTGATCGCGTTCGCGCGCGACGATAAATCCGAATGGCTCTCGTCGGGGCGCAGCCTCGATTACGCGAGCAGGATCTATCTCACCGCCGGCGACATTCTCTATTCCAACCGGAGCCGGCCGATGCTCACGATCGTGGCTGACGATGTGGGGCGTCACGATTTTCTGCTCACGCCGTGCGGTCGCGAGACGTTCGAAATCATTTACGGCGACAAGAATTATCACCCGAGTTGCTTCGAAAATCTGTCGAAGCATCTCGAGCCGTTCGGGATTTCGCCGGATGCGATTCCGACCACGTTCAACATCTTCATGAACGTCGAGATCGATGCCGCGACCGGGAAGATGTCGATCTTGCCGCCGCGCTCCAAGGCCGGCGACGCGCTGAGATTGCGCGCGGAAATGGATTTGATTGTCGGCCTGACCGCGTGCTCGGCCGAGATGTCCAACAATTATCGCCTCAAACCGATCGGCTACGAGATTAGCTAATTGCCGGCCGGCGCCGATTCCGACGAGGAGAATGGCGGGGCCACCACGCAGGCCCCGCCATTGCGCGGCTATGAGCCAATCAAACCTTCAGTTCAGGCTTATTTCTGATTTGCGACCAGCGTCGGTTTCGCTTTCGCGACGGCGAGCTCGGCGCTCACCTTTTGGATTTGGGCTGACTGCTCTTTCAGGCTTGCGGTCAGCGCTTTGATCGCTTTGTCCTGTTCGGCGATGCGGCTGGCTTGTTCTTCGAGCTTTTGCATCACTTTGTTTGCTGACGCCTGTGGTTGCCCGGCGGCTGCGCATTCGCCAAGTTCACCGTCTGAGCTAACGCAGACGGTGTTACCGGTCACGGCCACACCGCTAATTCCGGCAATGAAGGCAAACTTGTGCACGCCTTCAGTGCCGATGCGGATGGTGTTGAAGTCAGCGGCGGTGCCGTCGTTGCCGATGTCGATGTTGTTGCTAAGGCTGACGATGTTCTGACCGGCATTAAACCCGACGGCAATGTTGGATGAGCCGGTGCCGTTGTTAAAAAGTGCTCTCCACCCAACCGCGGTGTTGAAGTTGCCGGTCGTGTTGAAGAACGCCGCCGTCGATCCCACGCCCGTGTTCTGGCCGCCAGTCGTATTGTGAAAGAGCGCGTCGAAACCGAGCGCGGTGTTGTTGAAGCCACTTGTCAGATTGAAGAGCGAGTTGGTGCCCTCAGCCGTGTTGTTACCGGCATAACCGCCGTCCGGCGCCGGTGTGACCGCGCGCAGCGTCGGCGCGAACGCCAATACCGCCGCAACGCCGGCAGCACTAACCAAACTAGCAAACGTCTTGCATGTCATAAATAAACTCCCTGACCAGACGAAGCCCGCCGGGAGGCCTTGACGCGGGCTTCGACCGGTCGCTGAATCCCCTAAACATTATCCTCCCGCAATGTAGTTCGCAGGGGCGTGCCTGGTCGGAGCGGAATTTTTTTGAGACCCTGCCGGCTGGTGCAGTCGCGGATCCAACGACGGTGCCTATGGATTGCGAAATTGTCAGTGCGCCGAGCTAACGCATCCCGCCGCCCGCGCTGCCGCTGGCGCTGCCGCCGGGTTCACTTTGATAGATCGTCGTCGTTGGATGGTAGGCCGCCCAAATGTACCAGTCTTCAACTTGCGAGGGGATGTAGTTGAGCTTTTGCCCGGCGACGGGTCCGTCGAGCGCTTCACCCTGATAATTCCAGTGTGAATTGAAGGTGGAATCGACAAAGCGACCGTCTTTATCCGTGCTAAAGAGCAGTGTCTTGCCGGCCAGGCGTCTGTAAAACGCGTTGGCCAGGGTTTGGTCGCGCGCGTGAAGGATCACGACCGGCTTGTCACCAATGGCATCGTTGAGCGCGATATTGCCGTGAGCGCTCTCCGGCTCATGATTGAGCACGTCAAGAGGGTAAGCACGGAATTGATCGCCGACGGTGATACCGAAAATCCAATCGGTAACCGGTAATCGCTCATCGAGCGGTCGGAGCACCGACTCGACCAGCTTTGTGGGCGCATAGAAATTGTTCTCGGCCAGGACGTGTTCTTCCAGACCCGTGGGGCGCGGGAACCCCGCGCGATACAGAACCAGCGTATCGGGATGCATTTGAAGCCATTCACTCCACGGGCACTGGAGCAGCGGGACCTGTGGCAGCTTTGTTCCCTTCAGCTCGCCTTCCAGCGCCTCGCCGGTGAACGGCGTCCAGTACGACGTTGTTTCATAATCGCTGAGCAAGATCGAGCCGTTATAGATGCCGCTGATGTAAAAGGTGAGCCGCCGACCGGGAATACGCGCTTGGCGCGCGATGCCGCCGCGGCATTTCGCACAGTAACTGATGACCACAGCCTCACCGTCCACTACCAAATTCGCCACGTGCGGCCGAAACATGACCCATATCGGGACCGCCCAGCTCTTGCCGCGAAATGACAATCCCAATACCCGATCATTTGGTCGCATGTAATCTGCCGTGGCCGCGGCGCGCCATTCGGGATCGTTCAACGGCGCGAACGCTTTGGTTTGGGTTGGCATCAGCTGCGCTCCTGCGATGCCCGACTTCGGGTCCTCGACCAAGCGCCACTTTTCGCTCGCCAGCGGCACCTGCGCTTTGGCGCAATGCGGCGACGAGAATATGACGAACGCGGCGAGACCGAAAAGACCAGGTAGAAGAATGCGCCGCAGCTCGAGCGTCATGTATTGCACAACGTGGCGCCGAATAGACAGCACTTTGATTGCCCGCGCAAACGCCTACTCCAATTTTTCATTGCAATGGGGACAGTATCGCGTCTCACGCGGACTCTGCGTGGGCGCTGCCGCGGTGAAGGCAAATTTGCTCCTCTGAATCAGGACGAGGTTGCGAATGTAAATGAGCGAGTTCGGCAGATACGCGAGGATACCGACCGGATCGCGCCGAAACACAAAGTAAAGACACATAATGATGCTCCCGGCGATGCTCCAGTACCAAAACGACACGGGAATGACACTTTCACGCTGTCGTTCCGAGGCGATCCATTGGACGACGAAACGCATCGAAAAAATCAGGTTTCCGATCAGGCCGAGAATGACGAGATAATTCCAGTCCAGGCCGAGGAAGCGATGTTGCCGGCCGATCCATGTTGCAGCGATGATGAATGAGTTCATAGGCGTGAAGCAATTCAGCACATCCCCTGACCGGCGCTGACGCGTCCTCCTCTCCCTCAGGGAGAGGATTAAGGTGAGGGCGAGAGTTGAGGCGGCGCCGAAGACTATTGTCGATCTTGCATGCGCGCAATCAGGGTGTCGGCAATCGTCGCCGGCGTTTCGGCTATAGCGATACCGGCCGTTTTTAGCGCGGCGATTTTTCCAGCAGCAGTGCCTTTGCCGCCCGACACAATTGCGCCGGCGTGACCCATGCGGCGCCCGGGCGGCGCCGTCAGCCCGGCGATGAACGCGGCGACCGGCTTCCTGCAATTGTTTTTGATCCAGACGGCGGCTTCTTCTTCGGCTGATCCGCCAATCTCGCCGATCAAGATCATCGCGTGCGTGTCGCTGTCCTGATTGAAAAGTTTGACGCAATCGAGATGGGAAAGGCCGCCGATCGGATCGCCGCCGATACCGATGCAGGTGGATTGGCCGTAGCCGCGCGAAGTGAGTTGCCATACCGCTTCGTAAGTCAGCGTGCCGGAGCGCGAGATCACTCCCACGTTCCCGGTTTTATGAATGTAACCCGGCATGATCCCAATCTTGCACGCGCCGGGTGTGATGATCCCCGGGCAATTCGGGCCGATCAGGCGGGTGCGCTTGCCGCGCATCTGCGCCTTGACCCGCATCATGTCCATGACCGCAATGCCTTCCGTAATGCAGACGACAAGATCGACATCGGCATCGACGGCTTCGAGGATCGAATCGGCCGCGGCCGCTGCCGGAACAAAGATCATCGAGACGTTGCAATTTGTTTTCTGTTTCGCCTCCCAAACTGTGTCGAACACTGGAACCTTATCGTCGAAGATCTGGCCGCCTTTTCCGGGCGTCACTCCGGCCACGACGTTCGTGCCGTACTCGATGCACTGACGGGTGTGAAATGCGCCGGCACTGCCGGTAATTCCCTGCACGACCAGCCGGGTGCTTTTATCGACAAGCACAGACATATCTCAGGAAAGCAGGAACCCAGGAACAAACAGAAAATAAATTTTCTGCTTTCCTGCGTTCCTGAGAAATTGATTCCTCATTTCGTTTTCCGTTTGTGCACGACGAGCTTGTTTCCGTCGGGGTCGCGGAACTGCGCCATCCAACAAACTGGGGTCTCGGATTTGTCGATGTCGAACGCGACCCCTCGCTCTTTCAGTTTCTTCATCGCGTCATCGATATTCGCGACTTCGAACGCGACGGTCGTTCCATCGCGCGAGGGTTTCCAAGCCGGATGACAACCCACACCGATGGTGACCGGTCCGAGCTCGTACTCGACCCAGGCGCCGTCCATCGCCGTTGTCGTCGGCTTTAGCTCGAGCGTTTCCTGATAAAACTTGCGCGCGCGTTCCTTGTCGGAGACTGCGATGGCGACGAATGCGACTTCGTTTGTGATCATGGGCAGGGTTGTTTCTCGTTTTCGGGTTTCAGCTTGTGAATGGCGATGTTGTTTCCATCCGGATCCTGAATGATCGCCATACGGCAGCACGGGCTCTCGAACGGCTCGGTGGTGAAGCGAACACCTCGATCTTTCAAGTGTGTGATGGAGGCATCGAAATCGTCCACCTCCAGGGCAACGCTCGTACCCTGGTCGGATGGCGCCCATTGCGGTCCAACGCAGGCGATCGCCAGCGTGTTCTCGCCTAACGAATACTCGACCCACTGTCCACCCATCATCTCTTCCGCGACGTGCAGGCCGAGAATGCCTTCGTAAAATTCGCGCGCGTGTTTCATGTCGGTCACGGGCGTGCCGACAAATGCCAGACGTTCGATCTTCATTTGTTTTTCGCTGCGTTCACTGCTTTCTGCGCGGCATCGGCAAGATCATCCGCGGTGATCAACTCGACGCCGCTTTCTTTGAGCATTTTCTTGCCCTTAGCGACGTTTGTTCCTTCAAGACGCACCACAAGCGGCACCGTGAGTTTCACTGTCTTGGCTGCGTTGATAATTCCCTGCGCAATCACATCGACTTTCATGATGCCGCCGAAAATGTTGACCAGGATCGCTTTCACATTTTTGTCCGCAACCAGGATTTTGAACGCCTCCGTCACCTGTTCTTCATCCGCGCCGCCGCCGACATCGAGAAAGTTGGCCGGATTGCCGCCGTAAAATTTGATGATGTCCATTGTAGCCATCGCCAGTCCGGCGCCATTGACGAGACAAGCGATGTTCCCGTCCAATCCGATGTAATTAAGCCCGTGCTTCGACGCTTCGACGTCGCGCGGATCTTCCTCCGCCGTGTCGCGCATGGCCGCAATTTCGGGATGCCGATAAAGTGCGTTGTCGTCAAAATCGAGTTTCGCATCAAGCGCGAGCACTTCGCCTTTCTTGGTCACGACGAGCGGATTGATCTCGACCATTGAGCAATCGCAGCCGACGAACGTGCGATAGAGTCTGTCGAATAATTTCGTCGTCGCTTTGGTCTGCGATTGTTCGAACCCGAGCTGTTTCGCCAGTTTGCGGGTTTGAAATGGTTGCAGGCCGGCAAGAGGATCGACAATCTCGCGCACTATCTTCTCCGGCGTCTTCGCCGCGACCGCTTCAATTTCCACTCCGCCTTCGGTGCTCGCCACGATTAACGCTGAGGCGCTTGGACGATCCCGGATGATCGCAAAATAAATTTCGCGCGCGATCTCAGCAGATTCGGCCACGAGAACTTTGTGCACGACGCGACCAGCGTGACCGGTTTGATGCGTCACCAAAGTTTGACCGAGCATTTTCTCGGCGACGGCACGGGCTTCAGCCGGAGATTTGACAACGTGCACGCCGCCTTTGAATCCGTTTTTGAAGCTTCCCTTCCCTCGCCCGCCGGCATGAACCTGTGCTTTGACGACGATGTCGATCGTGCCCAGCTCGCGCGCGATCGCTTCAACTTCATCCGGTGTCGATGCAACTTTGCCGCGCGTCGTCGCGACGCCGAACTTCTGCAACAACTCTTTCGCCTGATATTCGTGGATGTTCATCGGCGCCGAGGCATTAAGCCCGGAATTATTGACGGGGCAAACTTTTATCGACAGGCTCGCCGCATGAATAAGAAACAAACTTTGCTGGTTACCGCTCTCATGCTCGCTTTCGCCGGTTTTTGCTCAGCTCAAACGGCCAGGAGCACCGGCAGCAGCGCGCCCTACAACGAAGGTCCGGTCTGGACGCTGACCATGATAAAAACGAAAACCGGCCTGGACGACGAGTATCTCAAACAAATCACGGGCACGGTGAAACCCGTTTATGAAGAGGAGAAAAAAGAGAAGATCATTCTCGATTACAAAATCCTCATCGGCGAGGCGGCCGATCCGCACGATTTCAACATCGTTATTCTGGTGGAATATCCCAATTGGGCTGCGTTCGACAATCTGCGCGACAAGATGGATCCGATCGTCGCAAAAGTGATGGGCTCACAGGATCAACAACGCGAGACGGCGGTAAAACGCCTGGATATTCGCGAGATTCTCGGCACGAAAACGATGCGCGAGATCACGCTCAAGTAGCAACTGTAGCGGCGGTCTCTGACCGCCGAACGTAAACGGCGATGGGACATCGCCGCTACAAATGCAGCACTGTCGCGCCTATTTGGTCGCGATCTTGGCGCTGCCGAGGAAGGTGGCGTTTTCGTCGACCACCAGGCGGGGCGCTTCGATGTCGCCGCGCAAGGTGCAGCCCGCTCCCAGCTCGCAGCGTTCTGATGCAAAAATGTTGCCCTCGATCGTGCCGCGCACGACGACTGATTTTGCCCGGATCGTGCCACGAATTTTCGCGTGTTCACCAATCGTGAGCGCGCCGGTTGAATCGATCTCGCCTTCCACCTGACCATCGATTAAAAGGGAATTCCGGAATTTGACCGAGCCTTTGATCGACACTCCGCCGGACAGCAAACCGCCCGGCTGGGCTGAGGGGAAGGATGAGGGCGCGCGATTCGAATCCGGGCTGGTCGCGGGCCGCGGTGGCTCGCCGGTTGGCATCGCCGGTTCCTGTCTTCGACTGGTAAACATCGCCATGCTCTTAACTCCTCCAGATTTGGTTGCGTGTAAAGCGATGTTAATAACTTGGGAACCGGAATTTCAAACCCTAAGTTTCGTCGGCACATCGCGGTGCGATCTCCGCCGAATCACGCTTAGAATGTTCGAGGAGTCTGCCGACTAATGACCGTGTCCGCGACCGTTGCCTTTGCCGCCGTGCGGAGGCCTGAGCGCCTTATCAGATTTGTTCGCGCCGCTGACGAGGTCGCCAAGTTTGAAACCGTAATCATGGGCGATTTTGCCCCAGCCTTCGCCGGCTTGGTGCTTCGCCGCGATGGTGTCGAAGCTTTGGCCCGATGCATTGGCGAGCAGATTCGCTTTTTCTAACTCGCCGTAACCGAACCCGGTCGCTGTTCGCTGCGCTTGGAGTGTGGCCACGGGCACGCCGGTGTCATCCGAGACCCTGGTCAACATCCGCCGCGGAGCCGCCTGCGCACTTGCAGCGACAAGCAATCCTGCTGTGATCAACGTTAAAGTCTTCATACGATGGAAATTGAACCCGACATTGTCGTACAGGTTTCGATTCTCGGTTGGCGAACAGCCGTCTGCGCGTGCCAGATCGCAGCGCGATGCGGCTACCACGGCAGCGTATCGAGATCGACGTTGCCGCCGGTGAGAATAATGCCGACGCGCTTTGCGCTGATGCCTGCCGCGCCATAGCCGAGCGAAGGCGGGTCGATCTTGTCGGCGACAATCGCCGCATAGGGCACTGCCGCGGACGGTTCGATCACGATCTTCATCGTCTCCCAAATCGTGCGCATGGCCGAGATGATCTCCTCCTCGCT
>DATDFJ010000334.1:0-7116 GCA_036522675.1 Chthoniobacterales bacterium | reverse complement strand
CGCTATCGACGCTTACGCCCAAAATCACCGCGCCGGTCTGGTTATATTTGTCGAGATCTCGCTGGAAATTGTGCGCTTCGATGGTGCAGCCGCTCGTCATGTCTTTTGGGTAAAAATAGAGGACGACCCATTTGCCTTTGTAATCCTTCAGGCTCACCTGGCTGCCATCAGCGGTCGTGAGGCTGAACTCCGGGGCCGGCGATCCGGTTTGGGGTTGCATTTGTGTATCGGTGGCGGCGATCGCGGCCACGCCGAGCGCGCCGGAGATCGCCATTATCGCGAGAAATATTTTATTCATTTTGTCCCTCCTGTCTCGCCGCCGATCCTATCAGGAGCGACCCTCAACAGAAAAGCGTGAAAATCTGGACGATCGGGCCATTCGAGCCGCAAGATCGACAGCTTCGTCGCCGGTGGCGAGTAGATGTAATCACCGGCACTCGCGTGCTGCCGCGCTTTTTGGCCACGGCGATCGATCGATCGACAATTGTTTTTCTCTGCTCGACCGCCCTTTTGCTTCTGTCAGTCGGACATCATACAAGACCAACTCGTCAATTGGCTCGGTCCAAATCTCCGGACTAACCGTCTTCAAATCTACCGGCAGGATGTCGGTCTCGAAATACGTGTCGTAATCTTTCAACCGCGCCAGACAGCGCGCCATCATTCGCCGTGCGAAAGAATGCGCGAGAAATAATACGCGACCACGTTTGTCCTGGCGAAAATCAAGCCAGACGCGGTTCGGTTTGTCTAACTCCCCCCTGATCTTTCTCGGCTCGACGCCGCGGTCGCCTTCGAGACGAAACTCCGCCACGACTCGTTCACCGAAATTAACGCTGACCCTGTTAGCGATGTTCGCCAATGTAGAGATCGGTTTCTCCTCGCGATTGAGGTCGCGGAAAGGCTCGCTGCGCCGGTAAAGTTCGACTCGGTCATGATCCACACTGCGGGGATCGATTGCCGCAGCCGCTTGTTGCCTCTTGATCGCTTCCTCAAATAGTCCAGCTTCGGCGTAAGCGGCGGCCAATGTCTCGAGCGAATCCGACGCCTTCCATTGCGTCAGCTCGCAGGCTTTTGTTGCGTACGCGATCGCTTTTTTCGCGTCTCGATATTTCGGCATGGGGCAAACCGACAAGAGATAAGCCTCGACGGCGTACGACCGCGCATCAGTCGGATCGAGTCCGATGGCCGTTTCGTAATCATGCAAGCTCTTGTCATAATGGTGGCGAATTTTGTATAGAATTCCGCGTAGCACGTAGGCATCCGCTCGTCTTTGGTCCAATTTGATCGTAGCGTCCAAATCATTCAACGCGGGCTGCGCTTCCTGTTTGTCGAAGTAGGCATGGGCACGCAGAAGTAGGCAATCGGCACGCTGAAGTGGCTCTTTTGGCTTTAGTCGGAGAGCTTTTGTCACATCGGCGACGGCGCGGTCTTGATCGCCCTTTTCGTGATAAGTAACAGCGCGGTTGTAGTAAGCAGACCATTCTGACTTCAGGCGCAGTGCGTGAGTAAGATCGGCAATCGACTTATCGAACTCTTTCCTGTCTTTGTAGGCGAGGCCGCGATTGTTGTAAGCCGCCAAGTTTTTCGGATCTTTTGCCAGCGCTTCACTGAAATTAGCAATTGCCGCGTCGAGATCACGGGCTTTGAGCGCATCGATTCCTTCATAGACGAGGCGGTCTGCTTCTGATTCGCCATAAATTGAGGCGCCTACGAAGCAAATTATTAACGACGCCAATAGCCGCTTCATTCGTGGGTGGGCATGAACTCAATTCTGTCGGTCACCACGAGAATGCCAATGGTCCTGGTATCATTTCAAGTGATTGCGTATATTTTCGATTCTCGTTGGCTCTCGCGGTGAACAAAATCTGGACGATTGGGCATTCCACCCGCGCGCTCGAGGATTTCGTCGCCGCGCTCGAGGCCCATGGAATCAAGGCGCTGGCCGACGTGCGCTCGCTGCCCGGGTCAAGGCGCTATCCGCAGTTTAACAAGGAAGCGCTGGCGCAGTCCTTGTCCGAACGCGGCATTCGCTACGAACATTTTCCCGAGCTGGGCGGGCGACGCAAAACGAAGCCTGATTCAAAGAACACCGCCTGGCGAAATGCTTCATTCCGCGGCTATGCCGATTACATGGAGACAGAGGAGTTTCGGCGCGGCGTGGAGCGACTTGTCGATCTTGCGGTAACGCCGACGGCAATCATGTGCGCGGAAGCGGTCTGGTGGCGCTGTCATCGCTCGCTGATTTCCGATTTTCTCAAAACGCGCGGCTTCGAGGTGATTCATATTTTCGACGAAAAGAAAAGCGAGCCGCATCCGTTCACCTCGGCCGCACAAATTGTGAACGGCGAATTGAGTTACGCGGCTCCGTTGTAGCGGCGGTCTATGACCGTCGCATTATTAAATTAGCGCGGATCAGTCACGCGCCCGAGAAACAGACACGCCCCGCTCGGCACGTGCTGAATAGCGTAAACGAACGGGCGATCGACTTTCACTTCGATCGGCGACGTTTCTTCTCTTATCGCGTCGCCCTCATGACGACCGCCGCGGTGGCAGCGGCGGCTTTGGTCCCTTTCTCATCCACGGCGATGAAGGTTTTGTGAAAAACATTCGAGAGATAGAGATAATCGTTCGGTTTGCGCGGTGCGATCCGGTCGAAATTTGCGCTCCCACGCGGTTGATCGAATGCGCTTTTCATCCCGAGGTTCTGGAGCACGTCACCGAGCGCAATCGTCGGCGGCTCGAACCTGAATTTCGGCAATGAAAGATCGACATCCCGCCGATCGAGCCTGGCGCACTGCGCCAACAATTCGGCGTTGAGCTTCGATTCGAGTTGGTGCAGTCCATTTATGTCATCGGGCAGGAGCACGACAAATTGCAAGTCGCTGTCGATGTATGGAAGCGTCACTGCCGTGAAGCCGTTAGCCTTGAGATAGCCGAACCGATCGCGTTTTCGCATCCAAACAATCCCGCGCAGGCGATGAGGCAAATCCAAAGAGTTCTCATTCTCTTCAGCGTGCCGTGGAAACGACGCGCACTGGCCCGGACGAAAAGACGATCGGACCTTCGTCGAGCAGTGGATTTGAGGCTCTTCCAACTTTCGTCACGACCAAGCGCGACCATGCCGGATCAGATTCTGCCGAGGGGAAACTTTTCATCCAACTTCCGGTCTTGAGATAAACGTAGCAGAGATCGTTTAATTCGAGATTCGCGTGCGCGACGTGCGCGCTGTCGATCTTGCGCGCTTTGAGCCAGTCGACGAGCGCCACCCAGTTTTTTTCGGGCGGTTCCTGAAACCGGATCGGGGCAAACGTAGCAACGATGAAAACGGCGACTGCCGCAGGCGCGATACTGGGCAGACCGCGTTCATACCACTTTGCCAGTTTTGGCGAGCCAATCCGGCAAATGCCCCACGCACAAATCCAGGCGAGCATCGGATACAGCGGCAAGGCGTAGTTCGGTTTTTTCTCCGACAAACTGCTCAGCAGAATCAGCCAGAGCCCAACCCAAATTGCGCCGGGCAGAAAAAAATCGCGTCGCGACGGTCGGTGCGTGGATCTCCTGACGCGCAGATAGCAGGCGTAGACCAGCGCGAGCATCCATGGCCAGTAGGTCGCCGCGTTCTCTTGCAGATAATAAAAGATCGAGGTGTGGGCCGGCCTGGTCGCGACCTTTTCAATTTGCCGGCCGAAATATTGGTGGATAAACGTGCCGCCGAAGAGCGCGTACATATAAAGATGCCACGGCGCCGCGATCGCGAGCGCGACGGGCAACGCGCCGATTGCCAGCCAGACAATGAGAGCAGCGCGGCGGACGATGCCGAGCCAGATTGCAAAGATCGGCAACGCAACCAGTGCAACAAGCGGTTTGCATATCAACGCCAAACCGATCGGTATGCCGCAGAGAACAACCGGAGCGATGCGGTTGTTTCGAATCGCACGCGTGATCAGCCAGACCGACGCCATGACGAAAACCAGTTGCCACAGATCGAGAGAAATCTCGCGGGTACGCCGAAAAAATTCATAGGTCAGCGCGAGCACGATGCCGCTCATGACCGCTTCGCGTCGCGTGCCGAGATTGCGCAACCCAAGCATGCTGAACACGATCACGCCAGCCGCAGCGAGAATGCTCGGCAACCGCGTCGCGATCAGATTTGCGCCGAAAAGTTTGAGGAACACTCCATGAATCCAGAGCGGCAGCGGCGGCTTATGCAGGTACGGTTTCTCTGGTCCGATGTGCGGTACAAGCAACGATCCGCCGTCCCACATGTAGCGCCCGACTGCGGCGTAGACGACCGTGTCGCGCCGGAATTCGCCCTGCTCGAGATGCGGCAGCGTGACCGCGAACAAGAGCAGTATCGGAAGCAGGAACAGCTTCAGCTCGCGCGACATGCGGTCCGATGTTCGCGAACTCAGCTCCGCCGGAGAAGCATTAATATGGGTCGGCCGGGACTCGAACCCGGAACCAACGCCTTAAAAGGGCGCTGCTCTACCGATTGAGCTACCGACCCGAGCGGAAAGCGTTTTCTTACTCTAGAGCTCTGGCCGCCGCAACCAGGGAGGGACGCGCTGTGTCACGTCGCCACTATTTCGGACGCCACAGAGGCCGTCCCACCATCACAGAATTCTCAACAAATCATGCAGAGAATTTTTGCTTCGATCCAATTCAAAGATCGACAATCCCGACGTGCTTGCGCCCTTCCAGTCGCGTTCCGGATCATCGCCGACGTGAAGGACTTCGTTCGGTTGCATCTGAGCCAAGGCCAGTGCGCGGCGATAAATCTCCGGATCAGGTTTATCCGCGCCAAGCTCGCTGGAAATGAAAACGTGCTGGAAGAAGTTCGAGATACCGAGGTTTTCAAGAATAAAGCGCAGCCGGCCGTCAAAATTTGAAATGACGGCGAGCCGGAACCGCGGCGTCAATTTTTCCAGAACATCCGGAATCTCGGGATAAAGCTGCCAAACACCGGATTCGGCAAAATGCTCGTAAGCGACTTCGAAGAAGTTATCCCGATCGAGTTCATTCAGTGACGGCGCAGCGTCGTTGAGCACCAGATCGACAAGTTCTCGCCACCAGCCCTTGTCATCGTCGGGGCGCGGCCCGTCGACCGCCGGTCGCGGCGGCATTCGGTTCCAAGCCGAGGCAAACGCGCGATCGAGTTTGTCGGCGTCGAGTTTCAGACCGACTTGCTCGCCAACGAGGGCATAATGGTGGCCAACGCTGCGGGTTAAATAGAACAGCGTCCCGACCGCGTCGAAGAAGATCGCTTTCAGCGGTGCCGTTTCCGTCGCCATCAACTCAGCTTGCGATCGATCTCATTTGCATCAATCGGATTATTTTCTTTCCAAAGCGTCACTCCGTGTAACCCTCAGTCCGAAAATGATCGTTAACGATGAAGCGCGTGCATTGCCGACATGGACGCAATCGGCCGGCGAAGAGATCGCCAATAGTGTCAGTCATGGCCTCGGCTTTATTGGCGCGTTGATCGGCGCGCCGATGTTGCTCATGACCGCGTTTCAAAATGGCAGCAGGGGATTTTTCGTTGGCACGATCGTATTCAGCGTCACGATGTCGATTTTGTATTTGGGGTCGACCCTCTATCACGCATGGCCGCAGACGCGCGCGAAGGAATTTCTCAGGTTGTTCGATCATTCGGCGATTTATTTCCTGATTGCCGGGACCTACACTCCGTTCGCGCTCGGGCCGCTTCGCGCCACGATCGGGCCGACGTTGCTCGTCGCGATCTGGGCGCTGGCGCTGATCGGTGTCGCCATGAAAATTGTCCGCGGAACGTCGCGCCATCGTGGATTCGCGCTCGGCCTTTACCTCGCAATGGGTTGGCTGGCTGTGCTCGTGCTGCGACCGTTCGCCAGCGCAGTATCTCCCGGGACAATGGTGTGGTTGTTTGCCGGCGGCATCGCTTACACGCTCGGGGTGTTGTTCTTCGTGAACGAACGAATCCGCTACGCGCATTTTGTCTGGCATCTATTCGTGCTCACCGGCACCAGCTGTCATTTCGCCGCCGTGCTCTCCTGCGCGAGCTGATCGCGCGCGTGTTTGATCGAAACCATGCCGCGCGGTAATTACGGGGATGGTCCCCACCGAGCATAACGATCCGGTCAACGCGAAAATTCTGGCGATTTCCGAGGATCAAATTGCCGGCTTTGTCCGCGAACCGTTTGCGGAAATCGCGCGCCGCTCGGGCGTCGATGTCGATCTTGTCACGACGCGCATCGCGGCGATGCTGCGCGCCGGCACGATCCGCCGGGTGCGCCAAACGTTGCTCGCGACGAACCTGGCCGAAGGCGCGCTCGTCGCGTGGAAAGTGCCCGAGGAAAACATCGAGCGCGCGTTTGATTGGATGTTCCAGCGCGATCCGTTTTCCGGCCACGTCGTCATCCGCTCGACCGACACAGTCACGGCCGGCTCCGACTACAAACTTTGGACAACCGTGAAAGTGCCGCAGGGATTTTCGTTGCAGCAACACTGCGAATTGCTCGCGAAAAAAACAGGCGCCCAGCATTTTCGGCTGATGCCCGCGAAAGGTATTTTCACTCTCGGGGTCGGCCACGTCCGTCGCAAAACGATTCCCCCGGGGAGCAAAGCCGATGACCCGGCGAAAATGATGCCGGTGCATATTGTCGATCTTAGCGAACAGGAATGGAACGTTTTGCTCGCGCTGAAACGGGAGTTCGCGCCGGAAGAAATTCGCCCGACGCCGTGGGCGGCACGCGCGCAGGAAGCCGGCGTCACGGTGGAAGAATTTTATCGCGTGGCCGAGGAATTGAACACGCGCAAAATCATCGGCCGGTTCTCAACTTTTCTCGAGCACGTCAAACCGTCGCAAGGGGGGGTACGCGTGACGCGGTTCAACGCGCTCTTTCACTGGGCGGTGCCGCCGGGGCGCGAAACCGACACGGGCGGCGAAGTCGGGCGCCATCACATCCTGACGCATTGCTATTGGCGCGAAGCGGGTCCGGAATTCAAGAACGTCAACATCATGGCCGTCGCGCACGGCACCGACAAGCAGCTCCTTCTCGAGCACAAAGCCGCAATCGATCGACATCTGGACGCGTGCGGCATTCCCGTTTCCTACACGAACGTCTTCTGGGGTGGCCGTAG
>DATDFJ010000333.1:0-4969 GCA_036522675.1 Chthoniobacterales bacterium | reverse complement strand
AAGGCGGCGTAGACGAAACGCCGACTACCGAATCAGAGGCACGCTGCGGCCGCGACTCGATCCACATCGAGTAGGAGCCCTCACCTCAATCCTCTCCCTCAGGGAGAGGCGGACGACGAAGTCGCCTGGTGAGGGTCGGCTGCCGTGGGGCCCTCGGCGAATGCGACAATGTGCTTCGCGCGATTTTGCCAGGAGAATTCACGCGCGCGTGCGCGCGAGAGCTCGGTTGCGCGTCGATAGTTTTCTGGATGGTCGAGCAGCGAGACTGCTGTTTGCACCAGTCCTGCGCTGTCGTCAGGCGGCAGATAAGTGCCGGCTTCTCCCGCAACTTCGCGCAGCGATTCCAAATCGCTGCCGATGATCGGCAAACCGTGTGAGAGATAATCGAGCGCTTTCACCGGACATGTGAGATAGCGATTGTAGAAAGTGTCCTCCAGCATCGCGATACCGATGCTGCCGGTCGTCTGCAACGTGCGGTGCAATTCCGCGGGCGGTTGGAACTCGACAAAACTCACCCATTTTTCCAGACCGCGCTTTTGCAGTCGTGCGCGGGCTGTCGCGATCTGCTCTGGCCAGCCGCCAAAGAATGAGACCCGAATATTGTGCCGAGCGAGTTTTGGCACGGCTTGAAAAACAATTTTTCTGCCTTTCTCCGAAGTGAGTCGGCCAGTATAAACCAAGGTTCGCTTTTGGCGGCGTTCTTCTGGATCCGTTTCGGGAAAGGATGTGGTGCCGAGCGGAAGCGCGCACGAGCGTACGCGCGGCAGCACTTTGCGATAAAGCTCTTGCTGCGCACGCGTCAAACAAATCAGGCCATCGATCTTTGGGAGGAACTTGCGCTCGAGCCAGCTCTGCCGGCGATAGCTGATCTTGATGCGCTCGGTCCGCCAGAAATGCGCCGCATAAAAATCGTGCGCTTCATAAAAGCCTTTGATCGACAATCGCCGGCGCAACCGCGCGAGCAGCGGCAGAAACGTCGCATCGCGCGTAACGACTGCGACTTCGCCGCGCCGCGCCAGCTCCTGAATCGCGCGATAAGCGCGCAGGAAAACTGCCGCCGCCAACTTCGATCGGCCGATTTTCCATCGTTCGAATCGATGAACATGCAAGGTGTCCACTGGATCGAGGCCGTAAAAGGCGCGCAAGTCTTCCTCTGCATTTGAGTCAGCATCGGCGGCGCTGAGAAACAAATGCGTCTCGTAACCGAGACTGGCGAGCGCGTGCGCGTTCTGCACGGCCATGTTTACGATCGGCCCGGGATGCTTCCACTCGCGCTTGTTCAGCCAGGCGAAAATCATTGCTCAAACATCGCCCGTGCTGGTGAGCGCGCGCCTTATGGACGGACCATCGGCGGAGGAATGTCTTCGGTAATGCCGGTGTCCAATCCGCGACGCAGTTTGCTGTGGCGCACGCTGTAGAGAAAATAAATCGTCAGACCGATTCCGAGCCAGACGAAGAAGCGAATCCACGTTTCGAGCGGCAGACTCATCATCAACACGAAGCAGAAGATGACGCCGAGAATCGGAAAAACCGGGCTCATCGGAACGCGAAACGGTCGCGGCCGGTTGGGGTCAGTGCGCCGGAGGATAACAACGCCGATGCAAACAAGGATGAAGGCGAAGAGCGTCCCGATGTTGGTCAGGTCGGCGAGCGATCCGATGTCGACGACCGCGGCGACGCCGCCAACAAAGATTCCCGTCCAGATGGTGGTGATGTGCGGGGTGCGGAAACGCGGATGAATTTTCGCGAAATACTGTGGCAGCAAACCGTCGCGCGCCATCGCCATGAAAATGCGGGGCTGGCCGAGCTGAAACACCAGCAACACTGAAGTGATCCCGGCAAGCGCGCCCGCGCTGATCAACGCTTGCGCCCAGGGATACCCGGCAAACGCCGTCGCGACCGCCGCCGGGTCGCCGAAATACGTTGTGTACTTTCGCGCGCCGGTGATCACCGCCGCCATCAAAACGTAAAGAACCGTGCAAATGATCAGACTGGCGATGATGCCAATCGGCATATCACGCTGCGGATTTCGAGTTTCTTCCGCGGTTGTCGAAACCGCGTCGAATCCGATGAACGCGAAGAAGACGATGGCCGCGCCGCTCATGACTCCGCCGATTCCGGTTGGAACAAAGGGATGCCAGTTGGTCGGATGAATCATGAACGCGCCAAACGCGATCACGAATACGACCACGGCAAGTTTGGTAACCACAATCGCGTTGTTGGTGCGCGCGCTTTCGCGAATTCCATAAATCAAAAGAACCGTGACCGCCGCGACGATGAGCAGCGCGGGCAAATTAAACGCGATTGGATAGCCGGCGATCGTCGGAATCGCGGCCGAGGAATAATTCGCCAGCGCTTCGCCGCCTTGAGCGACGATGCCCTTGGCCGTGTCGTAATCGTTTACCAGCCAGACTGGAAATTTTAGACCAAACAAACTGCCGAAAAGCCGGACGAAATAACCCGACCAACCGACCGCGACCGCCATGTTGCCGACGGCGTATTCGAGAATGAGGTCCCAACCAATGATCCAGGCAATGAGTTCACCGAGCGTTGCGTAAGAATAAGTGTAAGCCGAACCCGAAACCGGAATCATCGATGCCAACTCGGCATAACAAAGAGCCGCGAAACCGCAGGCGACGCCGGCGACGACAAATGAAACCATCACCGCCGGACCGGCTCCGGGCCGGCCAAAGACGAGGGGGGCGTGGCTCACCCATGATTGGATGAAATTGAGGATCGGCGTCTTCCAGATCGAAGCGGCCAGTTGCTCACCAGCCGCCGCCGTTCCGGCCAGTGCGAAAATTCCGGTGCCGATGATCGCGCCAATGCCGATGCAAGTGAGCGCGAACGGGCCCAGGACGCGTTTCATTTGCCGTTCGGGCAGGGCCGCTTCCGCGATCAAATTGTCTGGGCTTTTCTTCCGGAAAAGGTGAGACGCCATTAGTGATTTTTCCGGAATCGTGTCACCGCACGGGACTGGCGGTCAACCAGAACTTTGCGGTCGTCGCGGTGTATGCCTTGTTTGAGCGGACGCGCGCCGTAGGCGCATGGTTACAATGTTGGCGCAGCTCTAGCTGCACAAGATCGACATGTTCAGTTTCAGCGCGGCAAACCTGATCGGCGGCCTTGTTTTCGGTTCGATCGGCTTCATCGCCTTCATCTACGGAAAACGAATGAATCTTTGGAAGCCGATGCTTCTCGGCCTCGCTTTGATGGTTTACCCCTACTTCATCAGCGACGACGTGATGATGATTGCAATCGGTGCCATCGGGACAGCCGGCCTGTTCGTTCTGCGATAGACGCGTTGCGCGCCATTTCGTAAGTTCGGCCGTCATGGCCGACGAACCGGAGAAGTTGATCCTCGGGGACACGGTCATCTCTGCCTTGGAGCAGCCGCCTACGCACCGGTTCCGCCACCGGTGGAAGGAACAACGGCCACTCACCCATTGTGAAAACTGCGGCGCGGAATTGAACGGACAGTACTGCGCGCAATGCGGGCAGGCAGCGGTCGATTATCGGCGCTCCTTCCGGCACGTCATTGTCGATGTTCTCGATTCGTTCCTGAACTGGGACTCGAAATTTTTCGCCACGCTCGCGTTGCTTATCCTCAAACCGTGGCAGCTCACCAATGAATACGTTGGCGGCAAACGCGTGCGCCACGTCAATCCGCTGCGGCTCTACCTGCTCGCCAGCATCGTGTTCTTCTTCGCCGTGAATTACAGCGTCAAATCGCTTCGGATTGAGCCGATCAATCTGTCGCCGGAAAATCGCGCCGAGATTTTCTCGGAGTTGGAGCGGGAGAACGTCGCGCCCGAAGTGCGCGCCAAAATCGAGGAGGCCCTCGGCAAAACGATGCCGCCGGAAAAACGGGCCGCCCTCGAAGAGCGACTAAAGAATGCAAACCTGCCCGAAGAAGCGCGCGACGCCATTCAGGAACAGCTCGATCATGGCGATGTCACCCGGGTCGCGCGCGGAAAAGTGGAAGATGCGATGAAGGATTTGCCGCCGGAAGCGCGGGCAAAACTCGAGCCATTGCTGCAAAAGGCCGCGGAAAAGCCGGTCGTGTTCAAATCCGACAAGAACGATCGGCCGAATGAACTCGGGAAATGGTTCGAGAAACGCGCGAAAGAAAAGTTTGGCGAGCAGGGCACGAAATTCGGGCTCTTTATCACCACGCTGTTCACGAACCTGCCTTACATGATGCTCTGCTGTGTTCCGCTCTTTGCCCTGGTCCTGAAAATTCTCTATCTGCGCCGCCGGATTTTCTACATCGATCACTTGATGTATGCGCTGCACATTCACGCGTTTGCCTATATTGGAATAATGCTGATCGTGCTCGCGACGCTCGGGCTGAATCGGGTTGTGCCCGGCCCGATCGCAAACTGGGCGATCGCGCTGCTCTGGATCTGGTTTGCCATCCAAATTTTTCTGTCGATTCGGCGGGTCTACCGGCAGGGCTGGTTCATTAGTGTGATCAAGTTTTGCCTCGGCGGCGTCGCCTATCTCATCGTGCTCTCGGTCGCGCTGTTTATCACTTTCCTGGCCACGCTGGCGTTACCGTGAAGAGCAACGCACAATGCGGACAATGAGAGTGAGCCGCTTGCTCTGGTTGTTGTGTTTTGCCAGCGCCGGCTTCGCCACCGCCCCGCAACGGCAGATTGCTTTCGAGCGCGATAACGGCGTTTGGGTCGCGAACCTCGACGGGACGAACGAGCGAAAAGTCGCCAACGGTATTTTTCCCGCAATCTCACCCGACGGCGCTGCGGTGGCCTTTGTTGCCATCGAACCGTCGGAGACAAGTTCCAATCGCCGTATTGCGATTGTTCAGCTCATCGATGGCAAAACAACCGTGCTCAACGATCTGCCGAGCGACAACGCCTATTACCCGGTCTGGTCGCCGGATGGAAAACGGCTCGCCCTGCTTGTGCGTCAGAACGTCTGGCAGCTTGCTACCGTCGCGCCGGATGGA
>DATDFJ010000332.1:0-3277 GCA_036522675.1 Chthoniobacterales bacterium | reverse complement strand
GACGACAATCGCGCCGAGCGTGGAAAAAATGAGACCGGCAGGATGAAACCGCGCGTCGCGTGGTGGCGCGAACATGTGGGTGACGGCACCACCGAGGATCGAGCCGATTATTCCGACGATTGTGGTCCAAAGCATCGTGAGCTGGACGTGCATGACCGACTTTGCGATCACGCCCGCGATCAGCCCGATTAACAAATACCAGATGAGATGAAACATGGTTGCTCCTTTGCTGGTTGAGAGGCAGCCGTTGTACTCAGCGGCTGCCAAATTGTAAACCTCTCATTCGGGGAGCTGGTCTGCGATGGTGGAGGGACGCGCGCTGTCGTGTCCGCCTTTTGCAGGCGCCGAGAGCGCGGCGCCCTTCAG
The DNA here is from genome assembly GCA_036522675.1 of Chthoniobacterales bacterium. Lineage (GTDB taxonomy): Bacteria > Verrucomicrobiota > Verrucomicrobiia > Chthoniobacterales > UBA10450 > AV17. The sequence continues at coordinate 2,911 of DATDFJ010000332.1, read as the reverse complement.
ACGCGCGTTTTCAAGCTCTGCTGCGAAACAACTTTGCTATGCGAGCAATTTGGAAAGGCAGTATCAGTTTCGGTTTGGTTAATATCCCCATCGCGCTTTATCCGGCGACGCGGAAGGAGGAGCTCAAGTTTCGGTTATTGCGCAAAACCGACCTTAGCCCGGTGAACTACAAGCGCGTGGCGGAAAAGGACGGCCGGGAGGTTCCGTGGGACCAGATCGTCAAAGGCTACGAGTACGAGAAAGGCAAATACGTCGTGCTGAAGGAGGAGGACTTTCAGCGTGTCGATCTGGAGGCGACCCAAACGGTCGATATCAAGGATTTCGTCGACTTGGATGAGATCGATCCGATGTTTTTTTACAAGCCGTACTACCTCGAGCCGCAAAAAGGCGGCGACAAAGCCTACGCCCTCCTGCGCGATTCCTTGAAAGAGAACAACAAGGTCGGCATCGCCAAAGTCGTGATCAAAACCCGCCAATATCTCGCCGGGGTAAAACCGGAAGACGGGGCGCTTGTCTTGGAACTGATGCATTTCGCCGACGAGCTCGCCGATGCAGAGAAGCTGCATGTGCCGAGCAAAGTCGACGTCGGCAAACGCGAGATGACGATGGCCAAGGCACTAATCGATAGCATGAGCTCGAAATGGAACCCGGAAAAATATCGCGACGATTACCGCGAGGCGCTCATGGAAGTGATCGAGGAGAAAGTCGAGGCCGGCGGAAAAGAAATCGAAACCAAACCGAAAAAAGCGCCGAAACCGACCAAGGTGATCGATCTCGTTGAGGTATTGCAGCAAAGCCTCGCCGAAGCCAAAGGCGGAAAGAAAAAAGCGGCCGCAAAAACGCGCGGTCGCGAGCGCGAAAAGAAGGCGGCCTGACTCTCATTCACCCTCACCTGGCGCTGACGCGTCCTCCTCTCCCTCAGGGAGAGGATTGAGGTGAGGGTGCTTTGGCTCGGATCGTTAGCGAAGCGGCTACAAGCTTGACACGCCAGATCGACATCATTCAGCCTGACCGGCCATGAACTCTCTGAATCGATTCGCGGACCCGGTTTATTGTCTGATGCGACTGATCGTCGGTCTCATGCTTGCCTGTCACGGCGGGCAGTTGGTTCTCGGCATGTTCGGCGGAATGCCGGGCTCCGACAAAATGATGACGCAAATCGGCGGGTGGATCATGCTCATCGGCGGCTTCATGATTGCTTTTGGGCTGCTGACTCGTTTGGCTGCATTTATTTGCAGCGGCACATTCGCCGTCGCCTATTTCATGATCCATGTCGCAGGGGCTGCGACGCCAACAGCTAAATTTTTCCCCATCGCCAGCGCCGGACCGCAGTATTCCAATCACGGCGAGCTGGCGGTGTTTTATTGCTGGGTCTTTTTCTTCATGGTCTTTTACGGCTCCGGGCGCTGGAGCGTCGACGCGCTCCTGCGGGGTAGGGCAGGCGCGCCGTCAGCTAAGATCGACATGTGAGGCTATGATTCGGGTCTTCGTTTTGCTTCTGGTCCTTGTCGCTGCGCAATTGCGCGCCGCCGAGATGATCAAAGACTTCGGCCGGGACCGGCTAAACAAATCGCCGCGTCACGGCGAATGGGTCGATATCAAGTCGGCTGAAAGTCGCACGATCAAAGCTTTCGTTGTTTATCCTGAACGCAAAGACAAAGCGCCGGCCGTACTCGTTGTGAGCGAAATTTTTGGCCTGACGGATTGGGTCCGCAGTTTGTGTGACGAGCTCGCCGAGAATGGTGTCATTGCGATCGCGCCCGATTTACACGGTGGGCAAAAGTTTGAAGATCTCGACGGCGCGCGCAAAGCGACCTCGGCGTTGCCGAAGGAGCAAGTCAAAGCCGATCTCGATGCGACCGCCGAGTACGCGCTCACGAAAATTCCTTCGTGCAATGGTGTGCTCGCGGTGTGCGGATTCTGCTGGGGCGGCGGAGTCACGTTCCAGTACGCGACGGCGAATCCGAAATTGAAAGCTGCGTATTCATTTTACGGCGTCGCGGTCGATAACGCCGAGGACACCGCGAAGATCGCGTGTCCAGTCTATGGGTTTTACGCTGAGAACGACGAACGCGTGAACGCGACTATTCCGAAAGCCGAGGAGTTGATGAAAGCCGCCGGCAAAAAATATGACCCGGTGATCTACAAAGGCGCCGGTCACGGTTTCATGCGCTCCGGCGAGCCGAACAATCCGGAGAAGCGTGAAGGGGACGCGAACGCGCGCGACGAAGCCTGGGCGCGCTGGAAGAAACTACTCGCCGAGCTGAAGTAGGTGGATCGACTTCTCCGAAGAGGATGTTAAATCTTCGCGGCTTCGCCGCCATGAATTAGCTTCGCGTTGAGGACAACGCGATCCACCTTCGCTCGACATGACAGAAGGCGCATTCCATCTGCAACCCACGCTAACCGGCGAACTGCTCGAGCTGCGTCCGTTGCGCGGCGCTGATTTCGATGCGCTCTTTGCCGCGGCGAGCGATCCGCTCATCTGGGAACAACATCCGGAAAACGACCGCTACACGCGCGAGGTGTTTCAGAAATATTTCGACGGCGCGATCGAGTCGGGCGGCGCGTTCGCAATCATCGAGCGCAAGTCCGGCCGCATCATCGGCAGCTCGCGCTACTGCCACTTGTATGTGCCGGGCAAATGCTTCTCTTCCAGCCCTCACCTCAATCCTCTCCCTCAGGGAGAGGAGGACGCGACAGCGCCAGGTGAGGGCTCTCCTTCTCGTCGCAGCGAAGTTGAGATCGGCTGGACGTTTCTGGAACGCGCGTTCTGGGGCGGCCGCTACAATCGCGAGCTGAAAACGCTGATGCTCGATCACGCCTTCGGCTTCGTCGATCGCGTCGTGTTCGTTGTCGGCGAGAACAACCTTCGCTCGCAAAAAGCCCTCCAGAAAATCGGCGCCAGATT
>DATDFJ010000331.1:0-10834 GCA_036522675.1 Chthoniobacterales bacterium | reverse complement strand
ATTTCGCACTCGTATTCAGGATTAATGAAGCACATTTTAAGCAGAACCTTCCGCCGCACAAATCGTTGTGCCTAACAATTTGTTTGTCACGCCCAAGTAGCATGCCCGCTCAACTTCGTGTTTCGGCCGCGCCATGGACTTAAAAAGATTACGCGAAATTCTCGGGGCCGCGTCGAGCAAACGGTTCCTCGTTATCGGTGACCTGATGCTGGACGAGTTTATCTGGGGCAAAGTCGGGCGCATCTCGCCAGAGGCCCCGGTGCCAGTCGTTCAAGTCACCGGAGAATCTTTTTACCCCGGCGGGGCCGCGAATGTCGCCCGCAATCTGCGCGAGTTTGTCGGCCGCATCGCCGTCGTCGGGATGCTCGGGCGCGATCGCAGCGGGGAACAGCTTCGCCAATTGCTCGCCGCTGAAAAGATCGACATCGTCGCTCCGGTCGAAGACGAACATTTTCGTACGATCGTGAAAACGCGGATCATCGCGCGGCATCAGCAAGTCGTGCGTGTGGACCGGGAGCAAATTATCGGCCCAACTCCGGAACAAATTGCCGCCGTCGCCTCCGCCGTGGAAAAAGCGTTGCCCGATTTCGACGCGATCATTTTTGAAGATTACGGGAAAGGCTTTTTGGCCGCCCATCTCGTGGCAGCGATTGTCGCGTCCGCGCGCAAGACGAACAAAATCGTCACGGCCGATCCGAATCCGCGCAATCTAATTGAATGGACCGGCGTCACCGCAGTGAAACCGAATCGGGCGGAAGCCTTTCTCGCCGCCGGCATTCCATGGCACGACGTCGACGAATCGCCGCAGGAGGATGTCGATCTTGTCCGCGCCGGTGACTTGCTGCTGACGAAATGGGGAACGGAAAGCGTCCTGATTACGCTCGGCGAACACGGCATGATGCTGTTCGAAAGAGGCGCATCGCCGCATCACATTCCGACTAAAGCACGCCAGGTGTTTGATGTGTCCGGCGCAGGTGATACCGCGATTGCGCTTTTCACACTTGGGCTCGTCTGCGGCGCCACTCCAGTCGAAGCCGCCGAAATCGCGAACCACGGCAGCGCCGTGGTTGTGGGCAAACTCGGCACCGCCACTGTGACGCACGATGAATTGATCGCCAGCTTCGAGGCATGATTCGCGGTAATGCCAAAGCGGCCGCGATATTTGTCGATCGCGACGGAACCATTATGCAAGACGCCGATTACTGCTCCGACCCAAAACAAGTCCGCGTGTTCCCCGGCGTCCCGGACGTACTGCGCCAGTTAAAGCGCGCCGGTTACAAGATCATCGTCATCACAAACCAAAGCGGCATCGGCCGCGGCTTTTTCACTGTCGGGCAATATCGCGCCGTCGAGGCGGAAATGTTGCGTCAGCTCGGCGACGGTTTGATCGATGCGACCTATTTCTGTCCGGATGTGCCGGGCAAGCCTTCAAAGTGCCGCAAACCGGCGCCCGGAATGGTGCTTCAGGCCGCGCGCGAGCACGATGTCGATCTTTCGCGTTCGTTCCTCATCGGCGACAAAGAAGTCGATGCCGTATGTGCGCACAATGCCGGCATCCGCGCCATTCGCGTGCGCACCGGCTTTGACCGAGCAACGGCCGGCAGTTGTGCCGATTGGGTGGCCGAAGATCTGCCAGCAGCGGCGGAAATCATCTTGAGCTGCGCCCAATGAGCAAGGCCGCCGCGATTATCCCGGCCCGCTGGCGTTCAACGCGTTTCCCGGGTAAACCTTTGCATCTTATTGCTGGTAAGCCACTTCTCCAGCATGTTTGGCAACGCTGCAAACGCGCGAAAACTTTAGATTCCGTCATCATTGCGACCGATGACATGCGGATCGTAAGAGCAGCCTTCGGCTGGGGCGCGGAAGTCGCCCTCACCTCGGCACGCCATCGCACCGGCACCGATCGCATTGCTGAAGTCGCCCGGAGCGCCGCCCGATTCGACATCATCGTTAACGTTCAGGGCGACGAGCCGCTGATCGATCCGAAGCTCATCGACCGGGTTGTGAAAAAACTCGGCTCCGATCGCAAGATCGACATCGTTACCGCGGCACATCCTTTTGGTGATGCCGCGGAAGCTTCCTCTCCGCATCAGGTCAAGGTAGCCGTCGATCGCAACGGAGGCGCTCGTGATTTCTTTCGGGCACCCCCAGCAGCGAAAAAGGACCGCGCTTTAAAAATTCTGCGCCATCAAGGCATTTATGGATTTCGCCGCGCGACCCTGTTGAAGTTTGTGAAGTTGCAACAATCGCCGCGAGAACTCGCCGAGTCCCTCGAACAATTGCGCGCTCTTGAAAATGGAGTAAATGTTCATGTGCTTCTCACAAAACACGGATCGCCGGGCGTAGATACGCCTGCTGACGCTAAAACGCTCGACCGTCAATTGCGTCGCGCCAAACGAGCTGGCTCCCGATGAAATACATTTTCGTCACCGGCGGCGTGGTTAGTTCGTTAGGCAAGGGATTGACAGCTGCTTCGCTCGGCACGCTCCTCGAAGCGCGCGGTCTCCGCGTTGTCCTGCAAAAGTTCGATCCTTATTTGAATGTCGATCCTGGGACAATGAACCCCTTCCAGCACGGCGAAGTTTATGTGTTGAACGACGGCGCCGAGACCGATCTTGACCTGGGCCACTACGAGCGGTTCACCAATTGCGTCCTCACGCGCCACAACAATCTCACCAGCGGTCAGCTCTACGAGACCGTCATCTTAAAAGAGCGGCGCGGCGATTACCTCGGCAAAACCGTGCAGGTCATTCCGCACGTCACCGACGTGATCAAGGACCGCATCCGCGAGATTTCGGACGGGTCGAAGTACGACGTGGTCATCACCGAGATCGGCGGCACGACCGGCGACATCGAAGGGCTGCCGTTTCTGGAAGCGATCCGGCAGTTCATTTTGGAAGTCGGTGCGCAAAATGTCATCAACATGCACGTGACGCTGTTGCCCTACATCAAAGCGGCGGCCGAATTGAAAACGAAACCGACGCAGCAAAGCGTCGCCAAATTGCGCGAGATCGGTCTCCAGCCGCAGGTCTTGATTTGCCGCACCGAAAAACCACTCGAGCGCGAGGTCCGGCAAAAATTGTCGATGTTCTGCAGCGTCTCGGAGAAAGCCGTCATCGAGGAGCTTGATGTCGAGCACACGATCTATGAAGTGCCACTCATGCTCCACGCCGAAGGCCTCGACCAGCTCGTCTGTGATCTGCTGCAGTTGAAAACGCCCGAGCCCCAACTGGAGAGTTGGAGGAAATTTGTCGAGTGCGTGATCAGCCCGCAGCGACGAGTCAGGATCGCAATCGTCGGCAAATACATTGATTTGCAGGACGCCTACAAGAGCATTTACGAATCGCTGACGCACGCCGCGGCCAGTCAGGATTGCGGGATCGATTTGAAACTCGTCGACGCCGAATCGATCCAGGATCGGGTTGAAGCTCAGCTCAAAGATGTCTGCGGCATTTTGATTCCGGGCGGTTTCGGCGAACGCGGGGTCGAAGGCAAAATCAACGCTGCGCGTTACGCGCGCGAGCACAATGTCCCTTTTCTCGGCCTCTGCCTTGGGATGCAGGTCGCGACGATTGAATTCGCGAGAAAAGTCTGCGGAATCGAGAAAGCGAACAGCACCGAATTTGATGCCGACACGCCTGACCCGGTGATTTCGTTACTCGAAGAGCAGCGCGAGAAAATCCACAGCAAAGGCGCGTCGATGCGGCTGGGCACGTGGCCCACGCAAATCGTGAAGGAAACGCTCGCCGAAAAACTCTATGGCCAGCCTGAAGTGATGGAGCGCCATCGACACCGCTACGAGTTCAATATGAAGTATCGCGACCGGATGGCCGAGAAAGGCTTCGCGATTTCTGGAACCTCGCCCGACGGCGCGCTCGCCGAGCTGATCGAGTTACGCGATCACCCTTACTTTATCGGCTGCCAATATCATCCCGAGTTCCAGAGCAAACCGAACAAGCCGCACCCGCTCTTCAAAGGGTTTATTCAGGCTGCACTCGCCTGCGACCCTAAGCGCGTGCAGCGCGCTCCAGCCGATCCAAAATCGCAGCCCCGAGTCCCTGAGAAGGAACTCGTTCTGCAACGATAAGATCGACATTGAGCGCATCGAGCTCGCGCAAGTAGCGAAACAAATTCGCCGCCGCTTCGCGCAGATCCTGTCGCTCGCTTAACTTCCGAATCGCGACGAAGCGTCTGGCGCTGTTTACCGGACTCCAAGCAAGCAACGCGCAACGCCGATTTGCACCCGGTGCGAATTGCTGCGCATTATCGACCAACTGGAGCGGAGTGCTCGGCGCGTAATGAGACGGCAACTGCCCGGGTGCAGAGATTTTGTCGGGCGATGCGACAATGTTAATCTCGGCAAATTTCTCCAGCTCATCAGTCGTAATCGGTCCGCGCCGCAAGATGTCGATCTTGCCATCGCGGGGCGCGACAATCGTCGACTCAATGCCGTGCGTCGCCGGTCCCGCATCCACGATTAGCGGGATGCATGCGCCGAGTTCATCCAGAACGTGCTGCGCTGTCGTCGGGCTGATGCGGCCAAAACGGTTCGCACTTGGCGCGGCGAGCGGCCTTCCAAACGCCTGCACGATTTCTGCGAATAGTGGGTGCGCGCTCACGCGTACCGCCACCGTATCGAGCCCGGACGTGACAATGTCCGGAACGATTTCGCACTTCGGCAAAACCATCGTGAACGGCCCCGGCCAAAATTTCTCCGCGAGTTTTGATATGAGTTGCCGATCCTCTGCAGGAACGCTAGTGACCTTTTCCAGCCAGTCGCGGTCCGGCAAATGAATGATCAACGGATCGAAGCGTGGTCGCCCTTTGGCTTCAAAGATTTTTGCAATGGCAATTGGATTCAGCGCGTCGGCGGCGAGGCCGTAAACCGTCTCCGTAGGCAGCGCGACAATGTCGCCTTTTTTTAGTAATTCAACCGCTCGCCCTGTAGCGGCGGTCTCCGACCGCCGACGGCGATCAGAGATCGCCGCTACAGTTTCCGTTCTCACTTCGGCAGAGTGGCCGAGAGCACGCTCTCCGATTGTTTGTCGCGAAATGCTTTCAGGTTGTTGCGCAAGTTCTCGTCGGAAAGAGCAATGATCGCCGCCGCAAGCAGACCGGCGTTTTTCGCGCCAGCGTCGCCGATCGCCAAGGTACCAACTGGAATACCCCCGGGCATCTGCGCGGTGGAGAGCAGTGAATCGAGCCCGTTGAGCTTCGATTGAATCGGCACACCCAGGACGGGCAGCAGCGTGTGGGCCGCGATCACGCCGGCGAGATGCGCGGCGCCTCCCGCGCCGGCGATGATGACGCGGATACCGCGCCCGGCCGCTTTACGGGCAAACTCCGTCGTTGCCTCTGGCGTCCGATGAGCCGAAAGCACGCGCGCCTCGTTAGGCACTCCCAATGCGTCGAGTGCTTCCACCGCGTGCCGCATCGTTTCCCAATCCGACTTGCTGCCCATTATGATTGCAACGAGAGGCTTCGCTTCAGGCATGATTGAAAAGCTCCAAATTCCAACATCCAAGCTCCAGAGAAGCTCCAATAGATCAAGCTCCAAAAGCTCCCGCGTGCTTGGAGCTTGGTGCTTGGATTTTGGAGCTTTTCCCGCCGATACTTCGCCGTGCACGCGGCAGCTAGACCAATTGTCCTCATCGGCATGATGGGCGCTGGCAAATCCTCCGTCGGCCGTTTGCTCGCGCGGCGCACCGGACTGAGCTGCTTCGACACGGATGAACTCGTGGCCGCAGAATTCGGCCTTTCGATTCCGGACATTTTCGCACGCCATGGCGAAGGGCGATTCCGCGATGCTGAGACCGAGGTTCTGCGAAAATTATTCCTGCCACAGCCAACTATCATCGTCACCGGCGGTGGCATTGTTGTGTGTGCAGAAAATGTCGATCTTCTGAAACGGCTCGGCACCATCGTGTGGCTGACCGCCGATGAAGCGACGCTGTTCGAGCGCGCGTCACGCCGCGGCGAACGGCCATTGCTAAGAACGGCCGACCCGCGCGCGACATTTTCGGAACTGCTAGGGCAACGGCAGCCGCTTTACGCAGCGGCCGCGGATTTCAAAATCGACACGTCGTCGCTGTCGCATGACGAGATCGCCGACGAGATTTTGCACAAAATTGGTAGCGCGCGGCCGCCGGGTGCGCCGGAATCGGCTCGTGCGATAGTGACCGGCTCTAAATGAACGCTCCAATCGAGATCGACACCATCGAGAACGAAAAAGTGCGACGGTCAGAGACCGCCGCTACAGACGCGTGTGTTTCAAGCGCCGGTTTAAAGTCGCGACTGGTCGCACTCGCGCATGCGCTGGGGTTCGATGCCTGCCGCGTCACGGTGTGCGCTCCCCCAGCCCACGCGCAGGAATTTGGCGATTGGTTGAATGACGGCGCGCATGGGGAAATGCAATACATGGCGCGCGGCGCGGAAAAGCGACGCGATCCGCAGACGGTTCTGCCGGGAGCGAAGTCGATCATCGTTTTCGCGCTCAATTATTTTCAGGGGCAAGAAATTCGGCGGTCGGAGACCGCCGCTGCAGGAAGAGTCGCGCGATATGCGTGGGGCGATGATTACCACGACGTGATCGCGGCGAAGCTGCGCAAGATCGACAATTTCCTACAACAATTCGGCGGCGAACAGAAACGTTACGTCGATACCGGGCCGGTGTTGGAACGCGATTTCGCCGCCGAAGCAGGAATCGGCTGGCATGGGAAAAGCACGATGCTGATCAATGAACAGCTTGGGACGTGGTTCTTTCTTGCCGAAGTGCTCACCACGCTTGAGCTGCCACCGGACACAGCGGCGGTTGATCGCTGCGGAACATGCGTCCGATGCATTGAAGCTTGTCCGACCGGCGCGATCACCGCGCCGCACAAGCTCGATGCGCGGCGCTGCATTTCCTATCTCACGATCGAACTCAAAGGCGCGATTCCACTCCAGCTCCGTCCGCTTATCGGTGATCGCATCTTCGGTTGCGACGATTGTCTCGACGCCTGTCCCTGGAACCGCTTCGCGCAAGTTTCACGCGAAACCGTGTTCGCAGCGCGAAGATCGAGCACTGCGTTCGCGTTGCGCGATTATCTGAAACTGAACGACGCCGAGTTTCGTAATCTGTTTCGCAACTCACCGATCAAGCGAATCAAACGCCGCGTTTTTTTGCGCAACGTCTGCGTCGCGCTCGGTAATCTCGGCACACCCGACGATTTGCCGGCGCTGGAGCAAGTCGCGCGCGATCCCGAGCCCCTCATCGCCGAACATGCCCAATGGGCGATTGACCAGATCTGTAGCCGCCAAACTGTCATTCTGAGCGAAGTGAAGCGCAGCGGAACGAAGTCGAAGAATCCCGTTGCGTATCCCATCGGCAGCGCCACGGGATCCCTCGACTCGGCTCGGGATGACGGGTAATTGAATCCGCTCCGCCCTTCGCCGCATCCCACTCCGAAAGGATTCGCGAGCGTCGATTAATTCGGGGTGGTCGATCTTGTGAACGCGTCTTGCTTTGCAATGGTCGAACCTGAGATAATATCAGGCGCTTTCCCCTGCCCTGTGAGCCGCCTATGCACGATACCCTGACCACGCCGGCGGTCGCGCCGCAGCTTGCGCGCAAGCGCCGCCAGCGACGCAAACGCCAGATCATCTTCGGATCGATCGGGCTGCTGCTCTTGTGGATCATTGTTTCGTTCATCCTCTCAAAGCGCGAGAAACCGATTCCGATCACAACAGACAAAGCAGTAGTCAAAACAGTTGTGCAGACGGTTACGGCGACCGGAAAAGTTCAGCCGGAGACAGAAGTGAAAATTTCGCCCGAGGTCGCGGGTGAAATTATCGAGCTGCCGGTCGAAGACGGACAAGCGGTGAAAAAAGGCGACCTATTGCTCCGGATCAAACCCGATTCTTACAAAGCGTTGCTCGAGCAACAGGAAGCAGCGATCAGCGCGGCCAAGGCGACAAATCTTCAGCAGAAAGCATCCATGTTGAAGACAGAGCAGGATCTGAAACGGGCCGACGACATGTTCGCAAAGAAGACGATCTCGATTCAGGAATACAACACCGCCCAGGCCGCTTACGATATCGCGAAGAACACTTATGAAAGCTCGCTGCACGATATCGAGCGCGCGCAGGCCGCTTCCAGCCAGGCGCGTGATCAGCTTTCCAAGACCACCATCTTATCGCCCATCGACGGGACGGTCACTGTGCTAAACAGCAAGCTCGGTGAGCGTCTCGTCGCAACCGGCCAATTCGCCGGAACCGAGGTGATGCGCGTGGCCGATCTCACCCACATGCAGGCCGTTGTCGATGTAAACGAGAACGACGTCGTCAATGTGAAACTCAACGACAAAACGAGCGTGAAAATTGACGCCTACGGTGAGCGCCGGTTCCACGGCACCGTCCAGCAAATCGCGAACACCGGCAAGACAACGGGCGCGGGCACGCAGGAGGAAGTCACGAATTTCGAAGTGAAAATCCGGATCGACGATCGCGACGTTCCGCTGCGGCCAGGCCTGAGTTGCACCGCCGATATTGAGACTGCTACTGCGAAGGATGTCGTCGCCGTGCCGATGCAGGCGGTGACGATTCGTACCGGCGACACCAATTTGAGCCCCGAGGAGATCGAGAAACGCAAAGCCAAAATCGCGCTCCGCGATAAGGCCGACAACAAAGCCGACGTAACGAATGAACGTCTCGAAAAACAAGCTGAGAAAGAACAGCTCGAAAAACTCTCCAAGGTCGTGTTCCTCAAAAACGGCGGCAAGGCCAAGCTGATCAAAGTGACAACGGGTATCTCTGACGATTCCTACACGGAGATCAAAAGCGGCATGAAAGCGGGCGACGAAGTTATCTCCGGCAGCTACAGCGCCATCAGCCGCAAATTAAAAGATGGCGCGGCGGTCAAGATCGACAAGGAAGCGCTCAAATAGCGGAGCAATGGAGTAGTGGAGTGATGGAGTAATGAGATTCTGCCGACCAACCCTCCAATACTCCAACACTCCATTACTCCAGTGACTGCGCCCGACCCGATCGTCATCGACATCCAGGAGATCACCAAAGACTACGTGATGGGCGATGAGATTGTGCACGCCTTGCGCGGCGTGTCGCTGCAGATCCGGCGCAGCGAATACATCGCGATCATGGGGCCGAGTGGCAGCGGCAAGTCGACGCTCATGAACATGGTCGGTTGTCTCGATACGCCAACATCGGGTCGCTATTACTTCAATGGTCGGAACGTTGCCGAGATGAACGACGACGAGCTCGCCGCGATCCGGAACAAGGAGATCGGTTTCGTTTTTCAGACATTCAACCTGCTGCCGCGCTCCGATAGCTTGCGCAATGTCGAGCTGCCCCTCATTTACGCGGGCGTCCACCCGGAGACGCGGGCAGAACGCGCGACCCAGGCGCTCGTTGATGTCGGACTCGGTGATCGGCTCAATCATAAACCCAGCGAGTTATCCGGCGGACAACGTCAGCGCGTCGCGATCGCGCGCGCCCTCGTGAACAATCCATCGATCCTTCTCGCCGACGAACCGACCGGCAATCTCGACTCCAAAACCGGCGAAGAAATCATGGCGCTCTTTGAAAGTCTGCACGAGCGCGGCCACACCATCATTCTGGTCACGCACGAAGCCGATATCGCGCGCCACGCGCGTCGGACCGTGCGGCTGCGCGACGGCTTGATTGCCAGCGATGAGTTAGGCGTTGCCTCACAGCAGCTCGAGTCCGTCGCCGCTCGTTAGATCGACAATCCGCGCCGATGAAGCGCTTCCTCTACGAGCTCACGGAAAGCTGGAAGATCGCGGCGGCGCAAATGCGCTCGAATCTGACGCGCTCCACACTGACTGCGCTTGGCGTCATCATCGGGATCGTCGCCGTGACGCTAATGGGCACGGCGATTGGCGGCATCCAAGTCGGGTTCGACAAAAGCATGGCCGTGTTCGGCGACGACGTGCTCTACGTCTCGCAGTGGCCGTGGCGCAAAGTGGACGACTGGTGGAATTATCGCGACCGGAAAAAAATTGAAACCCGCTACGCCGAGCCGCTCAACCGATTCATCGAGAAAACGCCGAACACGAACCTTGTCATCGCCGTTCCCACGTCGAGCCTCATCCAGCGAGTTAAGTTTGAGGACAAGGAAGTCGACGGCGTTTACATCCGCGGGACCGTCTCCGATTACGTCCTAACATCGACAGTCGACATCAAAAACGGCCGTTTCTTCAACGACACCGAGTCCCGCGCGGGCGCGAACGTATGCGTGCTCGGCTACGATGTCGCCGACGCGTTGTTTCCAGACGACACCCCGCTCGACAAGGAGGTCTGGATCAAAGGTCAGCCGTTCCGGGTTGTCGGCGAGTTTGCGCGACAAGGCACCTTCCTCGGCCTGTTCAGCCTCGACTCGATCGTCGTGATGCCTTTGCCGGCGTTCCAAAAATATTTCACCGCGAAAAGCGATGCCGACATTCTCGTCAAAGTAAAAGACAAAACCAAAATGGCCGAAGCGACCGACGAGTTGCGCGGCTATGTCCGGCGCGTGCGCGGTTTGCCGCCGGAGAAGAAGGACGACTTCAGCATCAACGAGCAACAAGCGCTCAAGAGCACGCTCGATCCGATCAAAAACTCGATCTACATCGCCGGCATCTTCATCACCGGGCTGTCGCTCTTCGTCGGCGCGATCGGGATCATGAACATCACGTTCGTGAGCGTGAAAGAGCGCACCAAAGAGATCGGCACGCGCAAAGCGCTCGGTGCCCGTCGCCGCACCATTCTGCTTCAGTTCCTCATCGAATCGACCGCGCTCTGTCTCCTCGGCGGCATCATCGGCCTCACCCTCTCCTGG
>DATDFJ010000330.1:0-13073 GCA_036522675.1 Chthoniobacterales bacterium | reverse complement strand
GTCCTATCGCGGGGGGTTTCTGAGCAAAGCCGTAGCGTACGATAATCGGCAAACAGAAATTCCGGCATCGCTGATTCATTCGCTGCGCTGGCATCCGGTGCGGCTGCTCTCATTTGTAGGGCGGCCATATTACTACGGCGCGAAAAAAAAATACGTCGACTGGATCGCTTCGCGGCATCTCGCGACCGGGCGTTACGATTTGTTTCACAGCTGGTCGGGCGATTGTTTGCTCTCGCTGCGCGTGGCGAAGAAGCTTCGCATTCCATCGATCATTGAAATTCCCACCTGGCACCGGGACCGCGGCAAGGTAAAGGCGGCGGAGCCGGTGCGGCAGAAAAATAAAGGACTTGGCTGGCTGCGGAAGGGCAAAGGCGGCTTGCTGCTCGAGCGCAAAAGGTTTTTGGAAGAGTACGAATTGGCCGACCTCCTCGTGGTCTTATCTGACACGGCGGCGGAGACGTTTCGGGTGCAAGGTTTCCCGGAGGAGAAAATGTTTTATTTGCCGCGTGGCGTGGACGTGGAGCGCTTCAAACCGGGCAAACGTCCAGCGAAATTCCGGGCGATTTTTTCCGGCGCATTGATCAAACGCAAAGGCATTCAGCACGTGCTGAAGGCATGGCACCGGCTGAATTTGCGTGACGCCGAGCTTTGGCTGGTAGGCGCGGTGCACGATGAGGCCAAGCCTTACCTGAAAAAGTTCTGGCGCGATAACATCCGAGTCGTGGATTTTGTGCGCGACCCCGAAAACTATCTGAGTCAAAGCACGGTCCATGTGTTCCCGTCGCAGTGGGAAGGGAGTGCGAAGGTGACGTATGAAGCGGCGGCGTGCGGTTTACCGCAGATCACGACACGCGAGGCGGGTGATGTGGTGCGCGACCAGATTGAAGGTATCATCGTTCAGCCAAGAGACGTCGATGCCATCGCGGAGGCGCTGAAACATTTCTACCTGCATCCAGAACTGGTCGAAGAGATGGGACGCGCGGCGCGCCGGCGCGTGGTGGAGAATTTTACGTGGGATCATTTTCGTGCGCGTTTGCTCAACGCTTACGAAGTGGCGATGCGCAAGGTCGCCTGAGACTGTTTCTGTAGCGGCCCCGCTAGGCGGTCGCGAGAGATGAAGAAGATCCTGCTCCTTCAGCTCAAACGCATCGGCGACCTGATCTTGACCACCCCGGTGGTGGCGGCATTGCGGTCGAAATTTTCCGGGGCAGAGATCACGCTGGTTGCAGCGGGTGAATGCGCCGAGTTGTTGCCGGCGATCGTCGGCGTCGATCGTTGCTTCGTGGTGCGACGCAATCTGCGCGACCTGGCGACGTTCTTTGCCGTCGCGCGAGAGAAATTCGATTGCTCCATTGATTTTACGCAGAACGATCGTTCCGCTCTGATCGCGTTGCTCTCCCGCGCGAAAACACGCGTGGTCTCATCGAGGGTGAGAGCTGATTCAAAAATCCGATCCCGTATTTACAATGACTTCGCGAGCGTGCGTCTCAAGACGATGCACACGCTGGACTACAACCTCGGCTTGCTCGCGCCACTCGGGATCCTCGGGGCGTCGCCGAAATTGCAATTGAATGTGCCGGAATCGGCGCGCGAGAAAGCAGGCCGGCTCTTGCGAGATAAGACGATCGATCCGCCTTCGCCGAGCTACGGCGCGACAGCAAAGCCATTTGTGATTTTTCATCCCGGCTCGGCGCGTACGGAAAAGTTTTGGGAACCGGACCGCTGGGCCGAACTAATCGAGCGCGCGCGCAGGCAATGGAGCGTGGGTGCAGTGCTCACCGGCGGGAAATGGCATTTCGAACAGCAACATATCCATGCGATCAAATCGAAGCTGACGGAAGCGATTGTCGATCTTTCCGGCGAGACTGATCTCCTCACCCTGGCGGCGTTGATCGGGCAAGCGCGTCTTGTGGTGACGGTCGATTCGGCCGCGATGCATCTCGCTGCTGCAATGGGAATTCCGCAGGTGGCGCTATTCGGCCCGACGAATCCGTTTCACTGGCGCCCGCGCGAAAGTCCGGCCTTGATTTTGCACGGACGAGCGGACGCGCCAGTGACCGAATTTTTGCCAGTCCGCGAGCGCCGGCCCATGCAGGAAATCTCGACGGAAGCGGTGTTTAATGCTATGGGTTCGCTGCTGTCCGCGCCGGCGGCGCAACTTTCATGAGTAAGGGACAAGCGGCAAAGCAGAAGAAATCATTCTGGCAAACGTTACACGAGGCTTGGGGGCCGTATCGCCGGCTCTTTAGTTACGTCAAGCCCTACCGGGGACGTTTCCTTATCGGGCTCGGGCTCGGCATTGCTTTCGCCCTGGTCAGTTCTCTTCTGCCGCTCGTTATCTCGCGCGTGACGAGCACGATTTTCCACGGGGCGATGCCGAACGCGGCGGCGTTACGTTCCAGGATCGGAATGCTCGATACCGGGGCGAGGATCAACTCGGTATTTGTGATTTGTCTCGCCATTCCCGCGATCATGACGGTGCGCAGCCTCTGTTCCTACGGCAGCGCCTACTACATGAACTGGGTCAGTCACAAGGTGGTGACCGACATTCGCTGCCAGCTCTTCGACAAGATCGTGCGGAACTCGATGGATTTCTTTAACAAGATGCGCTCGGGATTTTTGATCTCCCGGATCACGAATGACACTCGCGCCATGCAAGGCGCGCTCAGCATCGTGACGATCGATGTCTTCAAGCAACCGATCACCATCATCGGCGCAGTCACCGTCCTGCTGGTGATGGACTGGAAGTTCACGCTGGTAACGCTGGTTTTGTTTCCCACATGTCTGGTGCCAATCCGCATTTATGGCCGGCGCGCGCGCAAGGCAATGCAAAGCGGTTTCGAAGGCATGGGCGAAATGGTCGTCACGATGCAAGAGACGTTTGCCGGCATCCGCGTGATCAAATCATTCAACCGCGAAGAACACCAGGAGCGCCTGTTCAAGGAGAGCAATGACTCGCAGTTCTCGTTCATGATGCGCGTGCTTCGCGCCATCGAAGCGATCGGACCGATGGTCGAAACGATCGCCGCGGTCGGCGTGGGACTGGCCTTACTTTACGTTTATGCTTCCAACCTCAGCGCCGGAAGATTCTTCGGACTGATCTCGGGAATTTTCATTCTCTACGAACCGATCAAGACACTCAGTCGGCTCCATCTTCACATGCAGCAGTCAATCGCTGCGACCATCGGCATTTTCAATATTCTCGATTCGCAGCCGACCGTGCGGGATCGGCCGGACGCGATCGAGCTCGAGTCGTGTGAAGGCCGGATCGATTTTGATAAGGTCACTTTCCGCTACGCGAACACCGCCACAAACGCGCTCACGAAATTCAGCCTCCACATTGAGCCGGGAAAAACCTATGCGCTGGTCGGACCGAGCGGTGCCGGCAAATCGACCGTCTTGTCGCTCATCCTACGCTTGTACGATCCGACTTCGGGGACCCTCCAACTGGATGGACATGACGCGCGCAGTCTCACTCAAGAATCTTTGCGCGCGCAGATCGGCCTCGTGACCCAGGACACGTTCCTGTTTCACGACACCATTTTTAAAAACATCCAGTTCGGGCGCCTCGATGCCACCACGGAAGAAGTTTACGCCGCGGCGCGCAACGCGTTCGCGCATGACTTCATCATGGCGCAGCCAAAAGGCTATCAAACTGTCATCGGCGACAAAGGTTGCCTCCTCTCCGGTGGCCAACAGCAGCGGCTCGCCATCGCGCGCGCCCTGCTCAAGAATGCGCCCATCCTGCTACTCGATGAAGCGACGTCTTCACTCGATTCTGAGTCGGAAAAACAGATTCAGCGCGCGCTCGAGCTACTTGCCGCCGGACGCACCGTCATCGCGATCGCGCATCGCCTCTCGACGATTTTGTCGGCCGACCGGATCGTGGTCATGGAGCAGGGCCACATCAAAGAGATCGGCAATCACGCCGAGCTCGTCGAAAAATCCGGCTACTATCGGCGGCTCTACGACATGCAGGTCCAGGGTGGGGGCGAACAAAAACCAGCCGAGTCCGAGACGCTGGTTGACGCATTGTTGTAGTAGCGGCCGCGGGTCTCCAACGTCTCGCCGATTGCCGCTGCGTCGAGTGCGGGTTGCTGCTCTTTGGTAGGCAAATTGCTGCCTAACCAATTGCGATGACGGTTCGGTTCAAGACGAAGATTCGATTCAATGGTCACGAGTATGCGAGCGCGGATGAAATGCCGGCGAGTGTGCGCGAGGCTTACACACGCGCGGTAGGCGAGACGCCGGTGCTGCGCTCCGGTGCGCGACTAGCTGGCAAACTCAACGCCAAGGTCATCGTGAACGGCAAGGAATTCAGCAGGCCGGGTGATCTGCCAGTGGCCGAGCGCCGTCTGCTCCAGGACGCTCTCGCCGCACTTTTGCCGAACAATCTCACACTTTCAGCCGATGAGGCGCGCACGATCCGGCGCCGAAAAATTCTGCTAACCTCGATCGCTGTCGCACTCGGCTCAGCCGTCCTTTATCTTTGGCTGCACGGTTTCTTCGGCTGATTTTTTGAGGGACACGCGCCGTCGTGTCCAGGCGCCGACAGCGCGGCGCCCTCCAATAATGCGAGTTGCGACCCGAACCGTCGCGGTCGATCATCGCGGCTCATGCGCCTGGAAAATTTCGTCGCCAACCGCCTCGCTTTTGTCGCAGCCGTGTTCCTCGCCACCACGGCCGACAGCCGCGCCGGCGAAAAAAAAGAATGGGTGACGTTGAACGATTGCCGGTATGTCGACTCGGAAAATAATGACGGCGACAGTTTTCTCGTGCGGTGCGGGGACAAACAATTCACCGCGCGGCTTTATTTTGTCGATGCGCCCGAGACGAATCTCAGGTACGGGGATCGAACGCGCGAGCAGAGCCTGCATTTCGGCATCACGCTCGATGAAACGATGAACGCCGGGGTGCGCGCGGCCGAACGCGTGCGCGCGTTGTTGCAGGAGCCGTTTGTTTTGCAAACGGTTTGGTCGACCGGTGGAGGACGCGGTCGCGATCCGCGTTACAACGTTCTGATCCAGGTCGGTGGCAAAGATCTCGGTGAGATGCTGATCAGCGAAGGCTTGGCGCGCGCGAAGGGAGTCGGTCACAGTTTGCCGAGTGGCGAAAAATCGCGTGAGTACATGGACCGGCTTGCCACTTTGGAGGACGAAGCCCGAGCTAAACGAGTCGGCGCCTGGGCCAATGCGTCGACGACAGCGAGTCCAATTGCGACGCCAGCGGCCGCGGACGCGCGTCTCATCGCTCCGGCGCCGGCGCTGACAGCAACTGCAGCATCGGCCTCACGCTACGGCGAATATCCGCTGAACTACAAGGAGATCGTCACCGACTGGCTGAAGGCAAACGGCCTCAATACTTCGAAGATCGATTGGCAAGGGGAACCGAGACCGGTCGATCTAGCCGGCACGGTGGCCGGCCACCGCTACGGTTACCTCGTAATTTTCAACACGCCCGAGGAGGGCAGACTCAAGACCCGCAGCGTGTTGATCCGGGACGGTGCCGTGATTAGCAATTCAGGATTCTAACGCAATCCTAACAGGTCGCCTGACTGAACAAATCGGCCGGACGCCAACTGGTTTTGTGCAATTCTTCGCGGACTAAAATCCAGAGTTGCTGATCACCGTTCCGTTGCGAATGAGCACGCTGCGCGTCTTTGGCTGCGATTGTTCCGGAGTATTGAAGATGACGACATAGCCGCGCAGATGCAGACCAGGGCCGATCGAGATATCGGCCGCCTTGGGTTCGCCTTGCCATTGGATCAGTGAATCATCAAGACGCCTTGCTTTGAGCCACGCCGAAACGATCTCCTTGTAATTCAACGGGTACTCGCCGTAGGGCGAGCCTCGGAGGGGACTTCGTGTTGGAGACGACGGCGTCGCAGTCGGCGACGGCTTGACCGTCGGCGACGATGTCGGAACCGGTGTTGCCACTGCTGCGAGTGAGTCGCTGCTTGTTGTCGAGGTTGTTGCCTGCGAGAGCAGGTCGGCGAGACGCCAACCGGCCTTCTGCAATTCTTCGCGGACTATGCCTGTCACCCAATCGGCATAGCCGACGCGATCGTTGCCGGTTTTCTCCAAAGCCGTGCCAGCCGCCACGGTGCGGTCTTGCTCCTGTTGCATCCGAATATTTATGAACTGTAGTCGTTCATGTGCTTCATGTGCGATCGGCAGAATCTCATTCGCCCATGCTTCAGCGTAATTTTTCAGAGGCACGTTTGACGGCAGACGCCAGTTGGCCGGTTGTTCGTGCGCGAGTTGTTCGATCAGACGCCGCTTCGCTGTGTCGATCGCCGCGTAGCGTTCCTCCTTCGCGATTGCGGCCGGCAACAACAGATTGTCCAGCACGGCCTCGTTGTCCCAAAATCCGTGCAATTTCAGGCCGTGCTTTGACATCTCCTCCTGTGTTCCGCGCGAGAGCCGGAGCATGATCGTGTTCCCGCCTTCATCCTCGATGCTACCCGGATCTTTGTCGGGATCGACGGCGCGCCCGGAATCGCGATTGAAGTACTCTGCCCCGACGTGCAGCGGCTGATGAACGTCGCCGACGTAATGGGCGAGCAAAATCACAGCGACCGGCTTCGTGATCTTCCGCGGGTTGTTCTCCGGGATCGCGCTACGCAGAACCGCGATGCAGTAGGGGATCATGTGGACGATGTCCCACTGGTTGCGCCCGGTCTGGCCGTCGGCATAGCGCTGCAGATTTAGCACGGGCACATCGGTGTAGTGAAACCAATGATGCGACGGTATCTCCGAGTTGCGATCGAGCGTCGGTGGATTCGCCTGCCAGAATTCGCGCAGTTGTTTGTCGATCTTGGAATGCTCTGGATAGTGGGGGAACGCCTGCGCATTATCGACGCCACTTTTGTCCCAGGCTTTGATCTCATCGGCAATCACCGCCGCTTTTTCCAAACTGATGCCGTCGATGAGGGAAGCGACCCGTGTTCCGGCAGGCGTGTTGGCCAGCAATTTGTCCGCGATACCGCCGACAATCTCGTGCCCGGTCGGACCATAACCGAATGCCGCAGAGGCGAGCGCGATGCTCAAGAGAGCGAAAATGAGAATCGTCCTCACGCGTTTTCGTCGCTCCGCGGTCTGGTTGCCATGACTGCGCGCACTTCTTCCACGCGTGCCCGTAATTTGTCAAAGTGCGAGCCTTGCCAATAAACTTGCCGGCAACCGTCACAGCGTCGGAAACGTTCGTAGTAAATCTGCGTCAAAGGTTCGAGTTGATCGAACACCTCGGCTTTTTCCACCGGCTGAAGCAATGCGTTGCAGGACAGACAGCGGGAGAAAGGCGCGAGGACAGTGGAAAGCTGGAAGCGCTGCAAGACCGCGGTCGTTTGCTCGAGCGCGTTTTGCGAACGCAGATAATACCCGTGACGCACGGCCGAATGCATGAGCAGACGCCGATCCCGTGTGAGGAGGGCGCGTTTGTCGCGGCTGGCCAACTCAACTAATTGTCGATCTTCGGCAGCGCGATCATAAGCGACGTCCAAGCCGAGAAGGCGCAAATCGCGGACCAGCTTACCAAGATGACCGTCGGCCACAAACCTATCCATATATATCGTTTGCAGTCGATTTTCTGGAAAGAACGTGCAGCATTTCCAATCAACCGGGTAAAGATCGACCGCCTTCGCGCTGCTCAGACTAAATGCGAAATCGACCGGCCACCCGTCGACCAAAATCAAATCGACCTCGGGATGCGGCACGCCGCAGGATTCGATGACATCTTTGACCGACGTTTTCTCGCAAAGCTGTCGCTCAATGCGGGTACCGGCATTTGCGCGAAGAAAAAATCTGAGGCCGCCGTGGAATGCGAGCTGGACTGTGAAGGCGCCGACTCTAGCGCGCAACTTTTGCCTCCGAATAGGCGTATTCGAAAGTCGTGGCGCGCGGGCGGCCCATCAATTTTCCGGGCCCGAGCGGTTCGTCTTCGCCGAAGTAGCAATCGATCTGCCACTGGCGCAGACCGCCCCCGGTGTCCATGATTTTCCAGCGCGTGCTGCCGAAGACGCGTTGCACCTCCGGCGCCGGAGTTTCAAGCACCCAACTACGACGAAGCGGTCCGGATGATTTTGCCGCCCCGGAAAAGCGGGCGACGAGTGTCCCACCGCCCCCGCTCGGGGCGGAGGAATAGGCGTAGGAATCGCGGCCGTTGTAACGAATGTAGTTGCGGCCGTTCACCGGGGTTTTGATTCGGCCGAAGCCCTCCTTCTTAACCGAGCGCAGGAAGTCGCGCGGATACGTGCGGCCGTGCAGCCCGGGTTTGCTCACCGGCGTCGCGTCAAAGCCGCGTTCGAAAGTGAACCCCGATTCCTTCGGTGTGTAATAAAGCGTGCAGACGACGAAGTATTCGCCGTTGTGACCTTGCGGACGCTTCGCCAGCTTTTCGTTTTCGTACGCGAGGCGCTGCACCACTTCCGGCCAGGGAATATCGGCGCGGCTGGCGCGCAAAATCGACAACGAACTTAACGCGAGAAAAACGAAACCTACTCGCCGAAGTAATCCTCCGCCGGTCCGCCGAGTAAAATCTGGATCGGCAGCTTTTCGTATTCGTATTCGTAAGGCGGCTGCTTCCACGCAAAGGAACCTGGATACAACTTTCGGATACAGCGAATGATTTCAATACCGGTTTGGAAAGGCCGGAAAATGTTGCGATCGACAATATGCAGTTGCGCGCCGCCGCAAAGCCCACCTGCGAACTTTTGGAACGTGGGCTGAAAATAATTCGCGCGAAAGAAAACACCCGGCAGTTTCGCATTGTCTAATTCGCGACAAAGCGTTTCCGCGTCGATGAAGGGCGCACCAAAAATTTCGAATGGGCGGGTCGTGCCGCGACCCTCGGAGATATTGGTGCCTTCGAGCAAACACATGCCCGGATAGACTGTCGCCGTGTCGAGAGTTGGCATGTTGGGCGAAGGCATCACCCACGGAAGACCGGTTTGATCGAACCACATCGCGCGCTCCCAGTTTTTCATCGGCAAGATCGACAATCGACAGTTCGGAAACGCCTCGTCTCGAAACTGTGCCGCTAACTCGCCAATCGTTTTACCGTGGCGGATGGGAATCGAATGCATGCCGACGAATGACTCGTAGCCCTTTTCGATTGGCGGTCCTTCGACCGTGAGGCCGTTGATTGGATTCGGACGATCGAGCACGAGAACCGCGACATCGTCCTTCGCGCACGCGCGTATGCACAGATAAAGCGTCCAGACAAAAGTGTAATAGCGCGCGCCGATGTCTTGAAGATCGACAAGAAGAACGTCGAGGTCACGCAACATGGCGGCCGTCGGTTCCCGGTGCTCGCCATAGAGACTGTAGATTGGAATGCCGAGTCGCGGATGCTCGTAGCTTTTCCATTCGATCATGTTGTCCTGCGTCTGGCCGAGAAATCCATGCTGCGGACCAAAGAAGGCGCGCAACTCAAACAAACTTCCGTTCAGCCGCTCGAGAATCCGCGAGGTGTGCTCCAGATGCGACGAAACCGAGGCGGGATGGAGTAACGCGCCGACACGCGCGCCGCGAAATTCCTCCGGCCAAAGCTTCGCTAAATGATCCAGTGGAATCTCAACCGCCACGGAGGAGTTGTAACACAAGCGTTATCGTCTGCGAGGGCGTTGTAGCGGCGGCTGCGTCGGCCGCCGACCTATTCTAAACAGGCGCTTGGCACAAGCGCCTCTACAATTGCCTTCGGCGATAAAGTCGCAGCAGAACGAAAACGACGATCGTTAGCGCTGTGACAACGGCGCACAGCTTTGCAAAGAGTTCGCCGTGCTGGGTGTAAAACGTGAGTTGTCGATCTTGCGGCACGCTGATCTCGCCGGTCAAAACGCCTTCGCCAAACGTGCCGCCATTTTCATCGCGCAAGATTTGTGTGACGCGCCCGAATTCGTTGATGAAACACGTGACGCCGGTATTGGCGGCCCGGGCCATTGGGCGGCGGTTCTCCACACAGCGGAAGACTGCATTGGCGACGTGTTGGCGTGATGCGGCCGACTGCAGAAACCAGGCGTCATTCGTGATGTTGACGAGCAGGTTCGCGCCGCGCAGCACGAAGCGCCGCGTCAGCTCGCCAATGGTGTCTTCAAAGCAAATCAGCGGCGCGACTTCAACGTTCGGAGTCGTTAGGCGAAATACCGTGTAGTCTCGCCCGACGTCGAAATCGCCCGGTACCCATCGGCTGGCAATGGCGGCGAAGAGCGGAAAAGAACGGCGCAACGGAACGTACTCGCCAAACGGCACGAGATGGAGCTTCCGGTAAATCTGCAGCTTCCGCCCTGAATCGGAGACGAGCAGCGCGGCGTTATAATCATGTCGATCTTCCGTGTCGAGGCTGCCGAGCAACAGGTCGCTGTTCGCCGCGGCCGCGAATTCCATGACAAACCGATAACTTGGTGTTTGCGCGTCGCGGACCGGATCGGGCATGGCGCTCTCCGGCCAGATCATGAGCTCCGGCGGCGCACTCGAACGGAGCGCGACTTCGCTCAGACGCGCAAATTTGTCGAAGATGCCGGCCGTAAACTGGGCGTCGAACTTTTGCAGCTGCGGCACATTCGCCTGCACGGCGGCGATGCGCATCGGCTTGGCCGAAGAAGGATCTTGCACGCTGTGAATGCTGAACGAAAACAGCGCGACGATGCCAAGCATGGTCAGCGTGAGATCGAAGTGGGCGCGCATCTGGCGCGTGCGTGTTTCGAGAAACAAACGCACCGCAGTAGTGAGCGCGATCGCATTGGCAAACGCGATCGCGAAGGATATTCCAGCGACACCCGTGAACTGCGCGATTTGAATGAGCGGCCAGTTTACGTGCAGCGCCACGCCGAGACCGTTCCAACCGAAACCGCTGAAGAGCCAGCCCCGCACCCATTCGTGTGCGGTCCATGCGCTCGCCGCGACAAACGCGACCAACAAATTTCTCCAGGAGCTCAGGAACTGGCCTGGCCTGATCAATCCGATGAACCAGCCCCAAAAGGCAAAATGCATTCCCAGATAAATGGAAAGGAGAAACGAGAGCCCGTGCAGAAAGAAGCTGTGGTAGAGATCGCCGAGCGCGCCGAGCCAGCTAAACGCGAAGGTGAAAAATACAACGCCGGCCACATAGCCCAGAAATAAATTGCGCAGCCAGCGCCGCTTCGAGTTTTCTCCGGAAAACCAAATCGCTGCAATCAGCGGGGTGAGCGCGAGCCAGCAAAGCCAGCTCACATCGAAGGACGGAAAACACGCCGTTAGAAGAAGGCCGCTGCTAATCGCAGCGAGCCACGGCCAAAACGCCGCGACTGCTGTGCTAAAACGATCAGCTGCCAATCTACGCACGGCCTAACGCTGCAAAAGTCGCGGCGAATATCCAAGCACCAACATCCAAGCTCCAATGAAGTTCCAACGTTCAAGCACCAAACAAATTTTTTCGCTCGCGGCCCTTTTGGACCTTGGAGCTTGGAATTTTCTTGGAGCTCGGAATTTGGAGCTTCTGACGCGGGCGCTTCCGCTCAGCTTCGCCGTCTCCTCCGTCGCTCGTTCTCGCGTCGTCGCCCCGGCTGGATCGCGTCGCGCAGATCGCGCGCGTAGGAAGCGTTTATGCGAAAGACCGATTTTTCCACATCGTCCATCGTGCGGATGTTGACCTTATCGGCCAGAACATAGCCGAGCATCATGAGGCCATTGAGCTCATCCAGAAACTCCGCCGGCTCGAATTCGCCGACTTGCTCGACGAGCTGTTTACCGTAAACCGGCATTCCGGAGAGACCCATCGTTTTCAGGACGGTGATCTCGCCTCCGCTCAAATTGATTTCCCGGCGCATGACCAATGCTTCGCGAGAAGAGCGGAGCAGCTTATGCGCCAAGACGCCGCTCCACGTCGGTTTGCAGCCAACGCCACACTGCATCGAGTCGCTCGTTCACTTCGCGTTTGATTTTTTCCAACTCCGCTGAGCTGAACCGGCCGTTGCTCGGTCGCCGCTGGCCGAAAAGGTAATATTTGATCTTCGGCTCGGTCCCCGAGCCGCGCACCGCGATGCGCGTCGCGTCAGCAAGCTCGAAGATCGACATCTTCTGTTTCGGGATTCGGTCGCCCTCGACGTCACGGATCGTGTCGGTCTCGAAATTGCGGATGCGGGACACTTTCGAGCCGAGCATCTCTGTCGGCGGCGTGCTCGCGTAGGACTCCAGCAGGCGTTCGATTTTTTTCGCTCCCTCCGCGCCTTCAAAGTAAAGCGACGCATTTTTCTCGGCGAAATAACCAAACTCAGCGAAAATTTGGTCGAGCAGTTGGTCAACGGTTTGGTTTCTCGATTTCGCGTCAGCCGCGACTTCGCAAAACATGAGCGCGCCCGCGTTCCCGTCTTTGTCCCGCACGAAATCGGCCCCGCTGTAGCCGTAGCTTTCTTCGCTCCCAAAAACGTAAAACGATGAGTACTTGAGCTGCGCCGCGCGTTTCTCTTCTTCCGAGAACTGTCGATATCTTTTGCGGATCTCCGGCGGCAACGCGCGCTCGTACTTCTCGAGTTTGGCGCCGAAATATTTGAAACCGGTCAGCGTCTCGACGCAGCGAACACCGTAATGCTGCGGGATGACTTTTTGCAGATCGGTGGTGACGAATGTCTTGATCGTGACCGCGCGGGAAGCGTTCTCCGTATTGAGCACCCCGAGCTCAAAGAATTTTTTCAGCCGATACCAGGAGAGTAAGGAACCGATTTGGTTGCCGGTGATCAGTTTCATTTCGCCGGTCGCGCTCCGCACCGCCACGCCGAGCCGGTCGCAATCCGGATCGGTTGCAATGACCAAATCAGCGGCCGTTTTGTCCGCGAGCGCAATGCCGAGTGTAAGTGCCTCTGCGTTTTCGGGATTGGGCGATTTGACTGTCGAAAAGCGCGGATCGAACTCGGTCTGCTCCTTCACGGCTTCGAAATTAAATCCGAGCCGCTTCAGCATGGTCGGCAAAGTGACGCTACCAGTTCCGTGCAGCGGCGTGAAAACAATCCGCAGCGATTTGGTCGCACCAACGACCTTCGGATCGAGGACGATCGTTTCGAGCCGCTGCATATAGGCTTCGTGCAGATCGGGACCGAGCGT
>DATDFJ010000329.1:0-7195 GCA_036522675.1 Chthoniobacterales bacterium | reverse complement strand
CGGATAACAAAGCCATAGAAGTAGGAGCGATCGTCCGGGATCCAGCCGGTCAGCGAGGTCCACAGATAACTGATCGAGTCGCCAAGGTAGAACTTCGGCGATGAATCGAGCGCAAGCAGAAGGAATTTCAGAATGACGATTGCGAGACAAAACAACCAAAAGTCACCCTTCCGCGTAAATACAGACGGCCCGACAGCCCTGCCGGTCGCGACGTCCGCAGTTGCCCTAACTTTGGTTTGCGTCATTCCGGATCAATCGATCAGCGCCGGCGCAATCCGAGGACACTGAGAAAAAAGCTGGATAATATGGTCTGCGAACCCATCGCAATCAGCGCCGCGGCTGGAATCACGATGCGGAGTGTGTGAAAGGGGTCGAGCGCGCCGAACGAGTGCGCCTTCCAAACACTGACGGCATAAACTGAGGCTGAAACTCCACCAATAACCATCGCCGCGCCCGCAATTAATCCTGATTCAAGGCTTACATATTTGAAGAGCCTGGTTAACCGTGGATCCTCAGGCAGCAAACCTTCAGTGATCGCAAATAGCTTCGTGAAGTAGGCGAAAATAACCGATTGATAACCGAGCATAATCGCCAACGCACTATAAACCAGCGTGTGCACATCGAAGCTGATGCCTTCGATAATCTGCGGCCCGAGAAGCAGCCTGGCACTGATGATCGTGCCAGCTAGCATGAGAATCAGGCCCGGGTAAAGAAACAACCAGCGCGGGCTGTAAAGCAGCAGGAAACGAAGCGAGCGCCACCCATCCCGCCAGCTCCGCAGATGCGGTGGCCGGCTGCGGCCGTCGGGTGAGAGCACGGTCGGCACCTCGATGATGCGAAGTTTGTGCAAAATGGCTTTAACCACCATCTCGAGCGCAAATTCCATTCCGGTCGTGCGCAGGTCGAGCCTGAGGATCGCCTGGCGATTGAAGCCGCGCAGACCGCAATAAATATCGCCGAGTTCGCTGCCAAAAAACAGGCGCCCCATCGCCGTGAGCAGCGGATTGCCAAAATAACGATGCAGAGGCGGCATTGCGCCAGGCATGATGCCACCGCGGTAGCGATTCCCCAACACGAGATCGTAATTACTCCGCAGCTTTTCCAGGAATGGAGTGATGCGGGCGAAATCGTAACTGTCATCCGCGTCTCCCATGATGACATACCTGCCGCGAGCAGCTTCAATCCCGGCCAGTAACGCATTGCCATAGCCTCTCGCGTTCACGGAGATGGTGCGGGCGCCCAGCGCGCGGGCGATTTCGAGCGAACCATCGCTGCTGCCGTTGTCGGCAATGACGATTTCACCGCAGACGTTATTCTCTTTGAGCGAACTTTGCGCTTTTCGAATACATCTTTCCAGGGTCTCTGCTTCGTTCAGGCAGGGCATTAAGATCGACAACTCCAGTGTTGCGACCGCAGTTGCGGACGCAGTCGCCGGGGAGCTTTGTGTCGCGGGTTCGCTCATGCCGTCTGGCCAAACGCATAGGCAATTCGGCAGCCGTTGGCAATAACGGTCGCGTCGCTATATCATAGAAGACGCCACCCCATGCCTTCTCGCAATGCATGATGAGATAAACAAACCCGTCTTCGTCGTGGGCTCTCCGCGCTCCGGCACAAGCATCCTCACCTGGTGCCTTGGCCAACATCCGAACATGTTTCCGCTGCCGGAATCAAACTGGATGGGCGACTTCGTCGTGAACCTTGCCGTCAGTCACCAGGTCGGCACGGCGCGCGGCGAACGTGCCGTGTTGAGCGCGATGGACATCGGCCGTGACGAGTTCTTCGCTCAATTCGGTCGGAGCATTAATCAACTCATCCTCAGCCACCGTGAGGATTTGAATCGTAAACGCAAGAAGCCTCCTTCTTCGGAACCGAAAGCGCGTTGGGTCGATGGCACCCCCGAATACTCGACGCACATCTTCGCGCTGAGGAAGCTTTTCCCAGCAGCGCTTTTCATTCACATCGTGCGTGATGTCCGGGAAGTTGTCCGTTCGATGTTGAACTTTCATCGCGTAGCCGGGACGCGATTAGTCGCAAACGAACAGGCTGCGTATAAATACTGGCTGCGTACCGTGACTGCTTGCGTGCGGGCCGAACATGCCTACGGCCCGCAGGTCATTCGCCGTTTCCCCTACTCTGCTTTGATCGACAACGGCGAAGCGGCCATGCGTTCACTCCTTGAATTTGTGGGCGAGCGCTACGATGCGCGATGCGTGGAGCCGCTTCGTCAGCGTATTAACAGTTCCAATGTGCCGGAGGATTTTGTGGCCGAAGATCCCGCGACGAACCGGGCGATTGTCGATCAAGCAGTCGCCCTCTACGCGCAACTGATGAAAGAGGAGCCGCCGGCTGAGCCGGCGCCGAGCGCGGCCGCGGCCATGGCAGCCGAATTTGAGCAGCGCGTCAAATACGCCGCCGATCTTGACCGCGCCTATCGCGATTGCCGTCGCACCGTGGAGAAGTTTGAACGTCAGAAGCGTTGATTAAAGACTAAGCGCGGCTTCGAAGCGCCATCAGAGACTGCGCGATTAAAAAGTTGGCGAATCCTTTGGGCGGAAATCGCTAAAAATCTTGGTCTCCTCGAAGACGAGAGTATTTGCCCGCAACCAATCTCGCTCGGGGGTAATGTTCGGAGAGCCCGCGGCGGCCAGCCATAAGATGCGCGTTCGGCCAGCAGCGAACTCGCGAATCGATTCCGGTATTCGACGCGTGGGTTGCGGCACCCAGACCGGCAGCCAGGTCACGATAGGTAGCGGCGCCTTGAGGTAGCGCACAATGCTGAGCACCCCACCTCCAGCGGCATTAATTATGAGTAAGTCCGTCGGTGTTGCTTTTGCGCTGACCATTTCCGCGCGGTGGCGAGGGCTGAGACGCGCACCGGTATGACTATCGATCAGCGAATTCGGAGCCCATGCCAGTAATACCAGGACAAGCAGCAACAGCCGCGTAACATAACTCATCCCAGCCAGGGCTTCACCGGCGAGCAAACACGCCATCGGCAGCGCGGCAATCGCATAACGAGGGACGTTTACCGTGTAAGTGTGCATGCCAAAATCGAACAGCAAAGGGCCGGTACACGCAGCGCCAAACAGAAGCCAGAGCAAAAGGCGCCGTCCCGCAAACATCTGCCACCGCACCCGGAACCATGCCGCGACTCCAATGATCGCGAAGATCACTAGAGCGATGAAATTGCAGCTGGAATGGTGGCCGGCTCCGGAGAAATTTTGCAACACCAATTGCAACGCGGCACCGATACGGTTGAAGCCCACCGGTTCCATTTTTATCCAATCCTTCATGACCCGCCACGCATGCAGAGTCTCCGGCACTTTCAGATACCACGGCAAAATAACCAGGGCCGTGAGCATGATGCACGTTACGAGTCGGATTCGAGGTAATCTCTCCGGCTGTGCGAGCAGGAATATCACCAGAGCCGTCCACGGGAATACAAAGAAGTAATGAGTAAAAAATCCACCGGCCGATGCTGCAACCCAAGCGGCGGCGAGAAATACCCCCTGGCCGCGCTCAGTCCAAACCAGCGAGATCCATATCACGGCAAGGAGCCAGAGCCACAAAAGCGAATACATGCGTCCTTCGGTTGAATAACAGATTGCCAAGGGGCAGAAGGCGAAGAGCAAACAACTGGGAACCACGCCCTTTCGGCCGCAGACTCGACAGGCGATTCCGACAAGGATTGGAAAGCAAAGTAGCGAACATATTATCGAGAAAGCGCGTAGGGCGAAATCGCCGGTCCCGAACATCAAAGTCCAACCATAGATCAGAAAGTAGTAGAGCGGCGGGTGCGTATCAGAGAGCAATAAGGTCCGAACCACTCGCGCCAAGCCGGCGGGCGGATTTTCATGTTGCATGTAACGGCGTAATTCTTCGACTGATTGCGGACGGTTAAGTTGCACAAAATCACCAAGCGCGGGATTGGCGATCGCAGGTGCGTGTTCCAAACTGTGGCCGGTGGCCATCGCCAGCGTGAAAACCTCATCGGTCCAAAGAGGCTGGTTTCCTGCCAAACCGATCCGCAATAACGCCGCCACTGCTATTGTGCCGAGCACGACGTAAGCTGGCCGTTCCTCAACACGCTTGCGCCAACGCCACCGCGTCGGCAATTCTTCCGACTCTCGTTGTTCCGATAGGAACGGGTAGAGAGATTTCACCGTTAAAGCGATGCCGAGCAATGTCAGGAGCGATAGCGGCTGCAGAGATCTTGTGCTTGGCGCAATCGCAGTCAGAAACGTCACCACAAATACGGTCACGATGTGCGCGAATAGCAGAACTGCATGGGCCTTTTCGCAAACTAAGAACAATAAGACTAAGGCAAGCAGCGGGGAGAGGAGTAGGCCAAAGTAATACGGTGAGGATGCAATATAGTACGATGTTAACAATGTCGCCCGCTCGGTGCCGCCATCCCCGACAACGTGGTAGTGATAACGATCCAGCAAGGACTTTTGTTGGCTTTCGGCTACTTTCGCACTGGCCAAGTCTGCCTGCGCCAGTCGTTCCATCGCCAGGCCTTTCCAAAAGGCGTAATATGTCCGTGCGCCGATCGCGACGATAGCTCCGGGGTCCCGAACCAGTGCATTGAGTGCTGTACGCATCGCGGTCTCTGCCGCCTTTCGCTTATCGCTCTCGGTGCGACGCCAGCGATCAATCAGACGGCCGGGGGCATATCGTTGAGCATTGCGTAAGGCATGATTTGAAAGATCGAACTCGTTTCCGTGTCGAATGATTTCCGCCAGCCGCGGATCGGCCGAATCCACTGGACGAAGCGCCGGCGCCCACGTCGCCAAAAGAGAATAGCCACTGCTACGGAGATAAGCCGGCTCGCGATGCGCTAAGCGCCCGTTACCCTGTTTGTAAGCCTGGCCGAGGAGAAACATAGCAATCGCGCTTACGGCTAGGTGCAGCCAAAATCTCGAGGACCGCAGCAATTGCAGCCAAACGGCATGATGAGTCGACGCAGACTCATCCTTTACTTCGCCGAAAGCAAAACCGATCAAAGGCAACACTACGGCCAAGATCTGGAGCGGGATTAACAAAGTGCTACCGAACGCAACGGTGATTATTGACAGAGTTTGGATGATCAGCAGCGTTTTGATCTGCCGCGCACGCAGATAGACGAAGGATTGCCACAGGACCAGGGCATAGAAAAACATGCTAAATGTATCCGGCAGGATGTAGCGCTCCCAACACAGTTGTAGTGAAGCGATGCAACAGAGAAAGCCGAATAAATAACAGAGCCAGCTGGGCAGCGAAACGATCGCTCGACAAATCCAGGCGAGCGTTATCGCGATACCCGCGCCAAGCAATGCCTGGACGATTAGCAGAGAACTTAAGCTCGCCGGCCAATTACAAAGCCAACGGACCACAAATCCATAAAAGTACGGCAAATCCTCGGAAACCGAACCGGTGACTGCGGTTCGGAGATAGCTGAGCGACTCGCCAGCATAGAACCTCGGCAAAGGATCGACTGCCAGCAGCAGTAGTTGGAAAAGAAGGACTGCCAGACAGAATAACCACCACGTCTTCGCGCCCGCCAGGAACTCTGATCCGCGATGGCTCGCTCCTTCTGGTCGAGCATCCTGCTTCATCGTCTCAGAGTCGTGGACCATCTGCTCCCTTCCGGATGCAGTCGCTATCTGGCATCGTTATTGGGCAAACCAATCAACTCAAGATGATTTTTTCAAGTCGCAAGCTGCGCGATTTGCGCTGTGTTGCCAGCAGCCGATCAGCCGTTTATGACCGTGCCGCCGTTCGGATGTAACACCTGGCCGGTCATGTAGGAAGCGTCGTCCGAGGCCAGAAAGACATAACTCGGCGCGACTTCTTCGGGCTGACCGGGTCGGCGCATCTGTACGTCAGATCCGAATGTCTCCACTTCTTCTGCGGGAAACGACGATGGAATAAGCGGTGTCCAGATCGGGCCCGGTGCCACGCCGTTGACCCGAATACCTTTTTCGGCAAGCGCCTGTGACAATGAGCGTGTAAAGGCGACGATTGCCCCTTTGGTCGAGGAATAATCAAGCAGCTTCGGGCTGCCTTTGTACGCAGTCACTGACGTCGTATTGATGATGGCCGCACCTTTCTTCAAATGCTTCATGGCGGCCTTCGTCATGAAAAAGAACGAAAAAATGTTCGTCCGAAATGTTCGGGTCAGCTGCTTCTCGCTTATTTGCTCAATCGATTCCTGCAGATGCTGCTCGGCTGCGTTGTTCACGAGGATGTCGATCTTGCCAAACCGGCGCACGGTTTTTTCGACCGCCGCGCGACAGAAATCTTCCTCACCGACGTCGCCGTCGATGAGTAGGCATTTGCGACCATGTTCCTCGACCAACTTTTGTGTCTCCTTCGCGTCTGTCTGTTCCTCCAGGTAAACGATAGCCACGTCCGCAGCCTCTTTCGCAAACGCGACCGCGACCGCACGACCAATGCCGCTGTCTCCCCCAGTAATGATCGCAATCTTGTCGCGTAACTTGCCGCTGCCGCGCTGTTTTTCATCCTCCGCTTTCGGCTTGGGCCGCATTTCATGCTCTCGCCCGGGCTGGCGGCGTTGTTCCTGTGGTGGCTGCAGTTTCTTTTCCTTTGGCATTGCAACGGAAAATCGATTGCCAGCGGCATGTCAGCCGTTTGCCGCTCCGCAACGGCCTGTAAATCGGGGATTCACAGCGACATACGCGACCGGAAAAAATCGCAGCAAATTGCTCAATCGAACTTGACGGCCGGCGCCGTTGCGCTAATTTCCAAACCCCGCGACACGTGGGACTCCTCTAATCAGGAGTGCGTTCTATGTACTTTTGGGACTGCAAATTGTGAACTCAATTTTGTCCCGGTTCGATGAAGCCCGCCAGGGCGGGCGGCTGAAACCCGGGCGCAAGATTGAGTTTTTTTGTGCTCTGAAATGTACGTGAATCGCTGGTTCTTTGACATCTACATACAGGGTAGTAAGAAAGTACAACTTTAAGAGCTGAGTCTGAAATTTGTAGGGCGGGCACATCGCCTGCCTTACGGAGAGTTTCAGTTATCGAAAAATCTCTGGCCGAGCAGGCCAGAACAGATTGATCAAGCTACAAAGAGCGCATCATGGATGCCTTGGTGCCAATAGGCGATGAAGGACGTGGTAAGCTGCGATAAGCTACGGAGAGCGGCAAACACGCTTTGACCCGTAGATTTCCGAATGGGGTAACCTGAA
>DATDFJ010000328.1:0-12042 GCA_036522675.1 Chthoniobacterales bacterium | reverse complement strand
CTGCAAAAACGGGGAGTCGACCTGCCGATGAGCAAGTCGTTCGGCAACATTATTGCCATGAACGCCGATATCGGAAGCCGCTTCGCCTAGGCGCTCACATTCTTCCGCGGCGTTTGTAGAAGTCGTAGCGGGCGAGGATTGATTCGACGTATTTGCGCGTGGCGGGGAAATCGATCCGGCGCAGAAATTCTTTACGCCCGATCGGTGTGGCTTCATTCGGGCCGAGCCATCGCTGGACGCGGCTGGCGCCGGCATTGTACTCGGCAAGGGCGAACGGCAGCGGGTCGGGCTGCATTTGCCAGTGCTCGAGGGCCCGGCGCAAATACCAGCCGCCGGCCTGCATATTGATCAGTGGATCGAAAAGATCTTCGACCAGGAAATTCTCGACCCGGTTCTCCCGCGCCCATTCGTTCGCCGCCTTTTCGCTCACCTGCATGAGGCCGCGTTCTCCATGCGCGCCAAACTTATCCGCGTCAAAGCGGCTTTCCCGCCAGACCAGCGCTTTGAGCAACATCGGATCGAGATGCTGCTTATCTGCAGCGGCGCGAATGGTTTTGTCGTAGCGTTGAAAACGCGCGGGGCTAATCCATTCGTAAAGGGTGTAGAGCGGATCGCCTGAACGAAGAGCGAGGTAGGCGAAGCCGGCGCCGAGCGCGAGCAGCAGACAAAGGATTAATCTCAACAAAAAGCGAGCCATCGGCTGTGTTTGCTCCTGCTCATGCGCCAGAACGGTGGTCGAAAACGAGCGCAAAAATTAAATTCGATTATGAGCACGAGCACCAGCCTGCGCTAAGCTATGGCTGGCAGGCGAGCAGGATTACGAGGCTAAAGCGATGATGAAACCGTCGTTCATTCGCGTAGTGATCGACCGCGGAATTCATCGCGAGCTCGATTACGCTGTGCCGGAGCCGCTGGCGGAACGGATCGGTGTTGGCTCCCGTGTGCGGGTGCCGTTTCGCGACAAGTCGGCGCTGGCAACGGTCGTCGCGACGCTGGAGCAAAGCGATGCGCAAGGCATTCGGCCGATCGAAGCCGTGGTCGGCGACGCGCCGATCGTGAGCACGCCACTGCTCGAGCTCGGCAAATGGATGAGCGATTATTATTGTTGCCCGCTCGAAACGGTCATGCGCAGCCTGTTGCCGCAGGTGATCCGGAAAGCGGAAGTGGGCTGGAAAAAACAACTGTTCGTTCAGCCCGGGCGCAAGATCGACAAACCCGAGCCGGACTGGCAGCGTGAACTGGAGCAGTTGCGCCGACGCGCGCCGCGCCAAGCCGAGTTACTCGAAGCGATCGGGCAACTGAAAGCGCCGATGCCCGTGGCAAAATTCTTGCGCAAGGTGTCGCTCGACAATCAAACGTTGCGCGCGCTGGTGAAACGCGGCCTGGTCGAGCTGCGCGAGGAAGCCGTCGAACGCGATCCACACGCGGACGAACAGTTCTTGGCGACCGCAAATTTGCAGCTCAATCTGGAGCAAACTGTCGCACTCAAAAAGATCACTGACGCGCTGGCGGCGCCGGAGACTGCGCGCCCGATCCTTTTGCACGGCGTGACCGGCAGCGGCAAGACCGAGATTTATTTGCAGGCAATCGCAGTCGCACTCGAGCGCGGGCGCAGCGCGATCGTGCTCGTTCCGGAAATTTCGCTCACGCCGCAAACGGTCGAGCGTTTTAAAGGCCGTTTTGCGCACTTGCACGACGCCGTTGCCGTGCTGCACAGCCATTTGTCCGAAGGCGAGCGGCACGATGAGTGGCACAAGATCCACGCCGGCCGGGCGCGGATCGTGATCGGCGCGCGCAGCGCCGTGTTCGCGCCGCTGAAAAATCTTGGACTGATCATTGTCGATGAAGAACACGAGACGACCTACAAGCAGGAGGAAGCACCGCGGTATCACGCGCGTGACGTCGCGGTCGTGCGGGCGAAGATCGAGAAGTGCGCGGTCGTGCTGGGCAGCGCCACGCCATCACTCGAAACCTATTCCAACACGACAATCGGGAAGTACGAACTGGCCACGCTTACCCAGCGCGTGGACGAACGGCAGATGCCGCTGATGCGGATTGTCGATCTTCGACAGGAACGGCGGAAGGAAAAGATCTTGTCGATCTTATCCGAGCGCTTGTCGCAGGCCATTGCGGACCGCCTTGAAAAACGCGAGCAGACGATCTTGTTTTTAAATCGCCGCGGGTTTTCCACGTCACTGTTGTGCAGCAATTGCGGCAAAGCGCGCGATTGTCCGAACTGCAGCGTCGCTTTGACTTTTCATCGGCACTCCTCGCGCCTGAGTTGCCATTTGTGCGGGCACACCGCTGCTGTGCCGAAGAAATGTCCCGATTGTGGAAAGGACGCGCTGATTTACTCCGGCTTCGGCACCGAAAAAGTCGAAGCAACCGTTTCGCATCTTTTCCCAAAAGCAACCGTGCGGCGGATGGATGCCGATTCGATGACGCGGAAGCAAGCGTATCGCGAGACGTTGAGGAATTTTCGGGCCGGAAAGATCGACATCCTGGTCGGAACGCAAATGATCGCGAAGGGGTTGCATTTTCCAAACGTCACCCTCGTGGGGATCATCAATGCCGATCTGGCGCTGCACCTGCCGGATTTCCGCGCCGGCGAACGCACTTTCCAATTGTTGACGCAAGTCGCCGGTCGGGCCGGCCGCGGCGAAACGCCGGGCGAAGTTTTCGTGCAGACCTACACGCCATTTTCGCCGTCGATCCAGTTCGCGCGCCACCACGATTTTGTCGGTTATTTCGAACAGGAGCTGGAATTCCGTGAACGCTGCGATTTTCCGCCGTTCAAGCACGCGATTCTGGTCACGGTGCGCTCGGCCCATGAGGCACGGGCAAAGTTTTCCGCCGAAACGCTGGCGCGGCGTTTGCGCGAGGCCATCGGCGACAAGTTCATGCTCAGCGATGCGACACCGGCGCCGCTCGAGAAATTGCAGGGGCAATTTCGGTTTCACATTTTGTTGCGCGGCGAAGCGATCACGCATTTGAGCCGGCTCGTGCGCGAGACGCTCGCCAAACTCCCGATGCCCGAGGACGTGATCGTTAGCGTCGATGTCGATCCTTACCAGCTGCTGTAGCTGTCGATCGCGCGCAGCGACGCTTGTTGCCGATGCGCAGGTTGTTTTGCTACAACTCTGGGCATGAAAAAGTCACTCGTGATAGCGCTGCTGTTCGAGGCGTTCGCGGCGCATGCGGTGAACGCACAACAAAGCAACGGGTCCTTGCTCAGTCTTGTCGCGGGAGAGGGCTTGGCCGGCGCCAAACTGGACCGGCGTTTTGGCAATCACCTGTTCGTTCCGGTTTCATTCAACAAGCAGCGCGCAGCCCTGATGATCGACACCGGCGCACCGGTCACGCTCATCGACAACAACAGCGTGAACACGTTTGGCTTAAAGGTCGAAAACACAACCATCAACGTCGGCGGCCTGTTCGGGAGACAATGGGAGCGCTACGGCGAAGCGGTGGCGAAAACAATCGCGATGGGCAACTGCGTGTTGACTAATGTGCGGGTCGCCCTGGCCGACGAATCGAGCATGAACCCTGACATAACGGGCACGACTGAAACCGGTTCGCATCTCTCTAGAATCGGTCGGCTGCCACATCTGAATGGGCTGCTCGGTGTCCATGACATGCACGAGTTTGGAATGATCATCGATTGCACTCGGCAGATGCTTTATGTGAATCCGAATGGGCCGACGACCGCGGTGAGCCAAAAAGTGGCCGCGTTTCTGGCCGCGCGGGGATTCACACGTGTGCCGATGCGGCGCACCGCAAACGGCCATCTCGATGTCTCCGCTGCTCTGAATGGTCACACGGTCCGATTGGTCGTGGATACTGGTTCGGGCGTGACAACGATTGACAAACGGGCGGCAGCCGCTGCGGGCATTGGCATCGTCGGAACACAGTTTGCCGCCACCTCAGCGGGCAAAGTTCAGTCGATTGGCAATGGCACGGTGAAAGAGCTCAAGATCGGGGAGTTCACTCTCGCCAATACTCAGGTGGAGATCGCAACCGTGGCCAGCGAAGTGGCACAACGCGAGAGTGCCGAGGAATCAAACGCGGGATTGATCGGAGCAGAATATCTCGGTTTCAACTTTGCCGTAATCGACGTCGGGGGAATGGCGCTCTACTTGCGTCATCCCGATTCACGCTGAGAGCTTTTCAAGCGGCTGCCGGATCAGGAATGCGTTACTTGGCGATCAATCTGGGCACAGCTGCTTTAGCCAGACTCGTGAACGCGGCAACGGCAGTATTCGCAGCCGATTCGTTCGGCCGCAGGAGACCGATCTCGAGTCCTAATCTCTTTCCTCGCAGCGGAATTGCCTTCAATTTTAATCCTTCTCGGCCCCGCAAAGTGATCTTCGGCATCACGGCGGCCGCGCGCATTGGGCCGAGCGACCGGAGCAGCGTCTCGATCGCGCTGATCTCGGCCACACTGCGCGGCCGAATGTGGTGGCTTCGACAGATCTCGTCCGTCATCCGGCGCATGACGAAGCTGTCCGTGAGCTGCAGCAGGCGCTGCTGATGCAGTTCGGCAAACGGGATGCTGCGGCGGTTTGCCCATGGGTGTTCTTCGGAAACCACCAAGGCGAAGTCATCGATGCAAAGCCGTTCGTAACGCAGATTTGGTGAATGCCGGGTGACGAACCCAAGGCCGATGTCCATGCGGCCTTCTTCAAGCGCGGTTTCGATCTCAGTCGATGAAATTTCCTCGACGGTAACGCTGATGGCGGGGTGATCGGCGGTAAAGAGCCCGAGCAGATCGGGGACGAGCGGCACATTTAGCACCGGGATCACGCCGAGATGGAGCGCGCCGCGCAATTGGCCGGGTCGAATGGTCAATTCATCCAGGCAGGTCTCCAGCTGACGCAGAATGGCGCGGGCGTGCTCTTCAAAAATCAGTCCGCGCGGAGTGAGCAGAATACTTTTGCCGCGGCGTTGAAAGAGTGAGACGCGCAAGTTCGCTTCGAGGTCGCGCATCTGCTGGGAGACACTCGGTTGTGAGATCCCGAGGCGGTCGGCCGCTCGGCTGAAACTTTTTGCCTCGGCCACGGCGAGAAAATAGCGGAGGTGGCGTATCTCCAGCGGGTCGGGCGTCATGCGGCGACATTATCGCCTCGCACGGGCTACAGATGCAACGGCACAGATTTCCAAAAATTCTGCTTCCATAGGTTTGGCCTATTGCTGTATCGTCGCTGCCTTTGTATTGCAACCTTAACCTGATATGAACCTAAAACATTCCCGCGAAATCGCCGGCGCCGTCGCCGCGATCCTGTTCGGCTGTAGCTGCATTTCTTTTGCCGGGCCGACCAGCCCGCCGGCTATCACTGTCCAGAAAGCGCCGGAGGCAAATCCGCTCTGCTTTGCCGATGGCAAACTCT
The DNA here is from genome assembly GCA_036522675.1 of Chthoniobacterales bacterium. Lineage (GTDB taxonomy): Bacteria > Verrucomicrobiota > Verrucomicrobiia > Chthoniobacterales > UBA10450 > AV17. The sequence goes on along the minus strand of DATDFJ010000328.1, from coordinate 6,655 downwards.
GTTTCGATGTCCAGGACCGGCTCCGGTTCGAAGTCCGCGAAAACAATTTCGACTTCAATGACAGCATCGATTCGCTGACCGATGACTCATTTCTTCTCCAGCGCTTTCGCATCGGCGCCGCGTTCAAGCCGCTCGATTGGCTGAAGTTCTACGCGCAGGGCCAGGACACACGGGAGTTTTTTTCGGACCGACCTAACATCCCCGGCGCGATGGGTGCGGAGGGCGATGATACGTTCGATTTTCGCCAAGGCTACATTCAAGTCGGGCCGAAAGAATGGAACCTGACACTCGGTCGACAGACGCTCGCCTATGGAGACGAGCGGCTCGTTGGTCCGTCAGACTGGAACAATTTCGGTCGGACATTCGACGCGGCGAAGTTGCATTTCGAGTTGAGCAAAACAACGAGCGTCGATCTTTTTGCGTCCACTCCGGCGGTGATCTATCGGCACTCCTACGATCAATCCGATCTGTTCAATGGCGATGAATTGCATCGGGATCTGGTTTTCAGCGGGATCTATTTCACGACTGGTGCGCTGCCGCCGGTCACACTTGACCTCTACGTGTTCGGACTCGATCAGGACAGAGGCAACGATTCGAACTTGGAAGGAACTTTGACGCTCCCGCCGGCCGGCTCGGCCGGAGGCAATGTTTTGGATCGAACCGATTTCGCCACGCTCGGCACGCGCATCAAAGGTGACCCGAAAAAACTCGACGGCTTCGAATTCGAAGGCGAATTCGCGCTCCAAGCCGGCACAGTGGCTAACCTCGATCTGCTCGCCGTCGCTACGCATGCCGGCGCCGGCTATAACTTCCTAAAATGCCCGTGGAAGCCGCGGATTTTTGCCGAATACAATTTTGCCAGCGGCGATGACGATCCGACGGACGGCGACGACGGAACGTTTCAAAATCTTTTCCCGACCGCCCACAAGTTTTACGGCTTCATGGACCTGTTCGGCTGGCAGAACATTCATAACCCGGCGCTCGATTTCCGGGTCAAGCCGCACGAGAAGTTGACTGTCGATGTTTGGACCAATGCCTTCTGGTTGGTAACGACAAACGACTCCTTGTACCGCAAGAACGGTCTAACACGCGTCCGGCCGCTGACGCCGCTCGCGCAGGCCGCCGACAATTACGCCGGCACCGAACTCGATCTCACGTTTACTTATCAGCCGGTCAAATTCCTCGCGTTCCAGGCGGGTTATAGCCATTTCTTTGCCGGTGATTATCTGAGCGACACCGGCGCCGGCGACGACGCCGATTTCGGGTACGTGCAGGCAATGGTCAGCTTCTGAACGGCGAATGTGATTTTGGCTGCGAAAATTTTACTTCCATAGGTTGCACTTATTGCTGTATCGTCAAAGCCTTCATTCCCGCGTCTTATGCACACCAGACTATTCGTCGTCGTCATCGCCTTGTCCGGCCTGTTGCTCACCGGCTGCAAAAAGAGTTCGTCGGGCAAAGTCATCAACTCAAAGCACGTCCGCATCGGTTTTATCGGGTTGACCTGCGAAGCGCCAATCTACACCGCTTACGAAAAAGGCTTCTTCAAGGACGAAGGACTGGAGCCGGAGCTGGTAAAATGCACTTGGGCGCAGTACAAAGATAATCTGGCGCTCGGCTCCTACGACATCACCCACCATCTGGTGATGTATTTTCTCAAGCCGATCGAGCAGGGATTGGACGTGCGGTTCCTTGGCGGGGTGCACACCGGCTGCTTACGAGTGCAGACCGGCGTGAATAGTCCAATTCACACAATCCAGGACCTGAAGGGAAAACGGATCGGAGTGCCCGGCATGGGAACGCCGCCGTTCGTCTTCGCCAGCCGCGTTTTCGGAACGCACGGAGTCGACGCCGGCAAAGAAATCACTTGGAAAGTTTATCCGGCCGGCGAGCTCGGCCTGGCCTTGCGCAAGGGAGAAGTCGATGCGGTGGCCAACGCCGAGCCGATCGGCAGCCTCTTAATCGCCGAGGGCACCGCCCGAAACGTCGAGGGTATGGACGAAGCGACCGACGAACCTTACGCCCGCGAGTATTGCTGTGAGATCATCGCTAATGGCAAATGGATCGATGCTAATCCCGACAGCGCAGCGCGGGCGACACGCGCAATCCTGAGAGGCGCGGTGTGGGTGCAGCAAAATCCGAAGGCCGCGGCTCAACTGGCGATAGATAAGAAATATCTGGCCTCAACTGTCGAACTAAATACCGTCGCTATCAGTCGCTTGAAGTACCTTCCGTCGATCAAGCTTGCCGAGGAAACACTCTTCACCGCGGCCAAGGAAATGAGGGAGGCCAAGATGCTATCGCCAGAGACGGACACGGACGCTTTGGCAAAAAAGGCTTTCCAGCATCTCGAAGGGGTGACTGATGAGTGGATCAAAACCGTCAAGGTTGAAAAAGTTCCCGGCGGACAGGTTGATCCTAACGAGGACATCCGGCTTTATGCCGAGCTACTTCTCAAAGACAAGGAAGATTCCTGTTGCCGCAGAAAAATGTTCGATCAGCCCGACCAGCAAGCGCCAAATCTCGCTGATCCTGACGCGTCTTGCCAGAAAGACCTGATTGCCGCCCAAAAATGACAAACGCACTCGAAGAACTCTCGCAACCCGCCGTCGCGGGTAATGGACAACGCGCGGCCACAGAAAATGGCGTAGTTGCTCCTGCGCCGACAGCGAAATCGCGGCCACACACGGTTGCGCTCGTGCCGGGCGCGGCCGGCGTTGCGCTGGCCATCCATTTTTTTATCTCGCGACATCAGGTTTCCGCGAGCCATAACTACTGGGTCTTTCTTTTCATTGTGCTCGGCGCCGGCTTGGTCGCGGCCGCGTTGTATCCATTTTTCTCCGCTGTGCGCGAGCGCATGCACAACCTGTCCGCGATTTTTGCCGCCGCCATCCTGTTGCTCGGTCTGTGGGAAGTTATCACGTCCGGTCTTCGGCTGTTGCCACTTCCGTACTTTCCCGCTCCGCCTGCTATCCTGGACAGCATGATCAACGACCGCGGACTATTATTCGACAGCACGTGGCACTCGCTCGCCATGCTGCTGAGCGGGTACGCGCTCGGCGTCATTGCTGGGTTGATCAGCGGCGTGTGCATCGGTTGGTCGTCCTCGATCCGCTATTGGGGAATGCCCGTGCTCAAAATCGTCGGGCCAATTCCCGCGACGGCGTGGATTCCGCTCGCTATGGTCGTCTCACCGTCCACCATGCTTTCATCGGCCGGCCTGATCGCACTCGCCGTTTGGTTTCCAGTAACAATGCTGACGGCGTCCGGCATCTCGAACACGCGCGCTTCATACCTCGACGTCGCGCGCACACTTGGCGCGAAGGAGAGCTATCTCATCTTCCGCGTCGCGATTCCCGCGGCCATGCCGAACATTTTTATCGGATTGTTCATGGGTTTAGGCGCGTCGTTTTTGACTTTGGTGGTGGCTGAATCGGTTGGGGTGAAGTCGGGCCTTGGATGGTATGTGAGTTGGGCGCAAGGCTGGGCCGAATACGGCAAAGTCTACGGCGCGCTCGTCATCATGGCAGCGTTTTTCTCCAGCGTGATGACTTTGCTGTTCAAAGTCCGCGACATCGTGCTCGTCTGGCAAAAGGGAACAATTAGATGGTGACGGTCGGGGCAGAGACTTCGTCGCTCCGGGTGCGCGAGGTCAGAAAAAGTTTTCGCCCACCGGGCAACGACGCGGCCCCGCGGCTGGCGCTCGATTCAGTATCTTTGTCTATCGCCGCCGGTGAACTGGTCGCGATTATCGGCCCGAGCGGTTGTGGGAAATCGACTCTGCTTCGGCTGATTGCAGGGTTGGACACGCCGGATTCCGGTGAGATCACGATAGGTTTTGAGCAAATCAGCGGTCCGAGCGCGGAACGCGGTCTGGTTTTCCAGGATCCGAACCTCTTTCCTTGGCTGACAGTTCGGCGAAACATCGAAGCCGGGCTGGTTGCCCGCGGAGTGTTGCAGGAAAAAAAGGATGACGTGCAGAAGTTCATGGAGCTGGTCGGCCTCGATGGATTCGCCGATGCCTACCCGCATCATCTCTCGGGCGGCATGGCGCAACGCGTGGCGCTCGCGCGCGCGCTCATCAATCATCCCAAAGTGCTGCTGCTGGACGAGCCGCTCGGCGCGCTCGATGCCTTTACACGGATGCGCATGCAGGACGAAGTGCTCCGTCTCTGGCGCGGCGGCCGCGCCGAACACACGCTCCGCGAGCGGCCCGAGATTGTCTCCGACCGACTGCTGCAACTTTGGCGGGCGCGCCGCACGACCATGATTCTGGTCACGCACGACATCGATGAAGCGATTTACATGAGCGATCGCATCATCGTCATGACTCCGCGGCCGGGAAGAATCGAACGCACGATCCCGGTCGATCTCACTCGCCCGCGTGACCGCAGCAGCGCCGATTTTCTGCGGCTGCGCACAGAGATCCTCGAGCATCTGCACTTCGCCGGGAAATCTGCGTCCGGCAATAACGGCAGCTAATGCGACGGCTACCCGCCGCGTCAACACTCGGTCTCATTCTTTTCCTTGGCTTTCCCGCTCGCGGCGAAATGCCAATGGAAGCATCCATGCCGATGGCGATGCCAATGGAGATGTCGCTCGGAAATATGCTGCCACAGCCGGGATTCAGATTTTACGGATGGCTGGACACAGGTATCACCGCCAATTTCGATTCGCCCAGGGACAATCAAAACTTCGGCCGCCTGCTCGACGATCGTTCTAACGAACCACTGCTCAATCAATTCGTGCTCACAGCCGAACGCGGGTTTGATCCCATGGCTGATCATTTCGATTGGGCTTTCCAAGTGCAGTTTCTTTACGGGAGCGATGCTCGCTACCTGCACACGACCGGTCTGCTCGATCTGGCTACGACCGATATCATCCAACCGGACTTGCCCGAGGCCTGGATCCTTGGGCATTTCCCGATTCCGGGCACGGCCGGTGGACTCGACGTGCAGCTTGGAAAGTTCATGACCTGTGAAGGCGCCGACATGAGCGACCCGCGTGTGAACGTCTTCTATTCGCGCACCTATATCTTCAATTTCGGCTCGCCCTTCTTCGGCGTCGGCGCGCTCGGCACATTGCACGCGTGCTCTTGCTGTAACGTCGTCGCAGCCGTCGATCGCGGCGTTAATATTGGGCTCCAGGACAACAACGACTCGCCTTCGTTCTATGGCGGCGTCACCACGAGTTGTTGCAAGGGCCGCTTAAGTTCTGCCGCAATGGTCCACGCCGGACCGGAGAACCCGAACGACAACCACAATTTTCGTTACCTCGCCGACGTCACCACGACATGGAAGATCAGCGACAGACTGAGTTTCATTACCGATCTGAACTACGCTTATGAGGAGACGTTTGATGCGAAAGGGTACGGCGCTGCTCAATATCTAACTTACCAAATCAACGATTGTTGCTCCGTCGGGCTTCGGGCCGAAGTCTGGCGCGATGACGATGGATTCTTTGTCGCTCAGTTCGCGTCCAACAACGACTTTATCCATTTCGAAAGAGGCGACGCGATTTCGGATCCGCGGACGATCGGCGGCGGCCGTACCACGTACGGCGCAATAACTGCCGGCGTCACAATCAAACCTCCGGTCGGCGATCCTTTGACTGGACTGACCATTCGTCCTGAACTGCGTTACGACCGCGCTTTAAACAACACGACGTCGTTTAACGATTCGAACGACCGCGACATGTTCACCGCTGCGGTCGACGTCATCGCCACATTTTGACCGGCTCATTCGCGGCCAGTCATTCTGTCCGAACCGACCTGATCTAGTGGCGTGGGAGTTGCTTTGCTCCGTTGCGAAACCATTTTTGCTCGTCGTTCGCAGTAGCTCCTGAAATGCTTTCCTCTTTTATGACCGCAAATTCTGCACGCAGACTCCTCTCCTCATTGCTCAGTCTGTCGCTGTTCGCCTTCGCTTCACTCCTGACGGCGCAAGACTCACCCGACTCATCCGAAGTCCCAGTGCCAATGCCGCCGGTCGTAGCGCGGCCGCCTCTTTACATCGTACCGTTCATCAGCTCTACGCCGGTAGGCTATTCACCTTCCAAGATGCGGCACGCCTACGGCTTCGATATCGTGAGCGGAACCGGTTCGGGCCAAAGCATCGCGATCGTTGAAGCGTATGGCAGCAGCACCATCCAGAGCGATTTGACCAAGTTCTGCACCACGTTCGCCATCGCGACGACAACGGTCAGTGTCTATTACCCGCAAGGCGTGCCGGCGCATGACGACACTTGGGCACTGGAAACTTCGCTTGATGTTGAATGGGCGCACGCGATGGCCACGGGCGCAAAGATCATGCTCGTTGTCGCGAAATCAGCCGTATCGACCGACTTGCTGGCCGCAGTCGATTATGCCGCGAGCTTGGGCGCGAAACAGATCACGATGAGCTGGGGGACGCCGGAGTTTAACGGACAAAGTTCTTACGATTATCACTTCAACAAAACCGGAGTCACCTTTCTCGCTTCGGCCGGTGACACTGGCGCGGGCGTGCTGTGGCCCGCGGTCTCCTCGTATGTTGTGGGCGTCGGCGGCACTCACACTGTCCTCGATGTCAACGGCAACATCACTTCGGAAACCGCGTGGTCGAGTACTGGCGGTGGCATCAGCGCTTACAACGCAAAGCCAACGTTTCAGAATGGCTGG
>DATDFJ010000327.1:0-10707 GCA_036522675.1 Chthoniobacterales bacterium | reverse complement strand
AAATCAAAGCAGTTTCAATTTCGTGAGGTCCTGCGAATCGACGATGCCGACGGGGACGTTGTTGTCATCGACGACGACGAGATCGTCGATGCGATGACGCTCGAGAAGGTTGAGGACTTCGACGGCGAGCTTGTCCTGGTGAACGCTCACCGGGTTGAGCGTCATCAAATCGGCGACGAGCCGTTCGCCGACTTTCGGGTCGGATTGAAAATGGCGCGCGAAATCGCCGTGAGTAAAGATGCCGAGTAATTGTCGATCTTCGCCGGCAACAACGGCGGCGCCGGCGCGCACGCTGGTCATGGCGTGCAAGACTTCGCGGATACTCGTGTCGGGCGCGACCAGCGCCATCTGCTCACGCGGACGCATGACCTGATGCACGCGCATGAGCAGGCTGCGCCCGATCATGCCGGCTGGATGAAACCTGGCGAAATCTTCCTTGTTAAACCCGCGTGCCTCCAACAGCACCATCGCAAGCGCGTCGCCCAGGGCGAGCATCACCGTCGTACTCGAGGTCGGCGCGAGATTGAGCGGGCAGGCTTCCTGTTCGATGCCGACATCGAGAAAGACGTGCGCGTTTTTGGCAAGCGTCGAGTTCGCGGCGCCGCAGATGGCGATGATTTTCACTTGGAACCGTGCGATCGCCGGGAGCACGCGGATCAGTTCCTCGGTCTCGCCGCTCGCGCTCAACGCGAGAATGACGTCGCCGTCCGCGATCATACCGAGGTCGCCATGCAAAGCGTTGAGCGAATCGAGCACGACCGCGGGTGAGCCGGTGCTGGTGAGCGTGGACGCGATCTTGCCCCCGATGTGCCCGGATTTGCCCACCCCGAGCACCACAACTTTCCCTCGCCTATCGACCGCGTCTTTGATTAACTCGACCGCGTGCGAAAAATTTTCGCTCAACCGATCGCGCAATCGCTGGAGCTCGACGATCTCGATGTCCAAAACGCGGGCGGCCTTTTTCAGGTAGTCCATCGAGACAATATTGTGAGCCGGGGCGTTATATCCGGCAAGAAGTTGCGCGTCGCGGCGGGAGGGAAAACTGCTATGAAAACGTCTCTGGTCCTCGTTTTACTGATGGCGACGGCGTTCGTCACGAGCGCTGCGCCGCAACCACTGGCCGCACCGATCCACGCGCGGCCGGCAAAAAAACCGGCGCCGCCGCCAGTCTATCGCGAGACAGCGCAGGGCGTCGTGCCACGCGCCGTGCGAGGCGGTAACCCGTTCCAGATGCTCAACCCGAAAGCGCCGGCCAAGTACGGCACCGCGGCCGAGAGCACTTCGTTCGACCCTAACATCCCGGGGAAGTGGAAAGGCATTAAGCTCTTCGAGTGGATTTTCTGAGCCGTTGATGGCCGCACTTAATGCGGCGTCCTCGAAAAAATCGCCGCGGGTTGCTAGCAGCAAACATCGAACGCCCAACGCCGAACTCTGAACGTCGAAGTCAGACTCTGCATTCGAGATTGGACGTTCGGCGTTCGGCGTTCGACGTTTTCTTCTCAAATCAACAGCAAGAGATTCCTCGACTTCGCTCGGAATGACAGAACAACCCAAACCCGTCGTCGCGTTTTATTGCGCGACATTTCTCAAGCCGGAGATGCTGCACATTTACCGGCAGATCACGGGGCTGGAGCGGCTCGAGCCGTTGGTACTTACACAGAAGCGCGAGAACGCGACGGCGTTCCCGTTCGACAAGATCGACATCGTCCGAAAACCGATCACGCACGAGGTGCGGCGGTTTTGGTTTCGGCAGCTTCAGGATCGGCCGTGGCAGATCTCGGCGCACGAAGTGCGCGCGCTGCTCGCGTCGCTCGAGCGCGCGGACGCGCGCCTGCTGCACATTTTCTTTGGCCACATCGGCGTCCATCTCTTGCCGCTCATTCGCGCGTGGGCGCGGCCGAGCATTGTCTCATTTCATGGCGCCGATGTTTTGGTCGATATGCAGAAACCCGGCTATCGCGAGCAGACGCGCGCGATGTTAGATGCAGTGAGCCTTGTGCTCGTGCGCTCGGAATCATTGCGGCGCGGAGTTATCAACCTTGGCTGCGACGAAACAAAGATCGAGACCGTGCGCGCGGGAATTCCTCTCGAGCAGTTTCCATTTCACGAACGCGCGTTTCCGGACGACGGCGCGTGGCGATTTGTTCAAGCCGGGCGCTTGATTGAGAAAAAAGGATTGCCGACGAGTTTTCTCGGCTTTGCGCAATTTTCGCAGTCATATCCAAACTCAACCTTCATGATTGCCGGTGAAGGGCCGTTGTTGACTGGACTCCAGAGGCTCGCACGCGAACTGAAGATCGACAATCGAGTGCAGTTCACGGGCTTCATTTCGCAGGAGCAACTGCGCGAGCTTCTTTATCGCTCGCATATTTTTCTCCACCCCAGCGAGACTGGTAGTGACGGGAACCAGGAAGGCGTGCCAAACTCGATGCTAGAAGCGATGGCGAGCGGGCTACCGGTGTTCGCGACGCGGCACGGCGGCATTCCCGAGGTGATTGAGAACGGCGTCAGCGGCGTGCTCGTAGCGGAGCGCGACGCCGAGGGGCTCTCGCGTGCGTTGCTCGATGTCGTGCAAGATCGACAATGGCTCTCGCAATTGGCGCGGAATGGCGCTGAGGCCGTCGCGCAAAAGTTCCAGCTGCGCGCACAGATTCGAAAGCTCGAGGAGATTTACCTGCGGTTGCTGTAGCCGCGGCCCTGCGGGCCGCGTGCGCGCTTCGCACAGCGAAGCGGCTACAATCGCGCGAAAAAATCGGCGAGCTGCGGGCGGATGGCTCGAAACGAGAGCCGCTCGAGTGCGCGCCATTGCGATTCGACGACGATTTGCGCGCGCGCGCTCGCGTTCGTGAGCAGCTCGTGGGCGATTGTGCTGAGTTGATCGATCGTCCGACCGGCGCCGCACGTGCGCGCAAAGGCAATTCGTTCAATCGCGCCGTCGCCGCCGACACACGCACTTCGGCAAAGCAACGCGTCGCCCGCGACCTGGCCGGGCACATGGCTGCGGTCGAGCTGAAAGACGATCTTATGTTTCGCCACCTCGCACAGGTAATCGGGATACGATTGCCATTTCTCGATCAGGCGAAGTTTGCTCCCCGGGAATTTAAATTCATCGAGTAATCGTCGCCCGTTACGTCCATCGAGATTGACGACGGTCACGGCATCGCCAGTCATTTCACAGAGCTGGCGCGCCACAATCAGCGCTGCTAAATGATTGCGCGAGGGCACGTCCCATTCGCGTGTACCGATGAAAATTCCCGATTGCTGGTCGGGCGGCACCCTGAAGTCCCATTGTCGATCTTCCAGCGGATACGGCGTCGGAATAAAGGCAACTTTGGTGTCGTCGTTTTTTCGACGGACGTGCTGGTAGATGTCGGCCGCTTGCGGAGTGGTCGCGACGCAACCGTCCGCCTCATCGACAATTTTCAGAAAGCGCGACAACTTTGCCGAGTCTGACAATTGCTGCGCGATCTGGTGCAGTCCGGTTTCTTTGAGGCTAACTGCCACGGTGCGCCCGCGCTTCTTCAAATCCGCGAAAGCTTGTTCGGAGGCTTTGAAATTGCCGCGCAACAAGAGCAGCACCGGCGTGGCCTCGACGATGGCGCGCTGAACATCGCGATGAAAAAACCCGCGGGTGCACGCCGCGTAACCGTGAAAATTGACCGGCGGATGCTCTTTGCCCGGCGCGCGGGGCCCATCGCGAAAATCCTGCTCCGGATCAGTGCCGCCCGGGTTAAGAACCGTCAGCCGAAAATCGTCTGCGCTGTGCATTCCAATTCGCGCCGATTCGCGAGAAAACTTTATTGCTCCGGCTCGCTCGGCGGAGGCGTTTGCGCTTTCAAAATGGGCCGCTCGGACTCTTCGTCGAGTGGTCCGACCGGTTGTGCTTTGCGAATTTCCACGGGCGTTTGTTCCTCCTTCGGCTCCACGGGGATTGCTTTCAAAATTGGCGGGGCAGCCGGCGCCGTTGCGACCGGCTCCGCGCGCGCCGGCGTTGTTATCGGCTCGGCGCGCGGACGGGTAACGATCGCTTCAGCTCGCACCGGGGTGGTGACGGGCTCGGCGCGTGGGGGATTTACCGGCACGGCACGGATCGCATTTTCGCGATTGTCGATCTTCTCCTCGTCGGCGACGTCGTTCGGCGGTTCAGCGGCGGGTTTGCTCGTTGCCTTTACTGAATTGTACGGGTCTTTGTCGGCGAGCAGGGTCGGGCCTTTGACCGGGACGGGCGCGACGCTGCTAAGATCGACAGCTAATTTGGCGTGCGGCAGATCGGCATTCTCGGATGACTGAAATTCGCGCGCGATCAGGGCGGCGGGTTCGCCGTGGACGTTGCAGGGCTCGGTCGGCATTTGTGACGGCGACGCGAGCTCGGTGTAGGTCGTGCGCCTGTGCACAACGTCGCCACTCGCGTTTTTGACGTCGTCATAACATCTGTCGGTCGCCAGCAACCCGGAGCGTGCGCAGATTTCCACTTCGCGCAGATTTGAAGGCCGCTTGAATCCCAGTGCCGGGCGGCGCTCGGCCGCGACATTCATGATGTCCACCCAAACGGGCAGCGCGATCTCGCGCCCGAAGGCGCCGCGGTAAATCTTCTGCGGTTTGTCGAAACCGGCCCAGACCGCGCAGGTGAAATTGCTGTCGTAACCGGCGAAAAGCGCGTCGGTGAAATCGTAGGCCGTCCCCGTTTTGCCGGCGGCAGAAATTTTCTTCAAGCCAAACTCGGTCCGCGCCGTTTTGCCTGTGCCGGACTCGAGCGCGTCGACCAGACACGAATGTACTTCGTAAGCGGTCTCGGGTTTAATCACGTTTTGCCGGTTGTGCTCCCGCTTCGCGTCCCAGACGAGGCCGCCGTCTTTCTCTTCGATTCGTTCCAGAATGTGCGGCGAGGCGGAACGCCAGCCGCCGTTGGGAAAAATCGTATAAGCGAGCGCAAGCTCGGCCAGACTGATCTCGCTGCTGCCGAGGAAGGTTGCGGGATAGGGACGCAATCCCGAGCGAATACCGGCCGCACGACACAGTTGTAAAACCGGATCGAGTCCGACGCTCATCCCGAGCCGCACGGTGGCGCCGTTCTTCGATTTCACCAGTGCCTGGCGCGCCGTAATCGCACCTTCATAACGGTTCTCGCTGCTTTCCGGTCCCCATTCGCCAAGAATGCCGGTCGTACCGCCGATCATGACCGCGCGATTGTCGAGCGGCGAATCGTCCACGACCGAGCCGGGATACATTCCGTCTTCAAACGCCGCCGCGTAAACGAACGGCAACATCGCCGTCCCCGCCGGGCGTTTCGCTTGCAGCGCACGATCGTACTGGTTGTGCTCGAAATCGCGTCCGCCGATCAGGACCAAAATCCCGCCGCTCTCGTTGTCGAGGCCGATCACCGCGCCCTGCAAATATTCCGGCGGCGCTTCGTTCGAAACGGCGCCGGCAGATTTCGCTTTGCGGAAATTCGCGGCGTAGTCGGCGTAGGTCTGGTGATTGTAATCGGGCTGTTGCTCGGCGCGTTCGAGCTTCTTGCGCAACGATTCCTCGGCCACTTTTTGCAGATCGGCGTCGATCGTCGTGCGGATGCGGAACCCTTCGTTCATCGCGCGGTCCCAGCCAACGGCGTTGATTACCTGCTGGCGGATGTAATCGACGGCATAATTTTGGCCCTGCGCATTTTGCCGATTGCCCACGAGCAGCTCTTCGCCCTGCGTGCGAACCCAAGTCTGATTGTCGATCAAACCGAGGTCGCGCATCCGTCCGAGCGCATAATTGCGCGCGTCCCGCGACGCGACGCGGTCCGTCCATGGCGACAACCGATTTGGGCTTTTGATCAAGCCAGCCAGGGTGGCGCATTCGGCCAGCGACATTTCCTTTGCGTGTTTCCCGAAATAGCCGCGCGCCGCCGCTTCCGCGCCGTAAAGGCCGCCCCCGAAATAAATGCGATTCAGATACAACTCCATGATCTTTTGTTTGCCCAATTGGTCTTCAATTCGCTGGGCCAGGAAAATTTCGAGGAACTTGCGGCGGAAGGTTCGTTCCTTGAGTGCGAAACTATTGCGCGCCAGCTGCTGCGTGATCGTGCTCGCGCCCTGACGCACCCGCGCCGAGACGAGGTTCTTGAGGGTCGCGCGCACGATCCCGGAGAGGTCGTAGCCGTGATGCCGATAAAATTTTGCGTCTTCGACCGCCACGACCGCGTTAATCAAATTCTGCGGCAACTGGTCGTACGGAATCGTCTCGCGGTTCTCCACATAAATTTGGCCAAAGATTTTGCCCTCACGATCGAGGATTACGCTGGCCGACTCCATCTGCTCGAGCTTGCTCAAGTCGAACACGGCGGCGCGCGCCTTGAGTTGGGCGGCGACGATTGCAAAATAAATCGCCAGCGACGCAATGGCGATCGCCACGATTGCGAGCGGCACGTAAAACTGCGGTTTGACGTACCATGGGCGCCACGACCACGGATCGTGCACAGGGCGCAGATACTGCGTCTCGGTTTTAAGCTGGCGGTAACGCGGCAAAGCCGCGCAATGTAAGGAGAAAACGCCGAACGCTCAACAGCCTGCCCTGAGCGCAAGTCGAATGGGCCGAACCCCGAATGTCGAATTCAGAGCTTCTGAATTTCTGTCATTGGACGTTCGGCGTTCGGCGTTCGACGTTTTCTGGTTGAGCATAGAACTCGTTCAACTTATTCGCGACACAATCCGCGCCGGCGGTCCAGTCCCGTTCGCCTGGTTCATGGAGCAAGCGCTTTATCATCCCGAGCACGGCTATTATGCGAGCGGGCGCGCGGCGATTGGACGGCACGGCGACTATTTCACCAATGTCAGTGTGGGGCCGGTTTTTGGCCGACTTCTCGCCGCGCAGTTCGCAGAAATCTGGGAACGCTTCGGCCGGATCGATCATTTCGTGATTGTCGAACACGGCGCGCACCACGGCGATTTCGCGCGTGACGTGCTCCAGTGTGCACGCGAACGCTTCCCAAAATTTTTCGGCGCATTGCGCTACCGAATCGTCGAGCCGTTTCCCATTTTGCAAGATCGACAGTCGGCAACGCTGGATGGGTTTCGCGAAAAAGTTGAATGGACGAGGAATCTGAAGCCATTCACTGGCGTCCATTTCTCGAACGAGCTGCTCGATGCCCTGCCGGTAAATCTCGCCGGCAAATGTGTCGGGCTTGCGGAGGACGAATTCATCTTCGTTGAGCTTCCCGATGATTCCGAGACGAAAGCGAACCAATCGACGCTCGATTGGATTGACATCGTGGCCGCGAATTTACGGCGCGGCTTCGTCATCGTGGTTGATTACGGCCGTCCGCGCAGCCGATTCCACGAATCGGTGCAAGTGCGCGCGCAACATCGACCGCTCGATTCACCGTTCGAGCAAATCGGCGATGCCGACATCACCATGCACGTGAACTGGACCGACATCGCCGAACGCGCCGAAGCCAACAGTCTCCGCATCGCCGGCTTCACGGATCAACACCATTTCCTCACCGGAATTCTCTCCACCTATCCCGACCTCGCGCAAGGCGACTCCTTGGCGCAACGCGGCTCGTTAGACTCGATCGGTTTAACCGAACAAGTGAATGACGGCGGTAAGCGCGCGCGGGAGTTGCAGACCCTGTTGCATCCGGAAATGCTCGGACGCGCGTTTCAGTTGCTCGGGGTCAGCAAAGATGTCGATCTTGCGCAGCCACTTTCCGGATTCAAATTCGCGCGCGAGCCGCGCGCGGCACTCGAGCTGGTGAACGCGCCCTGACGCTTAGCCGACGCCTTGCGGGACGACTTCGTCGACGGATTTGACGTTCTCGGGACTGGTGTCGGTATGGACGAGCACCGGGGCGCCGTCGCCTGGAACTTTCTTTTTCTTTTCGAAGAACTTTCGGCCTTTGAAAACGCCTTCCAAAATTTCGCGCACGCGAAAGGTGAGGCCGTCGGTTTTCGTGACGCTCTCGATCTTGGGCTCGCAATAGCGCGCCCGTAAAATCGTGGCGAGCTGACCGTAGCCGTAGAGTCCCTGGTCGTTCATCTCGACGGTGACGACGCGCTTGAACTTCGGCCAGATTTTGTCGAGCCCGTTCGGCAACGGATGCAGGTGACGCAAATGCAGCGCACCGATTTTCTCGCCATGTTCGCGCGCCGTTTTCACGGCGTCGTGGATCGGGCCGTAGGTCGATCCCCAGCCGACGAGAAGTGTGTCGCCTTCCTCATCGCCATAAACTTCCGGCACCGGCAATTCCTCGGCGAGCTTGCGCAGTTTATTGCGGCGTTTCGCCGTCATCGCCATGTGCAATTTCGGGCTGCCGGTCGGATGTCCCATCTCGTCGTGCTCGAGTCCGGACATGAGCGGATATTTTCCGTCGAGGATGCGGGTGCCGGGCGGGATGTGCTGCGTGATGGAATCTAGCGGATAAGGTTTGTGCGTTTGGCGCGGCGTCAGATCCGGCTTCGCTTCCTGCATCACTTTGGCGAGATCGGGTTCGTCGAACGCTTCGATGCGCGTCGCCAGTGAAGTGTCGCTCAAAATAAAAACCGGCGTGCTGTATTTCCGCGCGATCCGGCCGGCTTCGATTGCGATGTAAAAACAATCCTCGACCGTTCTCGGAGCGAGCACCACCCGGGGACTGTCGCCGTGACTTCCGAAGATCGCCTGATGTAAATCGCTTTGCTCGACATTCGTCGGCAAACCTGTGCTCGGGCCGCCGCGCTGGATATTGCAAACAATCAGCGGCATCTCCGCCATCGATGCCCAACCGATCGCTTCGGCCTTGAGCGAAATGCCCGGGCCGGCGCTGCCGGTCACAGCGAGATAACCGGAATACGAACAACCGAGCGCGATCGAGACCGAAGCGAGTTCGTCCTCGGCTTGCACAAAAATGCCGCCATATTTCGGCAGCTCGCGTCGCAATACTTCCATCACTGTCGACCACGGTGTGATCGGATAGCCGGCGCCAAAGCGCACCCCCGCGGCGATCAGGCCATAGGCGAGCGCCTGGTTCCCGTCCATCGTGATCTGGGCGCGGCCGCCCGGCTTATGAACCTTCTCGAATTGGTAGTGATGGGTCAGGATCTTGCCCACCGGGTACGCGTAGCCCGCTTGGAAGGCCATCAGCGCGGTGTTAACGACGCTCTCGTCTTTACCGCCGAATTTTTCGCTGATGATGTTTTTCAACTTATCGGCATCGAGGCTGAAGATTTTCGAAATCAATCCGAGGACGAAAATGTTTTTGCCCTTGTCCTTGGCGGTTCCGCCGAGCGCTTCGACGGTCAGTCCGGTGATCGGCACGCCGACATAAACGAAACGCTTATCGTCCATGTTCGGCTCGACATTGTCCGAGTCGTAAAGCAGTACGCCGCCTTCGCGCAGGAACCCGATGTGGTCCTGGTAGCTATGTTGGTAAAACGCGACCAGAAAATCCGCTTCGTCACCGGCCGAGAGCACTTCGCCCGAGCCAATTCGCACTTGAAAGATCGACGGCCCGCCGGAAATCGTGGCCGGGATGGTCATGTAAGTCATCACGTCC
Source organism: Chthoniobacterales bacterium (assembly GCA_036522675.1). GTDB lineage: Bacteria > Verrucomicrobiota > Verrucomicrobiia > Chthoniobacterales > UBA10450 > AV17. Next base: position 1,193 of record DATDFJ010000327.1, on the reverse strand, counting down.
TGCTCGCTGCGCCCCGCCAGCCGCGCCAGAAAAGCGCCCGCCGTTTGAATTCCATCCTGCGAATTCCCAGCCAACCGGATCACCGCGTCCTGGATATTCTCCGGTCGCAAATCGGCCTTGGCCGGCTCCGGTTTTTGCACGGCGGTGACGTCAGGATTTACAGGCTCGCCCATTTTACGCAGTCAGCACGGTAACAAATCTTGGGCGTGATTCCAGTCCGAGGTGGATCAGTGCCTGCCCGCGCGAGCCAAGTCAAACCCTGGCCTCGTTGACCACCTAACCGCCGGGAAACCAGGCGTGTTCCTGCCAGAAAGTTTGCAGCTCGGCGTTGGTGCCGCGGAAGATGTTGCGTTCGGCGCGCCGCAGATTGGCCACGCGCGTCGGGAACGCGCTGCGCGGGCGCAAATCGCATCTGCCGTCGCCGGTGTATTGCCACAGCTGCCACGCGCGCCATGGCGCCACGTTGCGCGGTTCAAAATGGTAATTCGCGATCCACAGCCAGCAATTGGTCAACGCCCGTCGCTGCACGGAGGTCACGCCCGGCGCGTAAAGCATCTGGCGCAACCGGTATTCGCTGCAATACAGCCCCGGATATTTTCCCGTCCGCTCGTTGATGCGCTCCACAAACGCGACGGCCTGCGCCACGCTCATCGTGCCGCCGCGGTAATGCGTGTTCTTTTCAAAATCGAGTACGAGCAAGACGCCCGGTCGATTTCGATCGGCTTCGGTCGGCAACAGCCGCGGCACTGATGTCGAGACGACATCCAGGAAATGATCGGCCTGGCGAATCGGATTCGTGCCGTCGGCAAAGTGATACGCGCCCCAGAGCAGTCCGGCTTGGCGAGCGGCGCGGAACCGTTCGTAGTATCCGGCGTCGCGCTCGTATCGCGGATAAGTCGCTTCATGAATGACGCCGACGACACCTTCGCTCTTCATTCCCACAAAATCCGGCCGCACCAGGTCGTAATGCGACATGTTGACGACGCTGTTGTCGGCGAGCGCACTCAGCGGAGCGAGCAGCAGCGCGAACAGAACGCGAGCAAGCGATTTCATGCGACAAAACATCGACAACTGCGAACCGAGAATGTTTAGCCAGTCGGCGGTTTTGATTCGGTTTTGGTGTCGTCGGCGCCGGGCGTTTTTTCCAGACCGCGGCGTTTCAGCAGCGGCTCAATGTACGGTTCGCGGCCGAC
>DATDFJ010000326.1:0-4922 GCA_036522675.1 Chthoniobacterales bacterium | reverse complement strand
CACGCGCTTCTTTGCCTATCTCTCGTTCTTCTCGGGCGCGATGCTCGGCGTCGTGATTGCGAACAGCTTGCTGCTGTTCTTCATGTTTTGGGAGCTGGTCGGCCTCGCGTCGTATTTGCTGATCGGCTTCTGGATTGAACGGCCGAGCGCCGCCGCCGCCGCAAAGAAAGCGTTCATTACCACGCGCATTGGCGATCTCGGATTATTTCTCGGCATGCTCTGGCTTTATCACCGCAGCGGAACATTACTCTTCTACGACGATGGCCGCGGTTGTCTCGAGAGCGCGGCGCTCGTCACACTGGGCGGCAGCGCCACATTCATCGCGCTGCTAATTTTCGTCGGCGCGATGGGTAAGTCGGGTCAGTTCCCGCTCCACGTCTGGTTACCGGACGCTATGGAAGGTCCTACACCGGTGAGCGCGCTTATCCACGCCGCGACTATGGTCGCGGCCGGCGTGTTTCTCGTCGCGCGCGTCTATCCGATCTTTTCCGTCGGCGCGATCAACGGAGTTACTCCGTCACTTACCGTCGTCGTTTGGATTGGCGTCATTACCGGCTTGATGGCCGCATTGATCGCGGTCGCGCAATTCGACATCAAACGCATCCTCGCCTATTCGACCGTGTCACAGCTCGGGCTCATGATGGTGTCGTTAGGTGTGGGCGGTGTCGCCGCAGGCATTATGCATTTGCTTGCCCACGGATTTTTCAAAGCACTCCTGTTTCTCGGCGCCGGATCGGTCATTCACGGACTGCATCATGAACAAGACCTCCGTAAAATGGGCGGATTGCGCGGGCAAATGCCACTGACCTTTATGACCTACGCGGTCGGAATGCTCGCCCTCAGCGGCGCGCCTCTATTGTTTTCGGGCGGTTGGACAAAGGAAGAAATTCTCGTCGCGACATCGCACTGGCCGGTCTCTCGCGCACCCTACCTTCTCCTCATCGCCGGCGTCGTGCTGACCGCGTTCTACATGACGCGGCAGGTCGTCTACGTCTTTTTTGGCAACCGCGGACCTGAAGCGCACGAGAGCCCGCGGGTGATGACGATTCCGCTCGTTGTTCTCGCGCTGGGCTCGATTGTGTTGAGCATTGTGCTCACGCCGGCCTGGCCGTGGCTGGAGCGCTATTTGTCCGGCGAGGCCGCAGCTGTCGATCTAACAAGATTGTTTCAGCCGGTCATGGTGACGTCACTGCTCTTCGTCACAGCCGGAATCGCCGCGGGCGCATTTTTATATCGCGCCACGATGCAAGATCGACAACGTGATTCGCTCGAGCGCGCATTGCCGGCGTTGTTCAGCTTCCTGGCGAACCGGATGTGGCTCGATGAGCTTTATGCCAGCACCATCATTCTCCTGAGCAAAACCGCAGCGCGGATGGCTGACTGGCTCGACCGATATTTTTGGGACGGTCTTGTGCGTGCGGCCGGCGCGCTCGGAAGAACATTCGGGATTCTCACCCTCAAAGCGGACGAGCGCGCGATCAACGCAGGTGTTGACCGAACAATGACCGGCGGGCGCAGTTTTGGCCGGATGATGTCGAGCTGGCATTCGGGACAAATCCAGACTTATCTCGGCGCGATCGCCCTTGGCCTCGTCGCGCTGCTTCTTCTCTACGCATGGTTGGGCTGATCACGGCATTAATTTTGATCCCGTTTCTCGGCGCGCTCGCGGTATGGGTCTGGCCGTATAGCAACGCTCGCCCGATTGCGCTTTTCGCGAATCTGATCTCCGGCGTCTGTGCGTTGACTTTGTGGCAGCGCTTCGACGCGCACACTCCGCTGTTGCAATTCGTCGAGCGGCATCAATGGATCCCCTCCATCGGCGCCGAATATCTCGTGGGCGTCGACGGTCTGAGCCTGCTGCTTGTCCTGCTCACTTCGATTGTCGTTCCGTTTGGATTGCTCGCGCAACGCGCCGACCGCGGCTTGTGCGCGCTCATGCTCATAACGCAGGCCGCGCTCTACGGCACCTTCACCGCGCAGAATTTCGTCCTCTGGTTTTTGTTTTACGAGATGAGCCTGGTCCCTGCGTTCCTGCTCATCAAAGTTTACGGCGGGCAAAATCGCGACGCCGCCGCGACCAAGTTTTTCGTTTACACATTTCTCGGCAGTGTCTTCATGCTGCTCGGGTTTCTCGGGATTTATTTCGCCCGCGGAAGCTTCGATTTCGCGCAACTTGGCGATCTTGCACGGAGCAGCAGCGGTCTTGTCGCCGGCAAGATGGCTTGGCTCGTGTTCGCCGGAATTTTTGTCGGACTTGCAGTCAAGGTGCCGCTGTTCCCATTCCACACCTGGTTGCCCGACGCGTACGAAGCCGCGCCCACCGGCGTGGCGATGGTGCTCACGGGCGCACTGTCGAAAATGGGTGTCTACGGTTTTATCCGGCTGCTGCTTCCGATGTTCCCGACGCAAATCAAAATTGCAGGTCCATGGCTGCTCGCGCTCGCCGTGTGCTCCATCGTGTTCCCGCCGCTGGCGGCTTGGGCGCAGCGCGATCTCAAACGCATGGTCGCGTATTTGTCGATCAACCACCTGGGCTACTGCATGCTCGGCTTGTTTGCGATCGCGGCTCCGGCAACGACTTCCGCGATCGACACGCACGCGGCACTCGGCGGAGTCTTTCTGCAAATCTTCAATCACGGTATCACCGCAGCCGCGCTCTTTTACTTCGTCGGTCTACTCGAGCAACGCCGCGGCGCGCGCGGGCTCGACGATTTCGGCGGACTGATGCAGCGCACGCCGCTGCTCTGCGGCTGGATGAGCGTGGCGATGTTTTCCTCGTTAGGCTTGCCGGGACTAAACGGCTTCATTGGAGAATTTCTCATCTTCAAAGGCTCATTCGCACTCGCGGCCGGATTCACCGGGATTGCGATAATCGGTCTCCTTTTTACAGCGGTCACTTTCATGCGCGCGATGCAATCGCTGTTTAGTGGTTCACTGGCGGAAACCTGCAGCACGTTTTCCGACCTCCTCCGCAGCGAAAAACTCGTCGTCATACCGGTGACGGTCCTCATGTTCGCAATCGGCCTCTGGCCGCAGTTCGTCTTCAACGCCCTCAACGCCACCATCGCTCAGATGGCGCATCTGTTTAGCTGAAGTCGCACGCGATGAGCAAAGAAATCATCCCGATCGAGCACATCGCGCGCTCGATTTATCTGTTTCGGAGACAGAAGTGATGCTCGATTTTGATCTGGCGGCGTTGTACGACGTTGCAACCAAAGCGCTAAATCAAGCAGTCAGGCGAAACCGAGAACGGTTTCTAAATGACTTCATGTTCCAGCCCACCGCCGAAGAATTTGCAATTTTGAAGTCACCAATTGTGACGTCAAGTGGGCAACCAGTCGCGAACGTGCAAGTTGCGGGAAACAGGTCACAAATTGTGACCAGTTCGCTCAAACATCGAGAAATGCGAAGCCGCCCCTACGCCTTTACCGGGCAACGCGTGGGGATGTTGTCGAGCGTGCTAAACAGCGAGCGTGCGATAAAAGTGAACATCGCGATCATGCGCGCCTTTGTGCAGCTGCGTGAGGCGTTGGAGGAGACGAAACGCGAGCTCGCGCAAAAGTTCGCAGAGCTGGAACGTCGTGTCGGCAAGCACGACCAAGAGATTGCTGCGATCATCGAAGCGATTCGGCAATTAACGATACCGCCGGAAAAGCCACGCCAGGAAATTAGGTTTCACGTGCGTGAGAAGTCGGCGCAATATCGGACGCGAGAGGGCCGATGATCGCCTGGACGATTTACGTCACCTTCGGCGGCGCGATGATCGCGCTGTTTTCGCGGCGTCGGTTCGCAAAGTGGGTCGCGCTTCTGACAACCGTCGGCGGACTGGCGATCGGTCTCGTCGCATTTTTTGAGACGCCGATTGTCGATCTTGCGCGCTTCAACACCATCGTTCGCGTCCCGTGGGTGCCGGCGCTGGGAATGAATTATCATCTCGCGCTCGATGGGGTCAGTCTCACCCTCGTGCTCGTCACCGGCCTCGCCGCGGTCGCCGCCGTGCTCTTTTCCTGGGATGTCGATCTTCGCCAGAATGAATTTTTCTTCTGGCTTCTGCTCGTCGTCGCCGGCTCGTATGGCGTGTTCCTGAGCGCCGATCTCTTTCTGCTCTTCCTCTTCTACGAGTTGGTGATCGTGCCGAAATATTTCCTGATCGCGATCTGGGGCTCCACGAACAAGGAATACGGCGCGATGAAGCTCACGCTGTATTCGTTTTTCGGCGGCATGCTTGCGTTCCTCGGGATCCTGGCGGCTTACGTGAGTACCGGTTCACTCGATTTGAATCAGCTCTCGCAGTTCCAATTTTCGCCGCAACTGCAAGCATGGGCGTTCCCGGTTCTCTTTCTCGGTTTCGCCGTGCTCGCCGGCATCTGGCCACTGCACACCTGGGCGCCTACCGGTCACGTGGCCGCGCCCACGGCTGGCTCGATGTTGCTCGCCGGGATCGTGATGAAGCTCGGCTCCTATGCCGGCCTGCGCGTGGCGATGAACGTTTTCCCCGCCGGGTTTCAACTGTGGCGCAATGCCATCGCCGTGCTCGCTGTGATCGGAATTATTTACGCGGCCGCGGTCGCGCTTCGCCAGGGCGATCTCAAGTTCGTCATCGGTTACTCAAGCGTCAGCCACATGGGTTTTGTGTTGTTAGGCCTCGCGACCGCAAATGCGCTCGGCGTCTCCGGCGCGGTGCTGCAAATGTTTTCCCACGGGGTGATCGCCGCCCTGCTCTTCGCCGTGGCCGGCCGGATGATTTACCGCCGCACCCATACGCGCGAGCTCGATCAATTGTCGATCTTGCAACTGAACCGAGCCTTGCCTTTCGCCGCGTTCACATTCGTGATCGCCTCGGCTGCGTCCATGGGCATTCCCGGGTTCAGCGGCTTCGCCGCCGAAATCACCATTCTCATTGGCGCGTGGAAAAGTTTCCC
>DATDFJ010000325.1:0-5811 GCA_036522675.1 Chthoniobacterales bacterium | reverse complement strand
ACTTTTTTGGTTGCGCGTGTTTGAGGCCAAGATCGACGGCACGCCGTTCGTGCACCAGCGGGCGCGCGTTGCCGTGCCATGGAACCTGACGTTGCACGACCGCGCCTGCCTCGGCGATCGGACGAACGTCTACAACCTTGGTGAGGTTGAAATCGGCGCCCGCGCGACGATTGCCCAGGAAGCGTATCTCGACACTGCCAGCCACGATTTCAGCCGGGCGGAGATGCCGTTGACCGCGGCGAAAATTACAATCGGCGACGACGCCTTCGTCGGCGCGCGCGCTTTTGTTTTGCCCGGTGTAACGATCGGCGCCCGGAGCGTGATCGGCGCGTGCTCGGTCGTAACGAGCGACGTGCCGCCGGACGTGATCGCAGCTGGGAATCCCTGCCGCACGCTTAAGCCGCGCACCGCGACGGCATGAATTTGCCCGGTAAACGATGGGTGCGCCATTGGTTCTGGATCCTGGCGTTTAAATATCCGCGGTTTCGTGCCGCACTCACGCGACTGCTGATTCCCTCGCGCAACATCGACATCCAACTTTTCGGCGCGCACCTGCACATTAACACGCGCGACGAGATCGGCCTCTGGCGGGCGGCGCAAATGGCCGACGACAATGTCATCTTCCGCGATGAAGTCGCGACGCTGTTGAATCTCTCGCTGCTCTTGCAACCGGGCGACACGTTCGTCGATGTCGGGGCGAATGTCGGGCTTTATACTTCAGTGCTTTCGCGCTTCCGCATTGTCTTCCCCGAAATGAAATTCATCGCGATCGAGCCGAATCCCGAAACCGCCGGGCGCCTGCGCAAGTCGATCGGCCACGCAATGGTTCTCGAAATGGGAATATCCGATCGTAGCGCCAGCTTGCCGTTTTCGCCCGGTGTCACTTCCGGTGTTTTTAAAGTTGTGAATCCTGATGCGGCGGCTAATGCGGTCAACATTCGCTGCGAACGGCTCGATGCGCTCCCGCTCAACGGCAGCGATCTCGTTGTGAAGATCGACGTGGAAGAACACGAATGGCCGGTCCTTCAGGGGGCCGCCGGCCTGTTCGACAACAAGCGGATCCAGGTGATTTACCTCGATGGTTACAGCGACAATCGCGTTCCGGGTTTTCTCCGGGACCGCGGCTTCACCTTGTTCGATGGCCGCACTTTGACGCGGTGCGACGCGGACATGCCGCAATCGTTGCTCGGTGTCCATGAGACGCGGCTCTCAGGCGCACATGGAAAATAACTCGCGCGTACCGGTCTCGATCGTAGTGCCGATCAAGAATGAGGCGGTGAATTTGCCGCGGTGTTTGAGCTCGGTGCAATGGGCTGACGAAATTTTGGTGGTCGATTCGCAGAGCACCGATCACTCGATTGACATCGCGCAACAGCACGGCGCGCAAGTAGTGCAGTTCCGGTTCAACGGCACCTGGCCGAAAAAGAAAAACTGGGCCTTGGAGAATCTTCCGTTCAAACACGACTGGGTTTTCATTCTAGACGCTGATGAGGTCCTGCCGTCGGAAGCGGCGCAGGAAATCGCGAAAGCGATTGTCGACCCTGGCGTAGCGGGTTATTGGGTCAATCGCCGGTTCAATTTTCTCGGGCAATGGCTGCGGCATGCTTATTATCCGAATTGGAACCTGCGATTGTTTCGTCACTCGTTAGGCCGATACGAGCGGCTGACCACGGCGGCAACCGAGAGCGGCGACAACGAAGTGCACGAGCACGTCGTCGTAAAGGGCTCGACCGCGCGGCTCAAATTCGAGATCGATCACTACGCCTTTCCGACCGTGGAAGCTTTCGTCGAGAAGCACAATCGCTACTCGAATTGGGAGGCGCGTGTCGCGGTTGAAGCAAAACTCAGCGAAGAACAATGCTTATCGCACGAGCATGTCGATCTTAAACGGCGATTAAAATCCATCTCGCAGCATCTGCCGTTTCGCCCGCTGTTGCGTTTCCTCTACATTTATGTTTGGCAGAAAGGTTTTCTCGACGGCCGCGCCGGTTTTTATTTCGCGCGCCTGCACGCGTTCTACGAATTTCTCTGCGTCGCGAAAACCTACGAGCTTCGACAGCGTCAGCGCTCGCGCGACCGGAAATAGAACGGTCCGCAGGGCCGTGGCTACAGAATTCTAGTAAGCCGTACGCGGGGGGACAAAAAGTTGGCCAAAAGTGCGTAGGATGATGGCGCACTCGAGCGAAAGATTCCAGTTCTCCAGATATTCGATGTCGCACGCGACACGGTTGGCGATGTCGGAATTGTTGCGCGCTTCGCCGCGAAACCCGCGCACCTGAGCGAGGCCGGTGATACCCGGTTTGACGAAGGCGCGGACGTGATAATTCTGCATGAGCTGCGAGAACTGCTGGTTGTGCTCGATGAGATGCGGCCGCGGCCCGACGATGCTCATATCACCGCGCAACACGTTCCAGAACTGCGGTATCTCGTCGATACTCAGCTTGCGGAACCAGCGGCCTAACGGATAAACCCGATCGTCATTGCCGCTGGCTTGCCGCGTCAGCTCCTGGTGGTCCGGGCGCATGGTGCGGAACTTGTAGATGTTGAATTGTCGATTTTGCATGCCAGCGCGCGTCTGGACGTGAAATAGGGGCCCCCTCGATTGCAAGCGTTGCGCGACCCAGACGCCGAGTGCGCAAATAGGAAACACGATCAGCATGACCGGAAGGCTGATTACGAGATCGAGCGCACGTTTGAGAAACCGATTGAGTGGGTTTTCGAGCGGTTCTTCGCGCAGCGCGATGAAACGGAAGCCGTCGTCCTCGAAATGTGTCACGGCGTGGCGCAGCCGCTCCTCGAGATCGCTCACGATGAGGAGGCGTACGCCCAATCGGTCGCAGATTTGAATCACGTCGGGGTTGCCGGAATGCGACAGCGGGAACTCGAGCAAAATGATCTGGGTGATGCTGCGCTCGCGCACAACGCTCTCGAGGTCGTGCAGTGTGCCGAGCAGAGGTATTGCCGCCGCATCGTTCGCCACGGCAAATCCGTCCTTCGGCGGATCGATCTTTTGCTCGGAGACAAGGCCGACCGTGTGCAATCCGAAATCGGCTTTGCGGCGGAGCCAATCGCGCAACTGCAGAGCGCGGCGTGAGGGTCCGACGAGCAGGGTTTTTTCGTCGCGCACGCCACTGAAAAACCAGCGCAATAAAAGAGGCGGCAGATAATGATGCGAAAAGAGCAGCCCGATGTAGAGCCACGGGACAAAATTGAAAAAGAAAACGCGCGAGATGAACGCGTCCTTGGTGCCGATGATGTAAAACACGAGCAGGCCCACGCCGGCCACCGTCTGGCGCAGACTGAGTCGGTGCTGTTGGAGCATTTCGCTCTGGAGCAGATAATTTTTTGAGCCGCTGCGGGAGAGCGACTCGAGCCAAATGCCCAGAACGATCAGCCCGCAGTAAATGCTGTAGCGGTGCAAGGTGAAATCGAGATCCGGTCCGGGCGAATAGAAGGTGACCATGATCCAGACGCCAATCCAGAAAAGCAGCGCGACGAGCGCGAGCTGGCAGAGCAAGAAAAGCCGATAGAGACCTTCCGTGCGTTGGGTGACCATGGTTACGGCAATCGAGCGAGCCTGAGCGTACGCTTTCGGCCCGCGGCTTCAACTCGTGGTAAGCTGCTCGGGCGCATGATAGTTCGCCTTGCCACTGGCTGATTGTCGATCTAAACAGCCAGTCCCATACCAGCTTTTGCGTGTGATCCCTCAAGCTCCACCTGCGAGGTCGCGACGACAACACCGTTTCCACACGTTTTCGGGCGGCCAATTTTTTGGCAATAGTGCGGTGGCGCTTTTGCCCGTGGTCGCCTGTTTTCTCGCTGGCGGCACACAAAAATGGGCTGAAGGCATTGTCGTCGCGCTCGTCGGCTTGTTGTTGGTCGCACGGCCGCCGCGCTTTTCGCTTGGTGTGGCGACTAACTGTGTTTTGGGCGCGCTCGTTCTGCTAGCCGCGATCGCCTTTCTGCCGGCGCGCTGGTTTTTCACACCGCTGTGGCGCACCGCCATGGTGAATGATTTTGGGATGGCGCTGCCCTCGACGTTGACGCCACAACCGTGGATAACGGCCGGAGCGCTCATCAGTTTCATCGCCGCCATGAGCTGGCTTTATTTCGTCAGCACGCAAGAACTCGATCTGCGCGAGACGCGTTTTCAGCTCCGCATTTTTACAGTCGGAATTGTCGCTCTTGCGGCGATCAGTATTTTGTTTTTTCTCGCGCACGCCGCGCTTCCGTTCTGGATCAACGCGCGCGGGTTCGGGCCGTTTCCGAATCGCAATCAGACGGCCGATCTGTTTGGAATCAGCGCGATTGCGCTTCTCGCCTGCGGTCAGGACGATCTGCGCTTCGGACGCAATCGCTGGGTCTTCTGGCTGCTCGGACTGGGTATTCTGATTGCCGCAATCATTTTGAATTTGTCGCGCGCGGGTCTGGCTCTTCTCATCGGCGGCAGCGCGCTTTGGATCGCGATTGTCGCCTCGCGCCAGCGCTCTCCTGGCCGCATTGCGCTGGCAATTTCTTTTCTGCTTCTGCTGCTCACGGCTGTTCTGCTGATGGGCGGTCAGACGCTGGAACGCTTCCATCTCCGCGGCCTCGAAGGGCCCGGCGTTTCATCCGATTTTCGGTGGCTGATTTTTCGCGACGCATTAGAACTGATCGGGTCGTCGCCGTGGTGTGGAATGGGCCTGGGCAATTTTGAATCGGTGTTCGCGATTTTTCGTGCGGCTTCGTGGGCCGACACGCGTTCGTTGCATCCGGAAAGCGACTGGCTCTGGCTGTGGTCGGAACTGGGTTGGCCGGCGCTCGTGTTCGCGCTTGTAGGCGCGACCCTTTTAATCTGGCGGGTGTTCCCGTTGCGCGAAGGAACCAACCAGCGCTTTCGCCTGGCTGCGCTCATCGGCGTCGTTCTTTTTGCGTTGCACGGGATTGTCGATGTTTCGGCGCATCGGGTTGGGACAGCATATGCGGCGGTGTTCCTGCTTGGGCTCGCCTTTTATCGGCCGCTGCCGCTGGCGCACAGCCGCGCGATCGCGGCGATGTTTCGCGTCCTTGGCCTTTTGCTGTGCGTGTTCGGTTTGGCCTGCGTGACCGCCGCCAAAACTAAAGCCCTGCTGCCCGGCTCCGTCGGCGTGACAAACGCGAAGGAGCTCGCGGCCGCCGCCAATCGCGAGCGCGATTTTGGCGAGACAATCTCGCTTACGTCGCGCGCCCTGGTCTGGGCTCCGCTGGATTGGCAACTTTATTTTTTGCGTGCGGTCGCAGAAGTAGCGGACAAAAAAGTGGAGGTCGCGTTGGCGGACTTTCAACGGGCGCGTTTTCTCGAGCCGAACGGGTTCGAGGTTCCGCTGGCCGAAGGCGACGCCTGGCTGCCGAGCCAGCCGGCACTCGCGGTGAGCGCGTGGCGTGAGGCGTTGCATAGGGGCGGGCCGCGACGCGCGGAAATCTTTTCGATTGTCCTGGCGAGTGCTGCAAACCAAAATCCCGCCGCCAGCCGCATGCTCGAGGAGATCGGACTGGCGCGGCACGATTTGGTGTTGCCGTATCTGAACCGCGTCTCGGGCGAAGATTTTCAGCGCGCGATCCAACAAGTCCTCGCCCACGACGCGGAACTCAAATCATTTACCGAGCCGGAAAAGTTCGCGTTCTTCACACTTTGGTCGGAGCGCGGTGTGGTCGACTCGCTCGCGCAGGAGGTACAACGGCATCCGGCTTGGATGCCGTACGCCTGGCTAGGTCTGGCAAAATATTATGCCGCGCGCAAAGACTTTCGTGCCGCCTACGAATTAACGCAGCGCTACGGTGAATCGGTCGCGC
>DATDFJ010000324.1:0-7465 GCA_036522675.1 Chthoniobacterales bacterium | reverse complement strand
GCTTGCAAAAGATTCGCGGGCAAACGCGCCGAGCGATAGCTGTCGAAGTAGCCGAGCGACGCAGCAAAGGCCGGAACCGCCACGCCGTGTTCGGCCGCGGTGCAAACGGCGACGCGCCAGTCGCTCTGTGTTTTCGCGATGATGTCGCGGAAATAGGAATCGAGCAGGAGATTGTGGAGCGCGGGGTCACGCTGATACGCTTCGACGATCCGGTTAAGAAATTTCGCGCGGATGATGCAGCCACCGCGCCAGATCGTAGCGATATCGCCGAAGTTCAGGTTCCAGTTGTATTGATGACTGGCCGCGCCTAACAACTCCATGCCTTGCGCGTAGGAAACAATTTTTGAGGCGTAAAGCGCCTTGCGCACCGATTCCACCAACTGCCTGGCATCGCCGGTGAATTTCTTCGGCTCCGGATGCGGCAAAATTTTTGCGGAAGCGACGCGTTCGTCCTTGCGCGAGGAGACGACGCGCGCTTCGACCGCGGCGTTGATCGTTGAAATGACGACGGATTGTTGAATGGCGGATTGCAGCGTCCAGATGCCGGTGCCTTTCTGGCCAGCTTTATCGAGGATAACATCGACAAGTGGTTTACCCGTCTCGGGATCGACCTTGCGAAAAATTTTCGAGGTAATTTCGATGAGGTAGCTGTTGAGCTCGCCTCTGTTCCACTCGGCAAAAATGTCGGCGAGCTCTTTCGCCTCCAACCCGAGCACATCCTTCAAAATGGCGTACGCTTCGCAGATCAACTGCATGTCGCCGTACTCGATGCCGTTGTGGACCATCTTGACATAATGTCCGGCGCCATCCGGGCCCATGTAACGGCAGCACGGCTCGCCATCGACCTGCGCCGCGATCTTGCGAAAAATCGGCGCGATGATTTCCCAGGATCCGCGCGAGCCGCCGGGCATGAGAGAAGGGCCTTTCAGCGCGCCTTCCTCGCCGCCGGAAACACCGCAGCCGACATAGTGAATTCCGCGCCCTTCAAGATCCTTGCAGCGCCGTTGCGTGTCGGTGAAAAGTGAGTTGCCGCCGTCGATGATGACATCGCCTTCCTCGACGAGCGGCACGAGCTCGCCAATCACCTGGTCGACCGGGTGGCCCGCCTTGATCATCATCATGGCTTTGCGCGGACGTTTCAGTGCGCCGATGAATTCCTCAATCCGTGGCGTTGGCTGAATGTTTTTGTCTTTCGCGCGGCCGGTCGCGAATTTGTCTGTCACCTCAGTGGTGCGATTAAAAACCGCGACCGCGAATCCCTTCGATTCCATATTGAGGGCGAGGTTCTCGCCCATCACGGCCAGGCCGATGATTCCAATATCACATTGATTCGCTGTCATTTTCGCGTCTCCTTTCGTTTACGTGCCGCCGCAACCGCGGCCCTCACTGTAGAGGTCGATTCAGAGCCATGGCAAATTGGGTCGGTGAAGTTTTACTGACGGAAGCGCCGCTGAAAGTTGCAGCCGGCATTGATGATGCCGGGGCGGGATCAACGATCCCGGCTACAGCCGATGTCGATGTTTCCGCGGGTGCAATTGTTGATTTCTGGGGTGTGGTTCGCGAACTGGAGGACAGCCGCGCAATCGAAGGCATCGATTACGAGGCGCACAGGGCCATGGCCGAACATCAATTGCAGCAGATCGCCGCGGCGGCGACAGAAAACTTTCAGCTGCGGAAAGTCGTCATTCATCATCGGGTCGGCTTTGTTGCCGCGGGCGAAGTTTCCCTTTTTCTCCGAGTCGCGTCGCCACATCGCGCAGCCGGGTTTGAGGCAAGTAAGTGGATTGTCGATGAATTGAAAAAGAAAGTGCCGATTTGGAAGCGGCCCCGATTCAAAGGGCGTGCTGTAGCCGCGATCGTTGATCCCGGCCCGGCATCAGCGATGCCGGCGACAAGAATATGAACTGGGCGAACCGACTGACGCTAAGCCGATTGGTGCTGACGGTGCTTTTTGTCGTCGCGCTGAATTCTTCCTGGCAATACGCCAGCACGGCGGCGCTGATTATTTTTTTGATCGCGGGTGTGACCGATTTTGTCGACGGGGAAATTGCGCGCCGTTACGCTTGGGTCACGAATTTCGGGAAGCTAATGGACCCGCTCGTGGACAAGATCATGATGGCGGCCGCGTTTATTTCGCTCGTGCCGCTGAAGGCAGTGCCGGCGTGGGCCGCGACCACAGTCGTAGCGCGCGACTTCTTGATCACTGGCTTGCGCATGATGGCGAGCGCCAAAGGCAAGATTCTGCCGGCGGAACGACTCGGGAAACAGAAGACATCGTGGCAGATCGTGACGGTGATCTTCTTTCTCGGTTTGCTTTCGTTCAGTGAGCTTCGTTACGTCGATGCAAGATCGACATGGTGGTTTGGCGCCTGGCATGAAGCCGGTCGCGTCCTTGTGTGGATCACGGTCGCGCTGACCGTTTATTCCGGCATTGGTTACGCCTGGCGGCATCGCGAGCTGATTTCGCCCGATCACTAACGGAAAAGCGGGTGAAGGGAATCGAACCCTCGTCAGTAGCTTGGAAGGCTACAGCTTTACCATTAAGCTACACCCGCGTGACCGGCATCAAGCTGCCGCGCACTGTGCTTGCTGCCAAGCGGTTTTTGACGCTGGCGCTTGCTATTTCACCCGGCGAGTCTAGCTAATCTGCTTATGAAAACTGTCGCCTACGGAGTCCTTTTCGGTCTGGCTGTGGTTCTGCCCGTGCGAGCCGATCTCACGATCCTGCAAAAAATCGATGGCGCAGGGCAGTCCGGCGAAATGACGGTCAAGATCAAAGGCGACAAGGCGCGGATCGACGGCGCGCCAAATGTGACCACGATCATTGATGCGAAGACTGGTGAGATGACCAACCTGATGAACGATCGCAAAACAGTGGTGCGCATTTCGGCTGAAAAAATGAAAGCCGCGGCAGAGATGATGGGGAAATTCAATAAGAATGAGCCGGCGGCCAAGGCAAAGCTTACTCCGACCGGCAAGAAGGAGATGATCGGCCCCTACGAGACGGAACAGTACGTTTGTGAGACGCCGAACTTTAAAGCGACCTACTGGCTCGCGCCGAGCTATCCCGAGGGAGCGGCGATTCTCCGGCAGTTACAGTCAATTAATCCGCAGATGTGGCAGACCAACTCCATGGGTCTGCCCGATTACCGTGATTTTCCTGCCTTGCCCATCAAGACCACCATGTCGATGGGCGACAACCAGGTCACAACCACCATTATCAATATTAGTCAGGCCCCGGTCGACGACGCCGAGTTTGCGGTACCGAAGGATTTTAAAGAAGTCCAACTGCCCGATATCAAGATGACATCGCCCGAGGAGTCGCCGAAGAAAGCGCCGAGCTCGCCGAGCCCGTAGGTCCAGCTGTCGATCTTGTCTCGGCAGGCGAGAGCTTTTCCGGCGCGCCAATCTTCAGCATCTCAAGCCGCACATAGTTTAAGACCACCGGGGCGAGGACGAGGCCGGGGATGCCCATCAGGCGTTCGCCAACGACGAGCGCGATCAAGGTGAGCCAGACCGGATTGCGAATGCGTTCGCCGATGATCTTGCTGTTGAGGAAATATTCGAGCTTGTGGATGACAATCAAAAATACAAGCGCGGCGATGGCCAATTTCAACGAAACGGTCAGGGCGACAAAAATAATGATCGTGTTGCTCGCGAGATTGCCCACGATTGGGACGAGTCCACAAACAAATGTGACCGCCATGAGCAGTGGCGCTTGAGTCAGACGAGCAGCAATCAGAAACACGCCGGTCAGTGCAGTGTTAATTAGCGAAATCGTGAGCTGCGCACCGATCACGGTGGAGAAGCTGCGATAAAAATCGTGGAAGCGCTTTGCTACCTCGACCGTGGATACGGAATAAAGATTGTTTGTTACTGAACGACGCGAAGATTCGCCGAAGCCGCCTTTCAAAAAGAGACTGGCTGCGGCGACGATTGCGATGAGGCAAAAGACCAGTGTTCTGATTGTACTGCGAGCGAAATGGACGACCCCGCGCAGATATTGCGCTTCCGCCCGAAGCGTATCGATCACGACCGTGCGCAAGCTCTCGAAATCGGTGAAGGGCAATTCGATCTGACGTTTCTGTGCCCAGGCAGTCGCCGGGGGAATCGATGTGTCGGCAACCTCAGGCAGCGATAGAACCGCGGCGCGCGTGAAATAGACGGCCGCGGCACAGATTCCGACGACTAGGATGATAAACAGCGTCAGCGCCAGCCATTTTCTCTTCGTCGCACGGTAAAGGTGTCGCAGTGCGAAATAGGAGAAGAAGACGACCAGGAGCGGCGCGCCGAGATGGAGCACGCCCGCCAGCGCAATGGTGAGGACGAGCACGCCGTAGGAAAGTCGCGCGGCTGTGGTCATGGCTTGTGCCGAGAAGGGCGGCAAGAGACGGTCGCGTTCGCGACCGAATCCGGCAAGGCGCAATTTTGGCCTAACGAGTTTCGACCAGCTCGGGCTTGCGCTCGACGTGCGGCTCAGGTTTCTCTCGCTTTAGCACCAGATAGAGAAACCAGACGATGAAACAGTTCGCCAGGAGAATCACCAATGCGACCAGGCTTGGACGGTGCCAGAGATGGCGCACTTCCACCGGAACGAGCGTGCCGGTCGCGCAGATCATCAGCCATTCAGCCCAGCGTTTCTGAAAGTAAACGCCGAGCCCCTCGGTGAACAGCACCGCGCAATAAAAGAGCGAAAGCAACGCGGTCGCACGCAACACGCCGCCGCCCGCGAGCACATCCTGCAATTTGCTCAGGAGAAAATGCACCGGTCGGCTGTGGTGGAGCAGAATCTGGTCGTCCGTCCAATCGGAAATTTGATCGAGCCACGCCGGGCGACTGTTGAGAAAGAGGAGCGAAAACCCAAGGACAAAAAGCAATAGCCCCTTCAGAATTTTGAAGAGCGCGATCAGCTTGAGATAGCGAACGCGACGGTGCTCCTCCAGAATCGCGGGCACATGCGTGGGGTCACTGCTCATCGAGCACTCTTCGTCGAATTTGTTTTGATTCGCAATGATACCCTTCGCGAATGCAGCATTTCCCGTGACAGATCGACTAGGATGAATACCGATTCCGCTGAGGACAGCGGACGCTCCAGCTATCCTCGAATCACCGGATTCTCGCGGAAACAAATTTCGAGCTTGTTGCCGTCGGGATCTTCGAAGAAGAACGCGTAGTAACCAGGGCTGTATTCGCGGCAAAGCTCCGGGCCTTCCAGATTTTTGCCGCCGATATCGCGCACAACTTCAGCGATGTGATCGACTTCCGCCCGGTTCTCGGCCCAAAATGCAATCCGCGTTGCGTTCGGTTCGTGTTGTCCATCTTCATTGAACGCGAAAAATTCCGACGCCTGGTCGCCGCCGACCGCATAGAAGGTGCCGCATTCCTGGTCGGACCGGTCGCTGGTAAAGCCGAGCGCCGGCAGAAGTTTTCCGTAAAACTCCCGCGCCCTCTTCATGTCTTTCACTCGCAAATCAATGTGGTCGAGAAATCGTGTCTTCATTTCTTGGATTTTCGATTTTCGCGGCGGATCATCAACTTCAATCCCGACCAGATTTCATCCACGGCGCAGACTTTCACGTCCACGAATCCGAGTGGCAACGCGATTGAGCGGATCACGCCTTCAGTAATGTCGGTCGCAACGCCCGAAGAGCGTTTCGGCCAGGAAACCCAAACCGCGGCGTCCTCGGCAATTTTGCGGCGTAAGATCGACAATTGATTGGCCAATTCAGTGCGGTGAGTGGCAAAGAGATGAACGAGCTTCGTGTTTCCAGTCGGCCGAGTGGCAAAATTCACGCCGCTGGGAATGGGCGCGAGCAGCTTGCGATAATTATCGGGAGCATCGATCGCCACGACGATCATTCCCGGTTTGACGCCGAGCTTTTGCGGGAGCGCTGTGCCTGAGTAACCGCTCGTCATTGTGCTGACAACATCGCCGCATCTCAGCTTTTTGACGCTGTGGAAACTCCATGTACTATACTAGTTTCCAGAGTGAATAAGGTGTCCCGATGAGACAAACCCATCGCTTCCGGTCGCCGAGCAAAAGCCGCAACGCCCATCGACAGCGGATGGTTGCCGCCGCGCGTGCCCATTTTTTTAGTCACGGCTTCCGCAGCGTGACCATGGACGACCTAGCGGCGGAGCTCGGCATCAGCAAGAAAACGCTCTACGCGCATTTTCCCGGGAAATTCGATCTCCTCGAGGCGGTGCTGGCCGACAAGTTCGCCGCGGTCGAAGCGAGATTGAAAGAAGTGACGCGCGCGCCTTCTCACGATTTCCCGGCGACGCTGCACGAATTGCTCGCTGGCACACAGCGCGAGTTGGACGAAATCAAGCCGCCGTTTGTGCGCGACATGCGCCAGAAAGCGCCGCATGTGTTCAAAGTTGTCGAGCGGCGACGGGCCGCACTGATCCAACGCTATTTCGGTAAACTCTTCGTGGAAGGCCAACGCGCCGGGATGGTGCGCAAAGATGTCCCGGCGAAACTGATCATCGAAATTCTGCTGGCAATAGTTCAGTCAGTCATGAATCCGCCAAAGATCGAGGAGCTTGGGATGATGCCGAAAGAAGCCTTCGGCGAAATCCTGAAAATTGTCCTTGAAGGCGCGCTGACGCAGAAAGGGCGCAAGGCATGAGGTCGTTGTTCGTTAGGCAAGATCGATCGGGCAACGCCAACGCTACGGCGGGCAGGCAATCAGTTTCCGTGATCATCGCCGTCGCAGCGTGTCTGTTTTTGTTCGGCGGCTGCGGCAATCACAAAAATGCCGTTTCAGGGACGATCGAAGTCGATGAAGTCCACGTTGGGCCACGGGCGCCTGGCCGCGTGGAAAAAATTTTTGCCCAGGAAGGCGACCGGCTCCGCGCCGGCCAGCCGATCGTCGAGCTCGATGCGGCCGAATTGAACGCGCGTCGCGACCTGGCGGCGGCGCAAATTGAATCGGCCATTCGCGACGCCGATTCGCAGCAAGCGCAGCTGGATTTTTTGCGCGATGACGCGAAGCGACAACAGGATTTGCTCAAGCGCAAAGTGGTGTCGCCGACCGACGCGGAGCGTGCGAGCAGCGCTGCGCGCGCGCAGGAAAAAATTGTCGAGGCCGCGAAGATGCGCGTCGTCCAGGCGCGCGCGCAGCTCGCCGATATCGATGCGCAATTGGCTGAGATGCAGGTGGTCGCGCCCGCCGATTCGGTTCTCGAAGTGTTGAGTGTAAAAGTGGGCGATGTGCTTCCGGCCAATCGCGAAGTCGCCACGCTCCTTCTCCCGCAGCATCTCTGGGTGCGCGTCTATGTGCCCGAGCCGTGGCTCGGCCGGATCAAGATTGGCGATCACGTCCGGGTGCGCGTCGATTCATTTCCAAACACCGATTTCGACGGCGTCGTCGAACAGATCAATCGCCAGGCTGAGTTTACCCCGCGCAACGTGCAGACGGTCGAAGACCGGATCAAACAGGTCTTCGGTGTCAAGATTCGC
>DATDFJ010000323.1:0-7047 GCA_036522675.1 Chthoniobacterales bacterium | reverse complement strand
TGTGCGCGGCGTTTACGCGTATGAAGATTGTGCCGAACAATTGTTCGCGGCCGCGGCCGATCTTGGGCTGAAACGGATCTACGATCTTCCGATTGTTTATTGGGAAACCGCGCAATGTTTGCTGCGCGAAGAAGCGGAGCGTTACGCGGATTGGGAGCCGACGCTCGGTGGGACGCGCGACTCCCAAGCCAAGCTCGCGCGCAAAACACGCGAGCTCGCGTTGGCCGATTTGATCGTTTGCCCGAGCAATTTCGTTCTCGAATCGTTGCCCGCTGAGGCGCGGGAAAAGAAACGAACGATCGTTGCCCCGTTTGGCTCGCCGATCGTCGACCCGTTCGACTATCGCTCAGGGCAGGTTCTTGCCACCAAGCGCGATGCGGGCAACGGGCCGTTGCGCGTGCTGTTTGCCGGTGCGCTGACGCAACGTAAAGGGTTGGCCGATGTTTTTGCGGCAATGAAACTGCTCAACTCCGCGACCGTGCAACTCGTCCTAATGGGCTCGACCATTCTTCCGCTCGAGTGGTATCGGGAAAAATTTCGCGATTTCATTTACGAGCCGCCGCGCCCGCATGCCGACGTGCTCCGGTTGATGCAGACGTGCGATGTGCTGGTGCTGCCTTCGATTGTTGAAGGTCGGGCGCTCGTGCAACAGGAGGCGATGGCATGCGGACTTCCGATCATCGCGACAAAAAATGCCGGCGGCGACGATTTGATCGAGGAAGGCCGAACTAGTTTCCTGGTGCCGATCCGTTCGCCGGCAGCGATCGCGGAGAAAATCAACTGGTTCCTGGCGAATCGGTCGCGCCTGAGCGAAATGGGTACCGCAGCCCAGGCACGGGCGCGCGAGTTTACCTGGCACGCCTACGGTGAGAAGATCGTGGCCGCGACTCGCGAGCTGGTGGCGGTGTAAGATCGACAATCACTCGAAGGCATGAGGCGTTTCCTCAAAAAACATTTCTCTCGTCTCGTGCCGGGTTTTGTTCGCCTGCGATTGAAGACGCGTGCGGCAGCGCTTTTTAAGGAGCGAGCCAACGCGAACTTCACCATTGCCGAGACGGACGGCGCTCTATCCTGCAAAATCGATCTCCTGAAAGATGGTTTGCCAGTCGTGAACGACTCCTTTTCGTTTCAAGCGCCGCTTAGTTGCAAAGATCAGTTAGTCCATTTCACGGCCGCAGCTTCCGAACGCGCCGAGTTCGAGAGCTTGGCGCGTGCGGCACGCCTCGGGGGCAGCACCTTCTTCGACATCGGCGCGCATTCCGGAGTTGTGTCGGCATTATTTTGCGCGGCGGATCCTGCCAATCGTGTGTTCAGTTTTGAGCCTTCGCCGGTTTTAGTGGAGCGACTTTTGGAAATCCGCGACCTGAATGGTTTCGGCGAGCGCATGCAAGTCGAAGCGATCGGGATCGGCGACGCGGCCAAGCGCGTAGAGATGCTGCTGGATCCGGTGGGCGGATTCGTGCAGGTGCAACACTTCGCGCACACGATGTGGGCAGAGCCGGAGCCGATCGCGGTGCCAATCGAGCGCCTCCCGGATGCGGCCGCGCGAGTCGGTGTTGTGCCTCAATTCATCAAACTGGACGTGGAAGGCTACGAGTACGAAGCCATCGCGGGCGCGCTGGACTTTCTCGCGCAACATAAACCGACGATTTTTCTCGAGCTCCACCTTAATTATCTTGATGAACGAAATTTGTCCGCCAGAGTCGTGGTCGAAATGCTCGGCCGATGCGGCTATGGCTTTTACACCTGCGGCGGGTCGCCGTTGAAAGCGAGGCAGCTGTATGATTTGCCGCTGCCGAGCGTGCATGTGGTTGCGCGATGACGCGAATGCGATTCACCGCTGTGGCATGGCGATTGCGACGACAAGATGAACGGCGCGACCGCAGACTTGCGTAGCGACGGCTCTGATCATCACGACGACAAGATTTGCAGATGAAAACCGAAACGCCCGAGGAACGCGCCCGGCGTCGCGTTGAAAACGCGCGGATGCGCGTCCGGCAGTTGCTCTGGGTGTTTTTTTGGCTCCTCCTTTTCGAGGGCGCGCTGCGCAAATGGGTCGTGCCGCGCTGGTCGGACCCGCTGCTCGTGGTCCGCGATCCGGTGGTGGCGATGATTTATTTTTATGCCATGCGCGCCCGCGTTTTTCCGCGCAACGGCTGGACCGTTGCATTGGCCGTGCTCGGTTTTCTTTGCGTCGCGACGACGTTTTTGCAGCTCTGGCAATATGTGCCGCCGCTGAAAGTCGGTCTCGTCGCCGGCTTCGGGTTCCGGGCGAATTTCTTTCAGCTCCCGCTCATTTTCATCATGGCGCGGGTGTTGCGCCCGGCGGACGTGAAACAGTTTGGCTGGTGGACGCTGGCGGTCCTGATTCCGATGACCCTGTTGATGGTGGCGCAGTTTCAAGCCTCGCCGGAGTCAGTTGTGAATCGCACGGCCGGTGGCGGGACTGAGATGATGATGTCGGCACTGGGCAAGGTGCGCACCTCGGGCACGTTTTCTTTCGTCATTGGCGTGGTCGCGTTTTACGCGCTCGCCACGGCGTATCTCGTCTGGGCGACGTTGCGCCCCGGCATTTACAAGATCCGGCTGCTCATTCCGGCCGGTGTTGCCCTGGTTATCGGTGTGTCGGTGTCCGGGAGCCGTTCGGTCGTCGGCGCCTGCACTCTGGTGCTGGCTTCTTTGTTCGTCGTCATCGTCTTGCGTCCGGACATGGTGAACCGATTCGGGCAAGGATTGATCGTCGCATTGTTTCTCGGCATCGTGATCAGCCGATTGCCGATTTTTCGCGAAGGCGTGAACGTTTTATCGACGCGTTTTTACGAAGCGGCCGATGGCATGGGCCAATCGATCGCGCGCGGACTGATCGCGCGCCCGCTCGATGTGTTTGAGGAGGGTTTCGCGGTGATCAGTCGCGCGCCGGCGTTTGGCTACGGCCTCGGGGTCGGCACAAACGCGGGCGCGAAATTTTTGATCGGTCGGAGCGCTTTTCTTCTCACCGAAGGCGAATGGTCGCGCATCTTGCTCGAGAGCGGCCCGATTCTTGGCCTGGCCTACATCGCCTGGCGCTGCGCACTGGTCATGCGCGTCGGTTGGCTTTGTCTCAGGTCCGTCCGAATCGGCAATCTGCTGCCGCTGCTTTTGTTCAGTGCCGGTTTTCTGCCGATGCTGAGCGGCCAACTTGGCCAGCCGACCATTCTCGGCTTCGCCGTTTTTGTCATGGGTCTCACATTGGCGGCGAGGAACGAAGAAGCGTCCATCCCGCGACGTGCGCCGCCGCTGCCGCCGTCTCGGTTCGCGCCCGCGCCGGGAACAATTCGCGGACGCTCTGCTTACGCGGAGCGCTTGCACGGCGAGAGTGAGCGCGACGGGCATCCGTCTGCACCCAGCTCCGGCGCAACAAGCGAAAATGGTTCTGCTGATCGGTAGTTATCCGCCCGATCGATGGCAGAGCATGTTGCGCTTCGGCCAGATGATGCTCGAAGGCTTGCGCGACGCCGGGATTGAAGCGCGCCTCATCCAGCCGCCTGCTTTGCTGGGACGAATTCGTTTCTTCGGTGCGACCGCGGCGAAGTGGCTCGGTTACATCGATAAATTTTTTTTGTTTCAATGGTCGCTCCGGCGAAACCTCGCCTCGCGACCGGCGCTCGTTCACATCTGCGATCACTCCGACGCGACGCATGCGCGTGCGGTTGCGCGTTTCCCGCTCGTGATCACCTGTCACGATCTCTTCGCGGTGCGTGGCGCGCTCGGTGAAAATCCCGAGCACCAGCCAGGTTTCACCGGCCGGATTTTACAGCGCTGGATCCTGCGCGGGTTGCACCGTGCCGATTTGATCGCGTGCATTTCCTCTGTGACGGCGGACGACGTGCAACGTCTCGTCGTTCGCGGGGATGCTCAGCCGCGCGTGGCAGTGGTACCATTGGGTTTGAATTATCCATTCCGCAAACTCGCGCCCGCGGAAGCGCGTCAGCGTTTAGCCAAAGTTCACGGTGTCGATGTTAGCGTGCCGTTTGTTTTGCACGTTGGCACGAACACGCCGCGCAAAAATCGCGACGGCGTCCTGCGGATTTTCGCGCGCACGAAAAACAACTGGAATGGCCGCCTCGTGTTTGTCGGCGAGCTATTGAACACGGAACTCGAGACGCTCGCCCGCAAGCTCGATGTCTTTGATCGCATCGCACAAATCGAAAACGCCGACAGCGCCATTCTCGAGGCTCTTTATTCCTCTGCCGTCGCGCTGCTTTATCCCTCGCGCTTTGAAGGCTTCGGCTGGCCGGTCATCGAAGCGCACGCCTGCGGTTGCCCGGTCATCTGCAGCAATTCCGGCCCGCTGCCCGAAGTCGCAGGTGCTGCCGGTATTTTTCGCGGGGTCGATGACGAACCTGGCTTCGTCGAAGACTTGTTGCGACTGAACAATTCTGAAGAGCGCGCCCGCTGGAGCGCGAAAGCTTTGGAGAACGCGGAACGTTTTTCGGCCACGCGTATGATCGCGCAGTATCGCGAGGTTTATCGCTCGCTCGTGCCGACCCTCGAGCGGTGTTGAAAATACTGCGCTCAATTCATTCGCTGGATCCCGCGACCGGCGGACCGCTGGAATCGATCAAACAATCATCGGTTGCGCTCGCGGCGCGCGGCCATCAGGTCGAGATCGTCTGTCTCGATGCGCCGGATGCGCCGTGGCTGCGCGATTTTCCGGCGACGGTGCACGCGCTCGGGCCGGGCGGAAATTACGGTTACACGCGCGGTTTGGTTCCGTGGTTGCAAGATCGACATCATGAATTCGACGCCGTGATCATTCACGGCCTCTGGCTTTACAACGGGTTTGGCGTGTGGCGCGCGTTGCGCGGAACGCACACGCCGTATTTCGTTTTCGCGCATGGGATGCTCGACCCGTGGTTCAAGCGCGCGTATCCGCTCAAGCACTTGAAAAAAATGCTTTACTGGCTCGCCATCGAGCACCGCGTCCTACGAGATGCGGCCGCGGTGCTGTTTACCTCGGAGGAAGAACGGCGTTTGGCCCACAAATCGTACCGACCCTACCGCGTGAACGAACTGGTCGTGAACTACGGGACCGCGGCGCCTGATATCGATCTTCTTCAAGCGCGCGAAGATTTCTTGAGCGCATATCCTGATCTTCGTGGCAGGCAGGTCGTGCTTTTTCTCGGACGGCTGCACGAAAAGAAAGGCTGTGATCTACTAATTGAAGCGCTTTCCGCAGTTGGCGATTCGATCTTGCGCCTGGTCGTCGCTGGTCCGAGCGCAGATGAAAGTTATCTCGTCCGGCTGCAACATCTCGCCGCACGCTCGGCAGGTCGCGTCGCTTTCACGGGCATGTTGCGCGGCAATTTGAAATGGGGCGCGTTCGCAGCGGCGGACGCTTTCGTTTTACCATCGCACCAGGAGAATTTCGGCATCGCGGTGGTTGAAGCGCTCGCGTGCGGGGTTCCGGTGCTCATTTCAAACAAGGTGAACATCTGGCGCGAGATCGAGCACGCTGGCGCCGGCTACGTCGATGCGGATGACCTCGCCGGGACGACGCGTTTGCTCGAACGGTGGGTGGCCACGAGCGAACAGGATCGACAATCGCTGCGTGCGAACGCGGAGAAATGTTTTGCCGAACATTTTGACATCAACCGCGCGACTGATTCGCTCTTGTCGCTGCTCGAAAAGTTTGTCGCGCGAAAATGAAGATCACGATCGTGACCGGCGCGTTTTTGCCCGTGCCGCCGATCATGGGCGGCGCCGTGGAGAAAGCTTGGTTCGCTCTCGGACGTGAGTTCGCGCGCCGCGGTCAGGAGATTGTTTTCATCTCGCGCAAACTTCCGCAGCTTCCGGCTGAAGAAACTGCCGATGGGGTGAAACATCTCCGCGTGCGCGGGTTCGACACACCGCGCTCTCTGCTCTGGCTCAAGTTTCTCGATCTTCTCTACTCGCTGCGCGCATTGTCGATCTTACCCGCGTCGGACGTCATCGTGACGAACACGTTCTGGCTGCCGATCCTGATCTGGCAGGCGAAGACAAAAATCTACGTTCACGTCGGCCGCTTTCCGAAAGGACAGATGCGGTTTTACAGTCGGGCCGCGCGTTTGCAGGCGCCTTCGCACGCCGTCGCGGAAGCGATCAAAACTGAAGCGCCGAGTTTGTCGTCCAGAGTCGCGGTCGTTCCTTATCCACTGCCGCAGTCACGAGTCGAAAATCCGCCGCTGATCGCGCAACGCGACAAGACGATTTTGTTCGTTGGGCGGGTCCATCCCGAAAAGGGCGTGCACCTGTTGGTAGAAGCGTTTGCCAAAAAAACGCGCACCGTTTTTGCTGATTGGGAACTGATGATTATCGGTCCGAGCGAAGAAAAATATGGCGGCGGCGGCGAAGGATATTTCACCGCGCTCAAAAACACGGCGCAAACCGCCGAGGGCAAAGTGGTCTTCCGCGGTGCCGTGTTCGATCCGGCTGCGCTCGAGAATGAACTTCGTTCTGCACGACTGTTTGTTTATCCCTCGTTGGCCGAGAAAGGCGAAGCGTTTGGGCTCGCACCGCTCGAAGCGATGGCGCAGGGTTGCGCCGTGCTCGTCTCAAACCTGGATTGCTTCGGCGACTTCGTCCGCGACGGCGAAACCGGATTTGTCTTCGATCATCGCGCGTCGAATCCGGCTGACGCTCTCGCCGAAAAAC
Organism: Chthoniobacterales bacterium; assembly: GCA_036522675.1. Lineage (GTDB taxonomy): Bacteria > Verrucomicrobiota > Verrucomicrobiia > Chthoniobacterales > UBA10450 > AV17. The sequence goes on along the minus strand of DATDFJ010000323.1, from coordinate 375 downwards.
TTGAGCAGTTGATTGTCGATCAAGCGTTGCTTGGGCCCGTGGCTGAAGCCGGTTACCGCAAATCGGCTGAATACTCTGTCGAAACTGTGGCCGACCAATTCCTGACCGATTTTGATTCACTCAGTGGAACCGCCCATGGCTGAGCAACAAATCGTCAACCCGGCGCAGAGATCGGCCTATGATTCGCCGTGGCCGTCGAGCGAACGTCTCCTGCGTGTGCTCTGGGAATTTTGCTGGCTCTTGTTTTGTGTCTGGACGCCGAAACCGCTGAATCCGTGGCGACTTTTTTGGTTGCGCGTGTTTGAGGCCAAGATCGACGGCACGCCGTTCGTGCACCAGCGGGCGCGCGTTGCCGTGCCATGGAACCTGACGTTG
>DATDFJ010000322.1:0-8768 GCA_036522675.1 Chthoniobacterales bacterium | reverse complement strand
ACAAAGGCAAATGGGTCGTCCTCTATTTTTACCCAAAAGACATGACGAGCGGCTGCACCATCGAAGCGCACAATTTCCAGCGAGATCTCGACAAATATAACCAGACCGGCGCGGTGATTTTGGGCGTAAGCGTCGATAGCGCCGATTCGCACAAGCAATTTTGCGCCAAGGAAGGTCTCACCTTCAAACTTCTGGCCGACCCGGGCGGCAAAGTTTCGGCGCAATACGGATCGACCATGCAGTATCAGGGCGCGACCATGGCCGCGCGCAACACCTTCATCATTAATCCCGAGGGCAAGATCGCGAAGGTTTACACCGGCGTGAAACCAGCCGAGCACAGCGACCAGGTGCTCAAGGATTTGGCCGACCTGCAAAAAGCCCACGGATAATCCGGAGGGAAAATCATGCGCCTGAAAAAAGCACGCGTTCGCAAATACCGCAGCATCCGCGACTCGGGCTGGTTCGATATCGAACCGGGCAAGACCATTATGGTCGGGCCTAACGAATCGGGCAAGACGGCGCTGCTCGAGGCGCTGCAAAAAATAAATCCCCCGGGCGAGATGCGCAATTTCAGCGCGTTGCGCGATTATCCGCGCTCGGAGTTCAACGATGTCATCACGGGCAAGGTCCGCCTCGAAGATACAACCATTGTCGAAGCGCAATTTTTTCTCGAGCCCGAAGACAAGGAGGCGTTGCCGGCTGAGTTCCGCGATTGCGAATATCTCTATGGCCGCAGACCCGATAACAGCAGTTGGCACGCGTTGATTGGCGGGCCCGCGCCCGTCCGCTACGGCGACATCAAAAAAGACCTCGTTCGCGCGTGCACGCACCTCGATGCGCGCGTCCAACCTCCCGCCCCCGGCGTCGTGCCGACGCCCCGGCCGAGCGCCGAACTGGATGCGATCACGCGCCAATGGAACGACAACGACGAAATCAAAGGTAATCGCGCCGCCGAATTAAAAGGCTGGCTGGAACGCGTGTTCCCTCTCGTTGAGGAAGGAAATGCGGTTGAGGAAAAACGTTACGATGATCTCATGTCGGCGGTGGCCGCCGAACAGCGCCGCTATGATGCGCTGAAAGTTTTGCATCAGCGGCTCCCGGTCTTCGTCCGCTTCCGCGATTTCTTTCGGGTCCGGCCAATCATTCACCTCGAGCACCTCGCCCAGCGGATCGAGAACGGGCTGCTCGACGATCAATACGATTACGGCAACCTCTGTTTGTTGCGCCTGCTCGGGTTTAGCGCGCGTGAGCTTTCCGACTTCGGAAAAACGACCGAGCCGCCGCTCGGCGATGCCGCCGCGTTACAGAAATATCGCGATCAGCTCGATCGTCGATCTTATCAGCTCAATTCCGCCAGTGTGCGCCTGACCGAACAGTTGCGTCGCGTCTGGATGCCCGACGCAAAACGCGTCGAGGCCGACCGGCTCCGCGTTGTCGCCGACGGTCAATACCTCAAAGTCGTGGTGGAAGACGATCTCGGAGTCGAGATCGAGCTCGATCAACGCTCGGAAGGTTTTCAGTGGTTGGTCTCGTTTTTCGTCGTGTTTTTCGCCGAGGCGGCGGACAAACACAAAAACGCGATCCTCCTCCTCGATGAACCCGGCCTGAGCTTGCACGGACTCAAACAACGCGATTTTCGCGCCACGATTTCGCGGTTGGCCGAAAAGAACCAGCTCCTTTATACGACGCACTCGCCGTTTTTGGTCGGGCCGGATGAACTCGACCTCGTCCGCGTCGTCGAGATGACCGATCGCAACGTCGGTACAAAAGTGCGCACTCGCGTCACGGCGCAGGATCCGGTCGCGCTTCTGCCGCTGCAGGAAGCGCTCGGTTACGATTTGGCGCAGAGCCTGTTCTCGCAACAGCGCAACCTCGTTCTCGAAAGTCTGACCGACTATTGGTACGTGGACGCCGTCGCGCAACTACTGCGCGAAGGCAACGTTGTCGATCTTAACGAAAAGATCACGCTGTTGCCCGCGAGTCAGGCCGGCAAAGTTGTTTACTACGCCACCATCCTGCACGCGCAGAAATTGAAGGTGGCGGCGCTCCTCGATTCCGACACGGCCGCCGACCAGGCGCGCAACCAGGAAATCCTCGTCCACACGCTCGGCAACAAAGCTGTCATTCGCACAAAGGACGCGTACGAAGGGCCGGTCGAACAACCGGCGGTGGAAGATTTGCTCAGAAAAACTCTGGTCGAGATTGCGAAAAACGAGCTCGGCTGGGACGTGGCCGAAGCCGCGACCAATCAGCGCGACCGTTCCATCACCGAAATCTTCACCAAGCAGGTGCCGGAATTTTCCCGCTACAGTCTGGCCAAGGCGTTCCTCCGCTGGACGCGCGACCATCGCGCCTCCGATCTTTCCGACGCCGAACGCGCCCAGTGGAAAAAGTTAATCTCAACGATCAACTGGACGCTGAAGTAGCGTCACCAATCAGAAATCAGCAATCAACAATCAGCAATTCCGTAAGATGGCACAACGAAAATCGATCGATTGCAGGGACTATCCGAGCGAAAAGGGCTGCACTTTAAAAATTTCGGGCACCGAACAAGAAGTGCTCGATGCGGCGGTGCAACACGCCGTCTCCGCGCATGGTCACAAAGATCCAGCCGAGCTGCGCGAGCAACTGAAATCAATGCTCAAAGACGAGGCGGACTAAAGCTCCATTCGATGTCGGAGAAGAAGCTCTTTCTCGGCGGCGCGGCAGGTCTCGCTGCCGCGATAGTTGGCGCGATTGCCTGGCGACGTCTGAATAGGCACCCCACGGGCGCGTTAAAAGACCGCTGGCCGAAAATACCCGTCGCAGGTTACTGTCTTTCAACGACGCATCGCGTTTTTTGAGTCCACCCTTGCTTTCCACAGCGCGGCAGCATTAACGACCAGTAGGCCTGCGCAGGACCAACAGAGGATACGGTAAATATATTCCACGGCGCCGATTTTTCGCAGCTCGCTTACGATGGCGTCCTCGCGTTCTCGTGCCGGCTCGCGGCGCGCATTCTCCTGCATGAATCCTTTGTGAACGAGATCACGATAAACGCTGATGCTCGAAACGTCATGAACCTTGGTCGCAAAACCCGGCGTCATCGCTAACACTGCCGCGGCAACGATATCAACGAAAATCATTGCAACTCTCATTTGCGATCTGGCCTACCTATACCAGCTCGGCACCCATTCCGATTGCAGGCAGCAACTAGCGAGTGTTTCAAATACGGACGTTTGGCAATTGCTTCCTATCCACCCAGCTCCTACATAGTACGGGTGTCGCGCCATGCACTGAAGGACATCGGATCGCGTAGCTTCTGAACAGCACTTGCCAGTATCTAATCGGCCAGAGTTCCTCTTGGTAATCACATAAGCGTCCTCATCCGGATCGCACCGGCTCTTGATCTCGCAGTGCCTGATGCTCAGCTTCTGCGCGAGCCACGTCCGTGGTGGGTCGCCAGGTTCGTATCGCACGCCTCGGCAGCAGACAAAACCATACCTTTCCGCAGCAGTGGTCGCGGTTAGGCCCAATCGATCCGTTTTAGCAACAGGTCCGTTGTTGACGTAAGCGTACAGGTTTAACCCACCACCTTCGGAAATCGGATCGCGGCTGAGCCATCTGCCCAAATCCGGATCGTACGCACGATAGTCTGCCAAATCGAGATTGCTCGCCGAATGGCGATACAGCCCGGTGAAGTTGAAATCCGGCAGAGTGGTGTTGAGCACGGTTGTCGATCTTCCCCAGGGATCATAATCAAAACGAGCAACAAGGGTACCATTGGATCGCATCATTTCGCGGATCGAGCCGAGATGATCGCGGAAGTAAAAATACTTAGTCACGCCGACGTACTGGCCCTGCGGGTAAGCCATTAATGTCACGGCATCGTTCGCATCTCGGAACTCGCACTTCTCATTGCCGCACCAGACGAATTTGCGCGTGGAGATGACTGAGCCGTTTGTTTTCTCGACGATCTTCACACAGCGGCTCAGGCCATCATAGGTGAACTCGCTGCGGTTTCCGCTCGTGTAATTGATCGCCGTCAGCCGATTGGCCGCGTCCCATTCGAATGTTCGGGTGAGCCCGTCGTTCGTGAGACTGCCGTTCTCATCGTAGCTCAACGTGCGATTCGTACCACCGCTCTGTGAGGTGATTTCGTTAACGCCGTTCGGTATCGACGTCGTCGTGACCGCGTTGATCTTCTCGGTCGTGCGATTGGATGGACGTTGAAGTAGCGCCGGCAGGGCGAGACGCAGCCTGCCCTGAGCTTGTCGAATGGGAGCCGACGAAATGAATTTGGATTTCCACAGGTCGCCAACGCGTGAAACTGTTGAGCCGCAGATTCACACAGACGATTTTGAATCCGTGAAAATCCGTGTTCATCTGTGGCTAAGTTCTGGAGGTTCAAAAAATGGCAAATAGAAAATCAATCGATTGCAGGGACTATCCAAGTGAGAAAGGTTGCACTCTAAAAATTTCGGGCACTGAACAAGAAGTGCTCGATGCGGCGGTGCAACACGCCGTCTCCGCGCATGGTCACAAAGATCCAACCGAGCTGCGTGAGCAACTCAAATCAATGCTCAAAGACGAGAGCGATTGACGCGCTTTGGCTAAGGCGAACCGACGTTAAACAAAATTTTGCCGCCTTTGTTGACGGTGATTGAGTCAACCGCCGCATTCTTTTCTCCAGTAGGCCGACTTGTCAGCATATTCGGATCCCAACGTGTCGGGGCATTTGCGAAAGTGAATCGCAATGTTAACCCATCTCGCAGGGGTACACTGCCCGAGCAGATGCCGCTGCAAACAACCTCGGCGATTTCTCGCGGGCCGGCCAAAGCTGTGCTTAGGAACGACGCGATCGCTATCGTCGCAAGCACCCGCGCCTCATGAGCTCAACTGATCGGCAAGTTTCTTCACATCGGCGAGAAACGTTGCCGCCGGCCCGGTGAGTTCACCGCTCCACAACGCCGCGATCGTTACCGGCGCACACTTGGGCAACGGCAGAACCCGCAAACCCCTGTGCCTCTTCAGGGCCGGCACGGCGACGGAAAGTCCAGCGCCGAAGCCGAGAGCAGTGTAAAGATCGATGAGCTCGAGAGAGCTGACCTCAATGGACGGCGTCCAGGACAACCCGAGCTTTGATAAACCGGCGTGAAAATGTTTCGGTATCACTTCCTCGCCGCGCAGTGAAATCAAACTCTGCGCTGGCGAGCCGCCGTCGAAGAAGTCACGCAGTTTGCGAAACGCGCTCCGCTGCGGCGCGACAAGAACTAAAGGCAGGCGCAGAAGCACGGATGAGTTTACTGATGACGCAGATCTTCCTTCCAGCTCAGTGATCGCGACGTCGATCTCGCGCTTGCGCAGCAGTTCCTCCGCGCTGGCTTGATTGGCCTCATAAAGGCTGAGTTGGAAATTGCGATCGCGTCGCTTGTACTCGACGAAAATCTTCGGCAGATAGCCACGCAACACCGTTGCCGGCGCAGCGAGACGTAATCGTCGCGTCGCATGATCGCACACCTGATGCGGCAAATCGTGCAGTCGGCCAAAGAAAGCTTCGATCTCGCCAAACAGCTTTGCACCGGCTGGGGTGAGTCCGAATGGCCGGCGGTGAAATAATCTCGTGCCCAGGGTTTTCTCCAGCTGCCCAAGTTGTCCGCTGATTGCCGGCTGCTGAATTCCGTAGGGCATCTTGCGCGTGGCGGCGGTGATCCCGCGGTGCTTGGCCACATGATAGAAGAGTTCGAGGTGATGAATGTTAATCCTCGTATCATCAGTTGAATCGATATTCTTGCAAGAAATTATCGATTAACACAATTTCACTCGCCGCAGGATAATTGGCGCATGAACATGCTGATTATTTTCGTGGTCGCCGCCGGTTGCACTCTGGCCGAGCGTTTATGGCCCGCCATGGAGCTGCCGCGAGTCAACGCGTGGTGGGGGCGCGTCATCCTGATCAACTCTGTGCAGCTCGCGATCGTTTTTCTCGCCGGTCAATTGTGGGATCGGTGGATGGCGCACATGTCACTGTTTCACGTCAGCCATTACTGCAACGATTTGGCAGCGGCGGCGCTGGCTTATTTCGTATCCACGTTTGTCTATTACTGGTGGCATCGATTCCGTCATGAATCGCAGCTTTTCTGGCGACTCTGTCATCAGCTGCATCATTCGGCACGCCGGATCGAAATTGTGACCAGCTTTTATAAGCATCCGGTTGAAATCTTTCTCAATTCGATCCTTAGCAGCGCGATTGTTTACGTTCTGCTCGGCTGCAACATCCAAGCGGCGGCTTATTATACGGTTTTCACCGCGCTCGCTGAGTTCTTTTACCACTGGAACATCAAGACGCCACGCTGGCTCGGTTTTCTCCTGCAGCGCCCGGAATCACATCGCGTCCATCATCAATTCCGCCATCACACCAACAACTTCGCCGACCTGCCGATTTGGGACATGCTCTTCGGGACATTCGTCAACCCACATCGTTTCGTCGGCCGCTGCGGTTTCGACGATTGGCGCGAGGATCGACTCGAAGACATGATCGCCTTTCGAGACGTTCATGCACCCGGCACCGAGGATATTCAACCGCTAACATTCCTGCCGACCTGCATCGGATGTCGGAAACGTTGGGTTTGTGCGGCTACGCGACAGGACGTGCGAGCATGACTTGGAGAAATTTCGCCACCGCCGGCATGCTTGTCGTCGGCCTCACGCAGATGACCGGCGATCTTGTCGGCAGTCGTGTTCTTAAAGGTATCGGGGCTGCCACCGCGATCGCACCGTGTCCGAAAGTTTTTTCCGATGTCAACGGCTGGGAGGCGTTCGCCTCGAGTTTTGAGATCATTGTTGAAGGCGAGGGAGAGGTTTCGATTCCGATCACGCCAGAAGTCTACGCCCGACTCAAAGGGCCATATAATCGTCGAAACGTTTATGGCGCAGCTATCGCCGCTGCACCACGCTTACCCGAACCGCTCTGGCGCAGCGTGTTTGGCTACGCTTTCGGCCCACAAGGCGCACTTCGTCGCGAGTTATCTCTCCCCGAAACGACAACCGCGATTCGCATTAGCGCAGAGACGAAGACTCGCGGACGGCATGAGCGTTGGATTTCCCCGTGCATCCCATGAACTCGATCTCAGCAAGACAATTCGCCATATTTCGCGTCGTTCTTGGGACGTACCTCGCGATTCATTTTGCACAATTGATTCCGTATGCCGCCGAGCTATTCAGCAATCGCGGTGTGTTAGCGAACGCGCGATTAAATTTTACCTACGGAATACTCCCGAATTTGTTGGAACATTGGGATTCTCCTGCATTCGCCACCGCGTTTTTAATCGTCCTGTGCTCGCTCGCCGTGGTGTTTGCGGCCGGCATGTTTCGTCGAACAGCGGCAATTCTGCTTTGGTGGGGATGGGCTTGCTTGTTCAATCGCAACAATCTCATTAGCAACCCATCGATTCCGTACATAGGCGGTCTTCTTCTATTGACTGTCTTAGTGCCAACCGGCGAAGCGGTACACCTCGAACGCGCCAATCGTTCATGGCGGTTTCCGGCGACCGTCTACTGGACAGCGTGGATCTTAATGGCGACTGGCTACTCGTTCAGCGGATGGGCAAAGTTAAGCAGCCCAAGCTGGATCGACGGCAGCGCTCTTCTTCACGTCTTAAACAATCCGCTGGCCAGATGCGGATGTGTCCGGGATTTCCTACTCGCCTTGCCGCCGGCGGCGCTGCAGACAGCAACATGGAGCGCCTTGGCAGCGGAGCTCCTGTTTCTTCCCTTAAGCCTGTGGCGACAAACCAGGACCGTCGCGTGGTGCGCGCTCGTCGCCACGCATTGTGCGATTCTGACGGTGGTTAATTTCACAGACCTGACGGTTGGGATGCTAATGATTCACTTGTTCACGTACGACCCAACTTGGTTTCGCATTAGAGTCGCTCTGTTGACTCAACGCCAGCTCGAAGCGGCGGCATGAAAACAAATCGGAGCAGCTGGCGGTTATTGGCAATTGCCGTCCTATACTTTGCTCTAATTCTTGTGGGCGGGTTGCCTGATCATTTGATTCTTTTTCCGAGCCGCAATCCGATCGACCCGCGCGGGGCGGTGCGGCGGGTGGTGTCGTTTGAGAGCGGACAGTTGGAATTGTGGACGGCGAAATCGCGGAGCGCGCAAAAACAAGGGCGGCCTGACGTTTACGTGTTGCGGTTTTACGGGAACGCAGATCGCGCCGAGCGCTGGGTGGCGGCGGAAGCGGACGCTTGGAATGAACGCGCGGTCGAAATCTGGGGAATGAATTACCCGGGATTCGGTGGGAGCAGCGGCCCGGCCAAGCTCGCGCGGGTTGCGCCGGCGGCGATCGCGGCGTTCGATGCGCTTCAGGTTGAAGCGCGCGATTCCCCGATCGTGCTTTTCGGTGCGAGTCTCGGGACGACAGCGGCGTTGCACGTCGTGGCCCATCGCTCGGTCGCTGGATTGGTTTTGCACAATCCGCCGGCGATTCGGCAGATGATCCTGCGGCAATTTGGCTGGTGGAATTTGTGGCTGCTCGCGGGGCCGCTCGCATTGCAAATCCCAAAAGAACTGGACAGCGTCGTGAACGCCAAGGCGAGTCGCGCGCCGGCCATTTTTCTGTTGGCTGAACGCGATGAAGTGGTTGCGCCGCGTTTTCAGCATTTAGTGGTTGATGCTTACGCCGGTGAGAAACGCGTCATCGCGCTCCGTGGCGCAAATCATAACGATCCGATCGAAGGCGCGGCGCTGGCGGATTTGTATAACGCGCTCGATTGGCTGTTGCC
>DATDFJ010000321.1:0-3143 GCA_036522675.1 Chthoniobacterales bacterium | reverse complement strand
CGCCTACCGGCGCGCCAACCGCCTCCCCGTCGGTTTGCAGTGGTTCCGGCTGACGATCCCCAATCCAACCGGAGAAAATTCCGCGTTCCAGCTTGAAGCCTTCGAGAAAAAACACGTAAAGCTTTCCCTGTTCGTACGGGAATTGCACCTGCTCCGGATCTGCAACGTCAACTCGTTTCTGCCGAATGATTGCGCGGTCCAAGAACCCACGACAGGTACATTCCACAATGTAAATGGCTCTAACGTACGAAATCGCCTGACCGGTTCGCTGATCGACGTACCCCGCTGCTTCTGCCCGCGCACCGCGAAACTCACCCACGACCACGAGGCGGCCACGCAGGACGTGCTGCAATAACTCTTCGCGGGTCATTGTGTCGGCCTCCTTATCGATCGCGCGATCGACAAAATTGCTGTTTTCAGCGGTGCGGTCAGCCCAGACCAACTTCCGATGACTTCGATCAACGCCGCGCTATCCCGGAGTTTCAGTGTGTCTATTTGTGTGTCGCTCTCTGTAAGTCGTTGACGATCAAGCGAGGCGTTGCAGGTTCGATTCCTGCACGGTGCACTTCTTCCTCTTGCTCGCCTGTCCGCCGGAGCCTCGGCGAACGCGGATGCTCTTGCTCTTGTGCCTTTAACCGATCACTAATCACAGACTGATGGCTCATGTTTGAAGACGACGAATGGTCCGGCGCCACGTGCGCGATACTGAAGGCGCTGCTCACGCTTGCCACGCTCGCGTTGCTCTGGTGGTGGTGGGAAGATCGGCCATCGCCGATTGCGCCGTGGCGAGCGCCGGCCAAAGCGTTGCGCGATTACATTGACGCCGCGCGCCGCAAGGATTGCGCCGCAGTGCTGGCCTCGCTTTCGAAACGCAGCCTTGAGCTGGCGCGCGAGCGCACCCCGGCCGGTCGTTCATTCCTCGAACGCTCCTTCTGCGAATACACTCCCGCGACCGCAAAACTACAGGAATTCGAAACGAATCGCATCCGCATCGAGCGCGTCTCCGGCAACACCGCGCTCGTGTCAGCCAGTTACACCTACGATCGCTTTTTCGGATTCTTTGGTCGCGGCCGCAGCCGTTACACCTACACACTCGCACGCGAAGACGGCATCTGGCGCATCGATTACACAGAATCGCTTGACCCGGAAAGCCGCTCCAATCAAAACCGGCGCGCCATGTTTCTGGTGCAACAAGTCTACACCGCGTTACACGATCACGTCCGCTCGACTGGCAAATTCACCGACAACACCGAAGCGATCCAAGCCCAGCTGCCCGGCTACAAGTTCCCCGAAATCCGCCCAGGCATCGCCGATGCAAACGCACCACCCGACGTTCCGCACGTCGCGCTCGCGCCCGCGCACGCCTGCATCAGCATCAAATCCGCAAGCGGCACACTCGTCATGGTCAAGGCCGCTCCGGCGCCTCCCCAATCGACTTACCAGTACGGCGAAATCCCGTCAGTCTGCGACGACCAGCCACTCGCCCGCCCGTATCACGGCTCAACCAGCGGAATACGATAGGCAGCAGTTGCGGCCAATGCTCCGAAACCCATGTTGGATTAGGTCTAAAATTTGGGGATTTGTTTTATTAGACCCAAAAATTGGTTCGAATTCTCGTTAGGCGTAAGCATGTCGTGGATCCTTAGTCACGCTGCCGACGATTGGAGGATCGCGATTCATCCTGCTTGTCGTGTACTGGGTCATCGCAGGTTTGGTCATCTGATTGGTTCATCGCCGTTCGTGCAGTAAGCGACGCGCGAGAAACCCACCTCGCTACCGATTCTGGTTCGCTCTTGTCATTGCGGTCATGTTCACTCCGAGTCTTATCAGCGACTTTTGGTTGTTTGCTTTCCCCGGTTCGGCCATTTTCGGCTTGGTGCTGTGCGTGCTCGCAGGATATGGGCAGCCGGCGTACTGGTTCGCGGCAGTGCTTTATTATGTTCTTCCGATGGCGCTGATATTTGCGATTGTCGCGGTAAAACGGATTGCAATTGTCTTTCCCTGAACCGTCTGCTTCAATCCTGCCCATGTTTTGCCCGCCATTGAAAACAGTCCTAATCTTCACGGTCATCACCCTCGCAGTATTCGTGGGGCTTATTCTCTGGTTAAGCCCTTGGGGGAGTGTCCAGAGGAATCCTCCGGAAAACCATGTTAAACCATGCTGCACTTGGGATATAAACGACCCGAAGTGTCAACCGCCTCTGGACGACTGCTCGAAGTGCGAGGTATGCGTCATGAATGGCTGCACCGGCCATGTGAAAGAAAGACTCTCGGGGCCGGATGAGATTCCGGAGTTGGTTGGCTGCTGTCCGGTGGGATTCCATGCAGACCTCAACAGCAGAAGAGGAAATCCTTTCTGCACCAGGGATGGCACTTAGCTGTAATCCGGCGGTCGCGTCTAGGCGCTGCCGACTTAATACCGGAAATGGCGCGCCCCGGTGAAGATCATCGCCATGTCGCGATCGTCGGCGGCTGCTATGACTTCGTCGTCGCGGGCCAAGCCGCCGCGCGGGTTCGCGCCGGCATCGGCAGCGGCGAGAAGCCCTACCAAGGTGACGGATAGGTCTAACCAGGCGATGGAGCGAGCGGCGGACCGCTGCACGCTTCAGTTTTAAGATGACTTCCACACTTCCGTCCAGAGCGAAGCGCGCTCTCGTCCGCCGTCGCTCATCTTGTTCTCGTTAGATGCTAATACGCGTCCTTGGCATCATGTTATTACTGTTCGCGGGCATCGCTGCTCAGGCGAAGTCACACTCGTTTGTTTGTAAGGCGAGTGGGCGATTGGGCCGGCCGATCCGCTTCGAGTTTTACCGTGATTCGACCACACGTCCGAAGACCGATATCCGGTCATTCACCGTTTCTATCCGGACCGCCGATGACCGATGGAAGGCGATGTGGTCCATCGCGAGCGGCCATGGTCTGACACAGCCGATCCAGTACGGAGTTACGCCTCCTGGTTTTACCACGATGGTCCAACCGCAGAAGCTCATTCCCGGTCACGTTTACGCCGGGCACGCTTCCGATGGACACGGAGGCTCAGCCAGCGTGACTTTCGGATTCGATAAAGACGGGACGATGATCTTCCTGGATTCATTCGATTGATGAGTGGCGAATGAAAGCATCTAACCAATCGATGAAGCCAA
>DATDFJ010000320.1:0-10146 GCA_036522675.1 Chthoniobacterales bacterium | reverse complement strand
CGTCTGGATCCCACTCGCAAACATCTAGGCGATGAAGTTCACGCAGTTGCTCCCAAAGCAATTCTTCAAACTGTTCTTCGTCGAGCCCGAGCGGCCCGCGAAAGATCGCGACAAACGTCGCGTAGCCATTGCGCTCTGTAGGCGGCAACGGTGATGCCGGTTCTGAGTTGGATACGGCCGCGAATTTGCGGAACTTGACAAGGTCGCGGCAGAGCCCGGCCGTCGACTCAACCGAGCCAAGCTCCGGATAAACCGCCAACGCGTAGGTCTCATCGTTAAACGCCGCTTTCGCTCCAAGACACGGAAACTCCGAGGCCATCACTTTTTCCCTGAATAATCGATGCGCCTGTCGCAGGAATCTATCGCTGCCGCACGAAGGAGTGTTTGCCGACTGATGCCCTCTCATCCCGTAGTGTTTCGCCCCAGGCCGCGGGTGCAGACGGCAATTTCAAACCGGTTCGCAAATTCTCCAGCGCAACCACATTTGCCCTTTACGCAGGTAAAAATAGAGTGACGCGGCGTGGACGGGCTAGCTCATCAGGGTTTTGCTGTTCGAAACTGGCGACGGCGCGCATTGATCGTGCTCGCGATTTTTTGCGGTCTCATTCTCATTTTTCATCGGCCGCTCTTGTTCGGCGTCGGCTATCGCATCGCGCTGCGTCAGGCGGCCAAGGAGAATTTGCGGCTTCAGTTTCAGATCGAAGGCAACATCTTCACCAACCTGACGATCAGGAATCTTCATGCGGTTCCGATTGGACCGAGCGACGTCGAATCGATCGATATCGATCTTGTCCGGCTTGAATACGGATTCTTCAGCTTGTTGCATCGCGGAATTTTGACCGGGATCAGAAACGCCAACGTGCGCACCGCGCGCATTGTTTTGAATCCGTCGAAGAAGCGGCTCGAGCCGAGTCCGCCGAATCCGAAAAAGCGAATCGAACTGCCGCCGCTGTTTCCCGAAGCGGTGCATGTTGCCGATGCGACGATCGTGGTGCGCAATCAGCCGCACGATTTCGTAGCCGAGCATGTGACGGTTGACCTGGATCCGCGTCGTGTCGGCGAAATCAAAATCAAAAAACTGCAGCTGGTCGGCGGTCAGACGTGGTCCGACCTTTTGGCGCAAGCCACCTATGCCGATCGGAACCTGATGGTATCGAACGTAAAACTCGCCAATGACGAGTGGCTCCGTGCGATCAACGTCGACGCTTCGCACATCGATGCTCGCAAGCTCGCGATCAATTTTGAGTATTACGCGCAGGAGGGAAGAATCACCGGCTCGCTTCTGCTGCGCGAAGCGCAAGGCTCACTCGACACGGCCATCCAGGTTCGCGGCGACGACACACCCATTGCCGCGCTCAACAAATTCATCGCGCTGCCGGAGAATTGGATGCGAGGCGAGCTGGAGAAGGTCGATGTCGATCTTGGCGGGCTGCTCAGTTCGCCGGCGACATGGAATGGGAAGATCGCGGCCGAGGTGCGCGATTTTCGGCAGCAATCGAGCGGGTTCGATCATGCTCGCTTTGAAATCATCGGCAACAAAGGCGTTGCGATGATTGAAACGGCGGATGTCACGCAGGGCCAAAACCAGTTTCATCTGCGCGGCTCAGCCCAGTTGCCGCGCGATATTCACGATCTGGCGCGCTTGCCCGCGAGCTTCGAAGTCACAGGAATCCTGCCGGATTTGCGACCGGCAACTGCGAGTATGGGCCAGCAACTGAGCGGCTCTGCGCAGGTCAGAGGCAAGATCGACATCAAGAATGCCAAACTGATGATGAGCCTAAGCGTCTCGGCGGAGGCGGTTGGCTTCGCCGAGGGGAAGATGGACACGCTGAACGCGAATGTGACCGCCACGAAATTGCTCAAACGCAAAGCAGCCGACGCGGCTGCCTCTACAGTGCGCGAGCCGTGGTTCGCTGATGTTCGATCGACGGCAGAGTTTAACGGGTCCAACATTCGCTACCGCGATTACGCGATCGATAGCGCGGAGGGATCGGTCGATGTAGTCGACGATTTGCTCACGGTCCAGCGCCTCAATGTTTCTCGGCGGCAGAACAATTTGAGTATGCGTGGCAGTTATCATTTGCCGCAAGATTTACGCCTGGCCACGGCGCAGGACATGCAAGTGGACATCGCGCTGAGCGCGCCTCAGCTCGGCGATTTTTGGATCAATGATTCGCCCAACAAAGTGAGCGGACCGCTCCAAGCTTCGGCGGAGGTCGAGCGCAAGCACGGAGTCGCGAATGGCGGACTAACAGTTTTCGCTTCGAACGTGACCACGCGTGATTTGGTTGTTAAGCAGCTCAGCGCGCAATGTCCGATCTGGAACAACGCCGTTTACGTGAACGATTTCACGGCCGCGTTGAACGAGCGCGATTTCGTGGCGGCGAATGGGATTGTCGATCTTGCCGCGCCGCATCGCTACAGCGGCAAGTTCAACGCGAACGTGTCGAATTTGTCCACGCTCGAGCCACTCCTGCGCACCGTCGGTAATCAGAACGAACTGGCCGGCTCGCTCGTCGTCGATTGGGAAGGCAGCGGTGAGGCGGCAACATTCAAACATAATGGAAAACTAAACTTCCGCCTCGACGACGGCCGATACGGCAATACGCAGTCGCTGCGCGCCTACGCGAACGCGACCTACACGCCCGATGGAATGGATGTGCCGACGATATTTGTCGCGAGCAGCAAAATGGATTTTCAGGCGATCGCACAGGCGAAGGGCGACACGCTCGAGATATCGAAAATTCAATTCGACCAGGGCGAGGCGAAGTACGCGAGCGGTTACATCTCGATTCCGTTTGTCTGGAAAAATCTCGGCACGAGCCGGCCGGTCCTGGCGGCGAATGGCAAAGTGTTCGCGACGTTTCAGTCGGAAAACGTCGACATCAAAAAAGTATTCGAAGAACTCGGCATGACGCCACCGGTCTCCGGCACGATGACGGTAAAATTGGATGCGCGGGGCACACTGGCCGATTTGAATGCGCGGCTCGATCTGCAAATGCGCGATTTACGAGGTGCGAGATTGCCCAAGCTCGAGCCGGCGACATTCGAGCTCACCGCGGAATCGCAGCGAAATCAGCTCAGTGTCGCGGGCAAATTACAGCAGGCGAAAATTCAGTCGGTCGAGCTGACCGCGAATCTGCCGTTCAATCTGGAGACGATCGCGCGCGAGCGAGGTTTGCCAGATGCAACGCCGCTGAGCGCGAAAGTCCGGTTGCCGCGAAGCTCGGTCAATTTTGTGCGGCAATTTGTGCCGGCCGTTCAGGAACTGGATGGCGACGTGGCGCTCGATGTCGATGTAACCGGCACGATCGCGCAGCCGGTGCTCAGTGGTTCCGGCGACATGACCGTGAACGTCGCGCGCGCGAGCAATGCGACTCTGCCCGCACTGCGCGATTTCAAAGCGCGGCTGAATTTTGCGCGGGACGCGCTCACGCTCGAGCAATTCGGCGGCGAACTCTCCGGCGGCCGTTTCACGATGAGCGGTCGCGTCACATTTCCCAAGCTCACAGCGGCAAACCTCGATCTGCAACTCAAGTCCGACGCCGCGTTGATCGCGCGCAACGACACATTGACCGCACGCGCCGATGCCGACATCAAAATCGCGGGCCCGCTCAACAGCGCCAATGTCACCGGCACGGTCTCAATGACGAACAGTCACGTGCTCAAGAATCTTGATCTCATCCCGATCGGCTTACCTGGCCGACCGGCGCCACAGCCACCGGCGGCGCGTCCGGAGTTTTCCTTTCCCGATCCGCCGGTGCGCGATTGGAAACTTGACGTGGCCATCAAAACCAGGGATCCGGTCCTGATTCGCGGCAGTATGGCGAACGGCGGCGCCGTGAGCGATTTGCATTTGGGCGGGACCGGATTGCGTCCGACGCTCGATGGCGTTGTGCGGCTGGAGAATGTCGAGGCCACGCTGCCATTTAGTCGGCTGGAAGTTTCAAGCGGCTCTGTTTATTTCTCACCGGATGATTCGTTCAACCCACGGCTTGATCTGCATGGCACTTCCGTGATCCACGATCACACCATCCACGTTTACGTTTACGGTACGGCCTTGCAGCCGGAGGCGGTCTTCACGAGCGAACCGCCGCTACCGCAGGAAGAAATCATTTCCCTTCTCGCCACCGGGACGACGCGGGAAGAGTTGACCGGCAGCAACAACGTCCTGGCCAGCCGCGCCGCCATGCTTCTCGGTCAGCAACTTTATCGCAAGATCTTCAAGAAAGGCGAGCCAACCCAGACCAATTCGGTGTTCGACCGGCTCGATGTCGATGTTGGGACGGTCGATCCGCGCACCGGACAGCAACAGGCGACGGCGCGATTCAAGATTAATGATCAGTTCGTTTTTGTGGGCGACATCGGCGTGGGCGGCGACTATCGAGGTATGTTAAAGTACTTGATCCGATTTCGCTGATGCGTTGTGCCGCTCTCGCTTTTGTTCTGACCGGACTCTTTCTTGTCGCCGAACTCGGCGCCCAGCGCGTCATTACCGTCACGCGGCCGGAAGAAAAACAGAAACAAGCGCAGGCCGTGGCGAAAGAGCAGGAGAAACGCGCGCAGCGGACGAGCACGATCGAGTTTCAAGGCGCGAGCGCGTTCAGCGAAAAAGATTTGCGCTCGGCCGTGAAAGAGCAGATCGCGACCATCGACCAGTACGGATTGACGGCGGCGCGCGCGGACGACCTCGCGTTTTTCGTCGAGGTCTTCTACCGCAAACACGGCTACGAAAAAGTAAACGTCCGCTATCACATCGAAGAGGGCGACCGGCTCCGGCTCGACATCGATGAAGGCCCGCTCATGACGCTCGGCCAAATTGTATTCGAAGGAAACAGCGCCGAGCCGACCGAGAAGCTCTTCGGTTATGCCGTTGGCCCGACGCGCGAACGTTATTCCAAGCTGCAAAAGGTTTTGCCTTTCGTCGCCGCCGATCTCGAAGAAGGCGCCAACCTTGTCCAGCGGCTTTACGTCGCGGAAGGTTTTCTCGACGCGCAAGTCGAGAAGCCGCGCTACGTCTACCACAACGAGACCAGCCAGGTGGACGCGATCATCTCGATTCACGAAGGCCACCAATATTTCTTCGGCGACGTCTCATTTCGCGGCGAAAGCGTTTACGACCCGGAAACTTTGCGGGGACAGATTGTCGATCTTTTGAAGCAACCGTACACCGAGGCGCGCGTCGCGGATATTCCGCGTCGGCTGCAAAGTTATTTTAAGACGCGCGGTTACTACGAAGTGAAAGTCGAGGCGAACGGCACGCCGGAGGAGGCGGTCGACGGCCGTGTGCCGATCGACGTCTCCGTCTCCGCCGGCCCGATCTACCGCTTTAGCGGCGAAGTTTTTGTCAACGGTCTGACGCGATTGCGCCCGAGTTTCCTCAGCAAGCGCTTTACCAAGCTCGCCGGCAAAACTTACAGCCCGGAGTTGGTGGACGAAAAATTTCGCGCATTGATGCGGACCGGTCTTTTCAATGTGCTCCGGATCGAGCCCACTCCTATTGCCGATGAAGATTCACTTCTTCTCAACATCACCGCCGAGGAAGCCAAGAGCAAAGAGTTTGGCTTCTCGATCGGCTATGGCACTTACGAAGGCGGCATTGTCGGCGCCCAATACCGCGATCGAAATTTGTTCGGATTTGGACGGCCGCTCACCACGTCTGTCGAAATTTCGCAACGCGGCTACAAAGGCGAAATCCTTTACGAAGATCCGTTTTTCCTCGAGACCGATTTCAGTTTTAAAAACGATCTCGCGGCGCTGACGTTCGATTTTGACGGTTATTCGAAATTCGAGCTCGGGGATCGCGTCGAGCTCACGCGCAAGTTTACCAAGCAATACGAAGCGGGTTTAATTTTCGCCGCACGTCACGTCGAGGTCACCAGCGCCTCGATCAACAACCAATTTCTCGGTCAGACCTCTTACTTCATTAACACGCTTGGTTTTACTCAGACGCTCGATCTGCGCGACAGTCCATTGGTCGCGCCGCGCGGCTTTGTTGCTAACACGACATTCGATCTCGCCTCGACCGTGTTCGGCAGCGAAATCCAACTGGCGCGCGGCACGATTCGCCTCGGCTATTTTCTGCCGTTCGGTCCGAAACCGCTCACGCCCGGCGTGGTGGAAGATCAAACGCTCCCGCCGTTGCAGCGCTGGTTTCAACAGTCGCTTCTCGCGTTTGGAGCGCGCGCCGGTCTCGTGCATTCACTCGATCACAGCGGGCCGGACGAGCTGACTACGATCCCGATCGACGAGCGTTTCTTCAACGGCGGCGCGACCACCGTGCGCAGTTACGGCGAGCGCGATCTCGGACCGCACGATCCGAAAGGCAATCCCATCGGCGGCGAATTCTTCACCGTGTTCAATGTCGAGTACACCTTTCCCATTCTCGGCGAATTACAGGGCGCCCTTTTTTACGATGCGGGGAATCTTTTACCCACGTCAGAGCGACCAGGTCTGGACGATATGCACTACGCGATCGGCGCCGGGTTGCGCTATAAACTCCCGATCGGCCCGATCCGGCTCGATTACGGATTCAATCCCGATCGGCAACCGGGCGAAGACGCGGGCGCGTTCCATTTTAGCTTCGGCTTTGCCTTTTGAATGCGACCTATCTGCTCCCCATTCGCCGCTCCAGCTTTTTGGAACCCGAAGCCGCCGAACTGCATGACTACTTGTCGATCTTGGCGGCGACCGGCTGCGAGGTGATCGTCGTCGACGGCTCGCCGCCGGAAATTTTTGCCAAACACCATCGCGCCTGGTCCAACGTTTGCCGCCACGAACCGGTCGATCGTCGCTTTGTTTACCTGAATGACAAGGTGAACGGCATCCATACCGGCGTTGCGCTCGCAGCGTGCGAGAAAGTCATTCTCGCGGACGACGACATTCGCTACCGCAAGATCGACATTCAAAAAATGTGCGACTTCCTCGAGCGATTTGAAGTCGTTAGGCCGCAGAATTATCTGGCTTTGAGGTGGATCGGCCGCGCCGCGGACGATGTTAAAAATATTGCGCCTCCGGCGCGTGAATTAACATCGAGCAAGGAACTGCTCGATCCACCTTGGGCGCTGACCGAAGCAGCCCGAATGCTGATTAACCGCGCCACGTTGCGCCATGCCGATTATCCCGGCACCTGCGCGTTTCGGCGCGAGACATTTCTGCGCACGGGCGAATATGATGGCGACGTTTTGTTCGATAACGAAGAGTTGATTCGCCATTTCGCCCGCCGAGACGCGCACATCTGTTACGCGAATGACTTTTTCATCGCCAAACGCCCGCCGACTTTTCGCAAATGGCTCGAACAACGCCCGCGGCAGGCCTACGAAGATTTCGGTCTGCGCTTTAAGACTATTTTGTTTGCGTCGCTCCTGCCGATCTCACTCGCGATTGCGTTCCTGGCTCCGAGATGGCTGCCGATCTTTTTAATAGCGATCCTCCTCGCGTTTGCCGGCTGGCTGCGCGGCGACGCGCGCAAATATTTCCCGGTCCACATCTGCTTGTTCGCGCCGGTCTGGGTACTGGAGCGAACACTCAGCACATGGTGGGCATTTTGCTGGCGGATCACTCGCGGCGGTTATCCGTTCGGTGATCGCGTCCTCAAAAAAGGGATCGGCCGCGATTGGGTCGAAGGCGGCAAGATCGCAGCGAGCGCCTCGCGCCGATGAAAAAAGAGTCGGGCGACATTTGGTGGGAAGAATTTGGCGCCCAAATGCGGCAAGTCGCCGACTGGATCAGCAATTATCGGCAAAAAATCGCCGAGCGTCCGATTTGGTTGAACCTCAAACCGGGGGACGTTCTTGCCCAGCTCGACCGCGAGCCGCCAGAGACCGGCACGTCGTTCGAGAAACTTTTCGCCGAGATCGACCGGGTCATCGTTCCAGGCGTTGTGCACTGGGACCATCCGCAGTTCATGAGCTACTTCGGATGCACGACGACGAACCCCGGCATCCTGGCGGAGATGATCACCGGGGCGCTCAACGTGAACACGATGACGTGGCGAACCGCACCGGCAGGGGTGGAGCTGGAAACGCTCGTGCTCGATTGGCTGCGGCAATGGCTCACTTTGACTGACGAATTCACGGGAGTCGTTTATGACACCGCATCGATTTCGACGATGCATGCGCTTGCGACCGCGCGGGAACAGATCGCGCCTGACACGCGCAAGCTCGGCTTGAGTGGGCGCGATCTGCCACGGTTTCGCATTTATACTTCCGATCAGGCGCACAGCTCGATCGAGAAAGGCGCAATCGCGATTGGAATCGGCGAAGAAAACGTTCGGCGCGTGCCGACCGATTCGGAATTCCGAATGGATGTGGCGGCCTTGCGCGAAGGGATCGCGCAAGATCGACAACGAGGGTTTCAACCGATGGCGGTCGTGGCAACGGTGGGCACAACTTCCACTGCGAGCGTTGATCCGGTGCCGGAGATCGCCCAGCTTTGCCGGGAACAAAAACTCTGGCTGCATATCGACGGCGCTTATGGGGCGGGTCTGGCTTTGTTGCCCGAATGCAAATGGATCACGGCCGGCTGGAACGAAGCCGACTCGCTCGTGGTCAATCCGCATAAAATGCTTTTTGTTCCCTTCGATTTCAGCGCGCTTTACATGCGCGACGTCGCGCGCCTGCGCCGCCTTTTCACTCTCGTCCCTGAGTATTTGCATTTGCGCGATCCGAGCGGCGCTGAAATCAACTACATGGATTACGGCGTCCAACTCGGTCGCCGTTTCCGCGCGCTGAAAGCGTGGATGGTTTGGCGCGCGTTTGGTCGAGAGGGCATCGCCGCGCGCATCCGCGAGCATCTGCGGCTTGCGAAGCTTTTTGCCGAATGGGTGGAAGGCGACAAACGCTTCGAATTAGCCGCGCCCGTAATGATGGGCGTGGTTTGTTTTCGATTTGTCGGCGCCGCTTCGCACAAGATCGACAATCTCAACACGAAAATGGTCGAGCGCATCAACACCTCTGGTCGCGGCTACATCACGCAAACAAAATTACGCGGTCAGACCGTGATGCGAATCGGCCTCGGCAACGTCCTCACCACCGAGCAACACCTGCGCAACGTCTGGGAGCTGGTTCAGCAAGCAGCAGACGCCTTGTAGCCGCGTCGCTGCGCGACGCTTGGTAGGCCTTTCGTGTTGACAAAGGCTCCGATTTGTCCTGAAACAGCGTGACAACTAGAGGAGGCCAACATGAACGCAAAGTTTCAAATCAAATTCCGAGTCCCGGCACATTCAGCTGCTCAATTGAGCAGGGGGGCAGCTGCCTTTATGGCGGTGGCTGCAATCATCTTGCTTACGCTTTCGCCCAGCGCGCGAGCAGTTTGTCAAGACGGCTGCTTCGCGAACAATAACACTATCCTAGGTGAGGACGCGCTCCTCAACAACACCGGCTTCGACAACACCGCTATCGGATTTACCGCGCTCCGTTTCAATGCAACCGGCACCGAAAACACGGCCGTCGGTTTTGATGCGCTTCTCGCCAACAACTCCGGCAACGATAATACGGCCACCGGGTTTGGTGCGCTCACTAGCAACATCGACGGCGTCTTCAACACAGCCACTGGCTCAGACGCGCTCGACTCCAACTCGAGCGGCGGCGCCAATACGGCCACGGGTTATCGCGCCCTCTTTAGCAATACAACGGGCGGCGGCAACACGGCCACGGGTAATCTGGCGCTCACCAGCAATACGAGCGGGGGCGGCAATACTGCAGTTGGCGTTGATGCGTTGTACGGAAATATGATAGGTAACAATAGTACGGCAGTCGGCGACCTTGCGCTGTTTAGCAGCAGCGGCAGCAGCAACATCGCGGTCGGCTACCAAGCCGGTTACAACCTCACGACCGGCGACAATAATATCGAGATCGGCAACCAAGGCCAGAGCAACGACGCCAACACGATCCGTATCGGCACTCAAGGAACCCATACTAGGACGGCCATTGCCGGTATTTACGGCGTGCCGACGCCCGGCGGCATCCCTGTTTACATCGGTTCTTCCGGTAAGCTGGGCACGACGACCTCCTCCGCGCGCTTCAAGCAGGAGATCCGTGACATGTCGGACGCGAGCGACGTGCTTCTGTCGCTTCGGCCGGTGGCGTTTCGGTACAAAGAAGAACTCGATCCAGAAAAAATTCCGCAGTTCGGTTTGATCGCCGA
>DATDFJ010000319.1:0-12779 GCA_036522675.1 Chthoniobacterales bacterium | reverse complement strand
GGCCCGGCTGGTAAACATACGGTACGGCTCCTCGGTGCCTTTTGTCACAAGATCGTCGATTAAGACGCCGATGTACGCTTCGCTCCTTTGCAAGACAAACTCGGGCCGACTTTGGAGTCGCAGCGCCGCATTCGTTCCCGCGATTAGGCCTTGTGCCGCGGCTTCCTCGTACCCAGAAGTGCCGTTCACTTGTCCAGCAAAATAGAGACCGCGAACAAGCTTCGTTTCCAGCGTATGAAAAAGCTGCGTAGGCGGAAAATAGTCATATTCGACAGCGTAGCCCGGTCGCATGATCTCCGCCTTCTCCAGAGCTGGAATAGAGTGCAGAAACTCAAGTTGGACATCATAGGGCAGACTGGTCGATATCCCGTTAACGTAATACTCCTCGGTATGGCGGCCTTCGGGCTCGAGAAAAAGCTGATGCGAAGTCCTTGATGAAAACTTCACCACCTTGTCTTCGATCGAGGGACAATAGCGGGGTCCCGTGCCCTCGATTCGCCCGGCGTATAAGGGCGACCGGTCAAGGTTCGAACGGATGATTTCGTGCGTGCGAGGCGTGGTGTGCGTGATCCAGCACGGCAGCTGTTCCACGTGGAACGCGCCCGCGGAAGTGATATTGAGGCTAAATACATCGTTCGCGTGCGACTCCGGTTCGGAGAGAAATGAAAACCGCGGCGGCGGCTCCTCTCCCAATTGTATTTCGCACCGGGAAAAAACGATTGATCGAGCATTCAGCCGACACGGTGTTCCCGTCTTGAACCGGCCCACTTCAAAGCCGAGGTGCCGGAGATTTTCGCTCAATCGCGAGCTGGCATCTGCCATCCGGCCGCCAGCGGTCTGCTGTTCGCCGACATGGAGTAGACCCCGAAGGAAAGTGCCAGACGTGACGATGATGCTGCGGCCCAAAATGCTGACGCCCAAATCAGTTTCAACTCCGCGGGCGGCACCGTCCTCGACGATGATTTTTGACGCTGTAGCCTGTTTTACATCGAGATTGGCTGCCCGCTCAAGCACTGCCTTCATCCGAAATTGATAGGCCTTCTTGTCACATTGGACCCGCGGCGCACGTACCGAAGGACCTTTTGATCTATTCAGCAGGCGGAACTGAATTCCCGTGGCATCACTGTTTAGTCCCATGGCACCGCCCATAGCGTCGATCTCTCTCACGATGTGCCCTTTGGCCAGGCCGCCTACGGCCGGATTGCACGACATTTGCCCGATCGTGTCCAAGTTCTGCGTCAGCATAAGCGTGCGACTACCGATTCTCGCCGCCGCCAATGCCGCTTCGATCCCTGCGTGGCCACTACCTACGACAATGACATCGTACTCCGTTGGAAGCCTAAACATCTTTGAAGGCTTCCAGGATTCCCTGCTTGGGCCGTGGCAGCAAGTCGCTGAGGATAAGCTCCTCAACTATGCGGCCTGCGGTCGATGCGATGATTTTGAGGTCGGGATTGAACTCAGCCAAGACTTGACGGCAGGCACCACACGGCAGAGGCGGTTCCGCTGAGTCAGCGACGACAGCAATGGCTATGAACTCTTTTTCTCCATTGGCGACAGCGGCCGCAACTGCCGATCGCTCTGCGCACATAGTTAATCCAAGAGACAAGTTCTCGACATTGCAACCGGTAAAGATTTTTTTGCTTTTCGTGAGTAACGCGGCACCGACGGCGAATCCTGAGTACGGTGCGTGAGCCCGGCGGCGAGCTTGCAACGCGGTATCAACGAGCTGGATCATGTCCATAACATTCTAGACTCGTGGTAGTTATATAGAGACCGCGTGGTGAGAACGGCCTCTTTGCCGAGCTAATGCTGCGCTTGATGCGGTCGTGTTCTGTATCGTGTGCAGCGCAAGTCGCATCAGCACAACACACAGCAGCACACTTATCACAAAAGCCCCGCCCCAACTCCAATATTCGATCACCCGCGGATGGCTCTCGCCGCGCGCTACGCTTAATCCTAGTTGACCGAGCGTACCCACATACGTGTACAAGAACAGCCCCGGCGCGCGCCCGAGCGACGTCCAGACAATGTAAGTCCGGAACGGTATCCTCGTTAGGCCGTAGAAGTAGTTGAGCAAACTTGCGGGGAACAATGGGTGCAATTGACTTAAACCAATGATTTTCCAGCCTTCTCGTTCCACCGCCGGTTCCAGCATGTTCAGTGTGCGGCTTTCAAGGATATGCGGCGCCAACCACCGCCGGCCCAAACGTCGACTGAGCATAAAAGCGACTGCAGCAGCCAGAGTGTTGCCGATCAAGACGATGACAAAACCCCACCACAGGCCAAACAAAAAGCCGCTGCCGATACTGAGCACGCCTCCCGGTAAGAGCAAGAGACAACAAACCGCAAAAAGAAGCGGATAGCCGATCACGGCCCACGCTCCCCAATCCATCACCCGGAGTTGCGCGCGCGCGACGATATCGACAATCGCAAAGGACCACATGAAAAGTATTACGAGTGCGATCGCGAGTCCTAGACATGCGACCTGCAGAGCGAGCCAGCGCCGCGCTTTCAGCATGGCGAGATTCTGCCTACTTCGGCGGCTGCATGCAAATTCCGCTAGTATTGAGCAGCTAAACAGCAGGGGTTGGTTCTTTCCCGCGGCGAGGAATGCCAAGACCGTCAAAAATTATGCGCGTCGCGTCGGAACGATTCAGCGTGTAGAAGTGAATGCCCGCGACATTGTTATCCAAAAGGTCGTGACATTGTTCCAAGGCGAAGTGAACGCCGACACGGCGCACGCCTTCAGGATCGTTTTCGCTCCGTTGCAGAGCGCGCAGAAGCCGCGCCGGAAATCGCGTTCCACTCGCGAGCTCCGCGATCCGCGTCAATCCTTTGATTGAAGTAACCGGCATGATGCCGGCGATAATCGGAATATGAATGCCAGCCAGCGCGCAGCGTTCGCGGAAATCGAAAAAATCGCGATTGTCGAAAAAAAGTTGCGTCACCATGTAATCGGCCCCCGCGTCGACCTTTGCCTTAAGATAGTCCATTTCGATTAAACGATTTTGGGTCGCTGGATGGCCTTCAGGAAAGCCAGCGACACCGACCCCGAAGCCGCGGCGATCGGGATGACGTGCAGACTCATTGAATCGACGAATAAATCTCACCAAATCAATCGCGTGTTGAAACGACTCGCGCGATTTGTCGTAGGCTAGATCACGAGGCCGATCGCCGCCGAGCGCAAGAATGTTTCCTATCGCTGCCTTGGCATACCTGGTCAGAATGACTTGGATTTCCTCTTCATTATGGCAGACGCAGGTCAGGTGTGGGATCGGCTCAAGTTTGGTGGTATGTTGGATACGTTCAACGAGATCGTGAGTTAAGTCCCGCGTTGAGCCGCCGGCTCCATAGGTCACGCTGACAAAACTCGGTTCGTACGACTCCAGCTCGCGGATGGTTTGGTAGAGGATCTCGGCCGCCTCTGGCGTCTTGGGAGGAAAAAATTCGAACGAAAATGTCGGCGAATCGGACCGGATAATCTCGCTGATGTGCATTGGTAAACGCATACCTTTCTTCGCACGATCACTTTCGGTCAACTCGCCGTCCGCGCTCATAACGCTGAAAATCTGCACGGCAGCCGATTCGGCAGAATCACAAACACGTCTGGTGAACGGCGGTGCCTTCTTGTGCTTTCACAAGTTGCGTGGCGGAGCTGTCAGTGCCCGCCTGGCTATTTTGCGTTGTTAAACCGTCAGCAGCAGCAAGCTAACAGCTTCGAATAACTGTCCAGAACTTGCGTCAATTTTCGGCACTCGATGATTGTCCGCGTCTATTGGACATGTTATTAACATCGCTCTGCTCAACAGTTTGCCCGCGCCACTGTTCCGAAAACCGATATTATTCGCAACCTGATGATGATGAAAAGAGAGTCGCAAAAAGTAAATCACAGATTGGCGTTTGTGAAAAACCTCAGCAGCTGCACAACCAATAATATCTGAAGACACATGCACCCGCAGCTCGCCGCCACGACCAGCAAAACGATCGAAGCCAGCGCTCCAACTAAAGCAAACCCGCAGACCACCTCGGCCATCGTCCCTAAGGACAGTCTTTTCGAACACGTCGCCTGGTTATACGCATTTTGCCGGGAGCACGTTTTTCGCGACGATACACTGCGGATGATCGCAACACTGTGGCCGGATGGAACCGCGCCACCGGGAACACACCTGATCGAGCTCGGCTGTGGACCGGGCTTCTATTCCTTGCGATTCGCCAAACGTTATCCAGACATCTGCGTTACCGGCGTTGATCGTTCCGAGAACCAGCTCGCTTGGGCGCGGCATCGCGCGATGTTGCAACAGCTAGACAATTGTTCCTTCGCGCGCGTCAACGTGCTTGATCTGCCTTTTTCTCAGGCAAGTTTTGACGTACTCATTGCTTCACGACTGTTCACAATTTTGCCCGATCCGGCCCGCGCCGTGGCGCAGATGTATCGTGTGTTGAAACCGGGCGGTCGCTGTTTTATTGCTGAGCCGCGTTATGCCGTGTGGGCATCGATTCCGCTGTTCGCCATGTGGTTGCTGGCCAGCATGACCCACTCGGGCAATGGTTATCGGGAGCCGAGGACCGCGAAAGTCTTTCCGTCGAGTTCATTCGAGAAAATTTTCGCAGCACACCCATGGATTGAACTCAAAACTTGGCGGGATGGCCGTTATCAATACGCCCTCTGCCGCAAAGGCTAAGAAGGTCGAGCGGAGAATGAGGTCGGCCCATCGGATTCTCGATCCGGCTCTGCCGCCGCGGACTGAACTCGACGGCCTCTGCGCGCTTGCCGTCATGACAAAAGCACCACGGCCAGGTGAAGTTAAGACACGTCTTACCCCACCACTACGCCCCGCCGAAGCCGCCGAGTTGAACCGTTGCTTTTTACGGGACACCACCGCGGCAATTGCTCAGGCGAGCGGCAACATCGCCCGCGGAGTTGCCGTTTATACGCCAAAAGGTGCGGAGGCGGATTACACAGACATTCTTCCCGGTAGTTTCGCTCTTCTCCTCCAACGCGGCGGCTCTTTTGGCGAACGTCTTACTGCGGCGGCATACGATCTGTTCCGAGTCGGTTTTGATTCGGTTTGCTTGATCGATTCCGATAGCCCGACCGTGGCGCCTGAATGCTACAGCCGTGCAGCGGATCTGTTGGCGATCAAAGGCGAGCGCGTCGTGCTCGGGCCCAGCGATGACGGCGGTTATTATCTGATCGGGTTAAAGAAGCTTCGCCGGCGCCTGTTCGAGCAAATTGACTGGAGCACGGCGCGCGTTTTGGAACAAACGGCTCAGCGCGCAGAGGCCCTGGATCTGCCGGTCGAATTGTTGCCCAGCGGCTACGATGTCGATGACGCTCGGACGTTGCGCCGGCTTTGTAACGAACTCCTCCGCGAAACGGCAGGATCGACAATTAACGTGGCGCCGCACACGCGTCAGTTTCTTTCCGGATTAGTCGCGCAGCGCCAGTTTTAGCGGCGACCGTGTCGAAAATATGAAACGCGCGCTTGTGACTGGCGCCGCCGGGCTGATCGGGTCGCACGTTGTCGATCTTTTGGTGCGCCAGGGTTGGACCGTCCGCGCGTTTGATAATCTGGAACCGCAAACCCACCGGCGCGGGAAGCCCGCCTGGATCAATGAGCGCGCCGAATTCGTCCAGGGCGACATGCGCGATCGTGACGCGGTCGCCGCGGCGTTCGACAAGATCGACATCGTCTTTCATCAAGCCGCTTACGGCGGTTACATGCCGGAGATTGCAAAATACGTCCACGTTAATTCGTTAGGCACAGCGCAGATGCTCGAGATCGTTCGCGAGAAAAATCTGCCCGTCAAAAAAATCGTGGTCGCGAGCTCGCAGGCGGTTTACAGCGAAGGCACCGGCAAATGTCCGAGGCATGGTGTCGTTTTCCCGCCAGTGCGCCCCGTCGAGCAACTGCGCCGGGGCGATTGGCAGGTCCATTGCCCAATCTGTGGCGAAGTGACGCAAAGCGTTCCAACGCCCGAGCACGCGCCGGTCGGCGGCGAAACCGTTTACGGCCTCACCAAAGTCGACCAGGAAAAACTCGTGCTCCTCTGGGGCAAACAGGTCGGTATCCCGACGATCGGCCTTCGCTACTCCTGCACCTACGGTCCGCGCCAGTCCATGTTCAATCCTTACACCGGCGTCATCGCGATCTTCTGCACCCGATTGCTCAACGACCTGCCGCCGGTGCTTTATGAAGACGGTGAACAGACGCGCGATTTTTCGTTCGTCGACGACATCGCACGCGCCAACTTACTCGCGGCCGAGACCGACAAACTCGACGGCCAGGCCGTGAATGCCGGCAGCGGTCACGGCACACCCATTAGGGAGATCGCAGAAACAATTTCCGCCGCTCTCAAGATCGACATCGAACCGGTCGCGCGCGGCGAGTTTCGCCCCGGCGAAATGCGTCACCTCACGAGCGATACCTCGAAAATCAGCGCCATTGGCTACAAACCTGTGGTCGATCTCGCCGAGGGAATCCAGCGTTACATCGAGTGGATCAAATCTCAGACCGATGTGCGCGATTACTTCAGCGAGGCCGAGCAAATTCTGAAGAGCAAAGGCATCGTCCATCAGGTAAAAGTGGCGAATGCCTGAGCCGGCCGGCATTCCCGATTTCAATTCGCCCGTAGTCGAGCATGCGCGCAAAGATTTCCCGCTGCTCGACGCCGAGTCCACCATCGCCGAAGCGCTCGAGCGGATCCGCCGCGAAGGTATCGGTGAGCGGGTGATCTACTTTTTCGCGATCGATCACGAGAAACGGCTCGTCGGCGTTTTGCCGACGCGCCGGCTGTTGACCGCGTCGCTCGAAACGCCACTGCGCCAGATCATGGTCCAGCGCGTTGTCGCCATTCCCGCTAACGCGACCGTGCTCGACGCGTGCGAGTTTTTTGTCCTCTACAAATTTTTCGCGTTCCCGATTGTCGACGAACACCGGCGGGTCCTCGGAGTGATCGACGTTAGCCTATTTGCCGAAGAGATCCTACAGGCCGGCGAACGCGAAGATCGATCCCGCGGCGGCGGGACCGCGCCGGTGCACGACGACATTTTTGAGGCCCTCGGATTTCACCTTGAGCAATTGCGTGGCGCATCGCCGTGGCGCGCGTTCCGGTTTCGGTTTCCCTGGCTACTCGTGACGGTGGCAGCCGGCACGGCGTCTGCGTTTCTCGCCGGCGCGTTTGAAGCGACGCTCGGGAGCGCGCTCGTGATCGCGTTTTTTCTCACGATGGTGCTCGGACTCAATGAAGCAGTCAGCGCTCAATCGATGAGCGTCACGATTCAGGCGCTGCGCTCCGCCTCGGTCACATGGCGATGGTTCGCGACCGCGTTCCGGCGCGAACTGGGGACCGCACTCCTGCTCGGGTGCGGATGTGGGCTGCTCGTGCTGGCGATCGCGTGGTTGTGGCGAAGTGATTTGTCTGCCGCACTCGTGATCGGTGGCAGCATCGCCGTGTCGCTGGTGACCGCCTGCTTGTACGGCCTTGGCATTCCGTCGGTGCTCCATCGTTGGCAACTCGATCCGAAAATTGCCGCTGGCCCGATCACGCTCGCGCTGGCCGACTTCACGGCGCTGGTTATCTACTTCACGGCGGCGTGGCTGGTGTTGCGATAATGTTCGTTTCCGTCGTTATCCCGGCGCTCAACGAGGAAGAACCAATCGCGAACGTTGTGCGCGAATGTTTTGCCACGGCCATTCCGAACGAGATAATCGTGACCGACAACGGCAGCACGGATGGAACGGCTGCAGTCGCACGTGCCGCCGGCGCCAGGGTGGTGAGCGAGCCCATACGCGGATACGGTTGCGCCTGTGCCGCGGGTGTGCGCGCGATTTCGCCGCAATGCGACATCGTGGTATTTCTCGACGGCGACGGCAGCGATTGCCCCGAATTCATTCCGCAATTGATCGAGCCGATCGCGCGCGGCACGCACGATTTCGTGATCGGTTCGCGCACCCGCGGGCAACGCGAGCCCGGCAGCATGAACCTGCAACAGATTTTCGCGGGACGTTTCGCCGGCTGGTTACTGTCGATCTTGTACGGCGTGCGCTACACCGACATGTCGCCCTTCCGCGCCATTCGCCGCGATGCGCTCGAGAAACTCGGGATGCGCGAAAAAACGTACGGCTGGAATCTGGAGATGCAGATGCGCGCCGCGCGCGCCCCTCTGCGCATTCTCGAAATTCCCGTCAACCATCGCCGCCGCATCGGCGGTGTTTCCAAAGTTTCAGGCACTCTGCGCGGAACGTTCGTGGCCGGGGCGCGCATCCTGGCAACGCTCATTCGGATCGCAGCTGAGCGGGTGTAGCGGTGCTTGTGTCAAGCACCGAGCCAATCCATCAGGTGCTTGGCACAAGCGCCTCTACAACTCATAATCGCCGCCATCAATGACTCGAGTCAAAGCGCTGTTTGCCGGATTGCTCGCCGGCCTCATCGCTGGAATCGCAATGACCGCGACGATGTTGTTGGTCGCGTCTTTCGGTGTCGCGACGCCGCTTGCGATCATCGGTGATAGGCTTTCGGTTTTTATTCCGCCGGGCCCGTTCCTCGCGCTCATGGGAAAAGTCGGCGGCTACAATCATCTTAAACAACTCGGCGTCGGATCGACAATGGCCGGACAACTTGTCGTCGGCGCTGTTGCCGGCGCGATTTTCGGTTTGCTCATCCGACGCGATCCCGGCCGTCGCGTCACGCTCGTAACGATCGGGGTATTTGTCCTGCTGCCGATTATCGCGCTCACAATCGCCCTCTGGCGGGTGCTCGGCACCAGTTACGTCGGCTTTCCGATTCCGGTCGGGCGCGTGGTCACATTGCTCGGCTTCGCCTTATCGGTGTTTGTCTTTGAGCGCGTGCTCGTTGGCGCGTTTCGTTTTCTCTCTCGGCCGAAAACCGTAAGCGAGGGTGCAGAATTCAGCCCGGCAATTGGTCGTCGCGCGTTAATTTTAGGCGGCGCCGGCTTGCTGATCGCCGGCGGCGGTGCGGCGTTGCTGCGCAGGCTTTATCGTGCCGCGAGCTTCAGTTACGACGGCACGCAATACAAAGGCCGCATCGTCCAGCCGATCACGCCTAACGAGTTGTTTTATTGCGTGACCAAGAACGTGATCGACCCGCGAGTAGATGTCGATCTTTGGCACCTCGAGGTCGATGGGTTGGTCCAGAATCGCGCGACGTATCGCTTTCAGGATTTGAAGGGCTGGTCAAACGAAGTCGAGCAGGAGACCACGCTGATGTGCATCAGTAATGGGCTCGACGCCGGGCTGATCAGCAACGCGGTGTGGAAAGGTTTGCCTTTGCACGATCTAATCGATCCGGCCGCGCCATTCGCGACCGCTGCGCGGGTGCGCCTTTGCGGCGTCGATAATTACACCGACACGATCCCGCTGGAAAAAGCGCTCGAGCCAACCACGCTGCTCGCCTACGAAATGAATGGCAAACAATTGCCGCATCGTCACGGCTACCCGTTGCGCGCCATCGTGCCCGGTTACTTCGGTGAAAAACATGTGAAATGGCTCACCCGCATCGAGCTCGTGACGAATGATGCGAAAGGATTCTACGAAACCCAGGGCTGGGGCCCGGATTTCATCACCCCGACGCGCTCGCGCATCGACGTCCCCGATGACGAATCTCGGTTCTCGCTTCACGAATTACGCGGTCCAATCGAAGTGAAAGGCATCGCCTACGGCGGCGACCGCGGCATCTCGCGCGTCGAGCTCAGCTTCGACGACGGCAAAACGTGGGACGACGCCGACATTTATTATGCCGGCGGCGACCTCGCCTGGTCCCTCTGGGCCGCGCACGACGGCTGGTCAGCAAATGAGCCGGGTGATTACGTCATTGTCGTGCGTGCGACTGACGGCGAAGGCACCGTCCAGGAATGGGAACCCGACCGCAGCCCGTTCTCCGGCGCGACCGGTTTCCATAAGATCGTCGTGCACATTGTCGCTTAAGATCGCCCGATCATCTTTGACATCGCGGGCACCAGGCGGTGGTGCGACCACCGACTGTGGCGTGACAAAGCGGACTGCGATGGCGCGGGCAAATGCCGCTGCGGCTCCAGCGCTGGTGAATGAGCCAGCCGCGCGGCGGGTCGGAGAAATCTTTGCCGAGAGTTTCGAGGGAGCGGCGGACGACGAATTTTGTTTCGCGCAGGAGCGCGGCGCGCTCGGGCGCGCGAAGTGAGCGCGTGCGGCGCGACGGCAGGACCTTTGCGCGCCAGAGAATTTCGTCGGCCATCCAGTTGCCGATTCCCGGGAAACCGTTTTGCTGAAGCAGAACGGCTTTGATCGGAGCTTTGGGGTGTCGATCTAAGAAACAGTCGAGGAATTCGCGATTGAACTCCGGCGACATGATTTCGGGCGCGTCGGCTTTCCACCAGTCGGGTTCGTCGGCGCCGTAATGAAAACGGACGCGGCCGAACTGGCGTGAATCGGTGAAGACGAGCGCACGTTCCCGCTGATACAAGACGAGATGATCGTGTTTCGCCGGCTGGAATTTTGGCGGCGCCACTTGAATCCTGCCGGTCATGCCGAGGTGGATGCCGAGCCAATTGTCGTCGGAAAATCTGAAGAGCATGCGTTTGCCGCGGCGATCCGAACTGAGGTATTGCGCGTTGATCAATCGGTTGCGGAGGTCGCGAGTATTTGTCTCGCGAAAGACGCGGTTCCGCACATGCAGTGCAAGATCGACAATGACTTCGCCGCGGCCGGCGTCCCATTGTTTGCGATACGATTCGACCTCCGCCAGCTCGGGCATCGCGCAGGTTACGCGCGCCGATGAGCCCAGCAATTGACCTCATTTCAATCCTCTCCCTGTGGGAGAGGAGGACACGTCAGTGCCAGGTGAGGGTGTAGCGCGGTACATTGGCGCACTTGCGCTGCGTGCTAGGTTAACTCATGGAGAAAGTGATCATCGTTGGCAGCGGCTGCGCCGGATTGACGGCGGCGATTTATGCGGCGCGCGCCAACCTGAATCCGCTCGTACTCGAAGGGCGCCAGCCCGGCGGGCAGCTTTCGACCACCACGCTCGTGGAAAATTTCCCGGGCTTTCCCGAAGGCATCGACGGGCCGCAGTTGATCATCAATATGCACAAACAAGCCGAGAAATTCGGGGCGCGGTTTTCCTACGCGGAAGTGACGGATTTTGACGGCAGCAACGAGCACGTGCGCATCAAAGCGGATGACGAATGGCTCCATACGCAGTCGCTCATTATCGCGAGCGGCGCGTCGGCGCGCTATCTTGGTTTGGAAAACGAAGAGAAGCTAATCGGCCACGGCCTGACGAGTTGCGCGACTTGCGACGGCGCGTTTTACAAGAACGTGCCGGTCTGCGTGATCGGCGGCGGCGATTCGGCGGCGGAAGAATCGCTGTTCCTCACCCGATTCGCCTCAAAGGTGTTTTTAATCCATCGCCGCGACAAGATGCGCGCGTCGAAGATCATGGCCGACCGAGTGTTTGCGAACAAAAAGATCGAGCCGATCTGGAACACGGTGGTGACGAAATACATGGCCGATCAAAAAGGCGAAATGCGCGCGGTAATGTTGCGCAATGTGAAGACAGGCGAGGAGCGGGAGTTGCGGGTGGCGTGCGTGTTCGTTGCGATCGGTCACGATCCGAACACGAAAGCGTACCAGGGCAAACTGGAGACGGACCCCGACGGGTATTTGATTGCGAGTCGCCTGGTCGAAAGCAAACATCCCGGCGTTTTCATCGCCGGTGACGTTTCGGACCGGGTTTACAAACAAGCCGTGACCGCGGCGGGAATGGGCTGCGCTGCCGCGATCGAAGCGGAACGCTATTTGAGCGAACGAGAAAAATAATTGTCGATCTTGACCGGGCGAACTTGTAGGGCAGGCGCATCACCTGCCGGAGTTTGATGGCAAGCGCAGCGCTTGACCCACAACAGCTTTGAAGATCTGCGACCTCACCCAGTTCTATTCGCCATTCAGTGGCGGAGTGAAGCGCTATGTCCAGGAAAAGGCGGTTTACATCGACAAGTACGCGCCTTGTGACGAGCATGTGCTCATTGTGCCCGGCCCGAACACCGAGGTGAGTGTAAATGGACGGGCGCGCATTTATTCGATTCGTTCGCCATTGGTTTCGCGAACCTCCCGTTATCGGGCGCTCCTGAACTTGCGCGCAGTCGAAAACATTATCGAACGCGAACGACCGGACATTCTCGAGTCGAGCGATCCGTATCAGATTGGGTGGAAAGCGATCGCGGTCGGGCGCGCCCTCAACATTCCGGTGGTCGGATTTTATCATTCGCATTTCACCGAGGCTTATTTGCGCAGCGCGGCGAAATTATTCGGGCGCGCAGGTGGCCGGCGGATCATGAAATTGGGCCGCGACTATGTGCGGCGACTCTACAACCGAATGGAAGCGACGTGCGTGGCTTCCGAACCGCTCGCTGAAGTATTGCGCAATTGGAGGGTGCGCAATGTTCACGTCGTCGGCCTCGGTGTGAACATCGACATCTTCAATCCGGACCGAGACGATCGGACGAGCACGCGAGAGTTGTTAGATGTGGGGTCGAATCGAAAGTTGCTGCTCTATGTTGGACGGTTGGCGCCGGAGAAAAACACGCTCACGCTATTTCGCAGTTTCGAGCTGCTCGCGCGTCGAAGGCCCGGGGAATTTCATCTGCTCGTCATCGGCGATGGTCCGCATCGTGCGCAGCTGCGAGCACTGCAGCGCAATTTCAAAGCCGTCTGCTCGATCCGCTATTGCGCCGAGCCGGCCGAGCTGGCGCGATTTTATCGCGCGGCCGATCTTTTCGT
>DATDFJ010000318.1:0-7714 GCA_036522675.1 Chthoniobacterales bacterium | reverse complement strand
GATGCCGCTTTGCTCAGCGATTTGACGCTCGCTGCTTCCTCCGCAAATTAGCTGCTCTTTCCCGCGCCCGTAGCTCAACTGGATAGAGCATCTGACTACGGATCAGAAGGTTAGTGGTTCGAATCCTCTCGGGCGCGCTTTGCTCCGCAGTATAAAAACAACAAACCCGCCGACGCATTTGGCCGACGGGTTGTCGATCTTAGCGAGCCCGAACGTTATTTCTGATGGCCGTGGCCGTTGCTCGCGATGTGGCTGCCGGTCCGAGCCACCGGATCAGATTGCCGCTGGAACTGCTGGAAGCACGCCACGTCGTACTGACTGTTGGAGTGCGGGTTCTTTGAGTTTTGCGGCTGTGTGCCGGCGTATTTGGTTCCCGCAACGCCGTCCTCGTTGAACGGCGAGCCCGGCGCCGAGGCCGAATGGCCGGGATGCGTACCGAAGTCTTCGCATTCCTGGTTTGGCTGACCGGTTCCGGGCGGATTGGCGGCGAATGCAAGTGCATACGACACGCCTATCCCTGCTAACGTGACCATTAACTTGCGTATCATTTTGATTTACCTCTGTTGTGCGCGTTTTGCTCCGGCATTTGAATGCACGCGAAGCCGCCGTTCGCTACAAATGCCAGGTCTGTGCGCTTGTTCCTGTTATAGATTAATCGCGGCCGGCACCCGAAAGTAGCGTATAAATTTGCGGCGCCGCGGCGCTCAAGCGCTCACCTCAAACTGGCTCATTAATTTGAAAGTCTCATAACGCTGCTCGATTTCGGCCATGGAAAGATTGCGCAGCCGATCCAAGCTGAACGCTTCCACCGCGAAGCTGGCGAGCACGCTTCCGTAAATCATGGCTTTGCGCAGATCGGTAAAGCGTACCGTGCTCACGTTGCCGGCGAGATAACCGGCGATGCCGCCGGCGAATGTGTCCCCCGCTCCGGTCGGATCATGGATGTCTTCAAGCGGATACGCGCCGCAGCTGAAAAATTCGTGCTGGTCACCGAACAACAACGCGCCGTGCTCGCCTTTTTTGATCGCGACATACTTTGGGCCTAACGAACGGATCTTTCGCCCGGCTTTGATGAGACTGGTTTCCTTTGTCATCTCGCGCGCTTCGCTGTCATTGAGGATCAAAAGATCGACATGGGGCAACAGCGCATCCAGATCGGCACGCGTAGTCTCGATCCAAAGATCCATTGTGTCAGCGACGACAAAGCGCGGCCGCTCCATTTGCTCGAGCACGTGCGCCTGGAGTGAGGGCGCGATATTGGCCAGCAAAACAAAATCAGTCTGGCGATAGCTCGCCGGCAACTTCGGCTGAAAGTTCTCGAAGACATTGAGCGCAACCGAGCGCGTCTCGCGCGTATTCAGGTCCCACGAATACTCGCCGGACCACCGAAACGTTTTTCCCTCGACGCGCTGCACTCCTTCGATGTCGATCTTGCGCGCCCGCCAGAAATCGAACTCCGACTGCGGGAAATCGCTTCCCACGATGCCGACGAGCTTGACCGGCGAAAAGAAACTTGCCGCCGCCGCTGCGTAGGAGGCCGAGCCGCCTAAGAGATCGCTGCGCTCTTCGATCGGCGTTTTGACCGTGTCGAGCGCAATCGAACCGAGTATGAGAACAGACATGATCAGAATGACGAATGACGAATGACGAATGACGAATTCAGCATTCGCTTTACATCGCGAGCATAATTCGTGATGTCTGACGCCTTCAGCAAGCCGGAGACGATCGCGACACGGTGCGCGCCGGCAGCGATCACCTGCTTAAGATTGTCGATCTTGATTCCGCCGATGCAGAAGATCGGCAGCGTTACGTCTGCGTGCGCTTGTTTGATGTTGTCCAAGCCGATCGGTTTGTAATCAGGTTTGGTGGGCGTGGCGAAGATCGGTCCGAAGCCGATGTAATCGGCGCCTTCGGCCTTTGCCGCACGCGCTTGATCGAGACTGTGCGTTGATTTGCCGACGATAATCGCGCGTCCGGCTTTTTCCCGCGCGACGGTAATTGAATCATCGTTTTGTCCGACATGCACGCCTTCCACCATCACTCTCTGGCAAACGCCGGCGTGATCGTTGACGACGAGCGGAATCGAAGCGGAAGACGTAATTTCGTGAAGCTCACCGGCAAGATCGACAAGTTCATCGACCGACTTCGCTTTGCCGCGCAGCTGAATAAGATCGACCCCGCCTTCGATCATCGCGTCAGCCACACGGCGAACGTGCAAGGCCTCAACGTAGCCTAGGTCCAGGATTCCGTAGAGGCGGCAGTCACTCAGAGTTCGCAATGTTGTTACTGATGCAATTTACGACCGGGCGCGTGGGCCAGCTCGAAATTTTCCGAGTTCATCACCCGCTCGACGAAGCCGGTATCATACTTGCCGTCGCGGAACTCGGCATTGCGCATGATCGCAGCGTGAAACGGGACCGTCGTCTTTATTCCGGTGACGTAGTATTCCTCGAGCGCGCGCCGCATCCGGTCGATGGCCGAGAGCCGCGTCGCACCGATGGTAACTATTTTGGCAATGAGGGAATCGTAATACGGCGGCACCACGTAGCCGGTGTAAGCGTGTGAGTCGATGCGCACACCGCGGCCGCCGGGGGCATAATAAAAAGCGATGCGGCCGGGCGAAGGTAGAAAATCATTGGCCGGATCTTCAGCGTTGATGCGGCACTGGATGGCGTGGGAGCGCGCGGTTGGATGGGCCACATGCGGCGACAGCGGCTGGCCGGCCGCGATCCGAATTTGTTCCTTCACCAGATCGCAGCCGTAAACCTCCTCGGTAATGGTGTGCTCCACTTGCAGGCGGGTGTTCATTTCCATGAAATAGAAATGTCGGTCTTCGCCGACCAGAAACTCGATTGTGCCGGCGTTTTGGTAGCCGACTGATTTTGCGAGCTTCACGGCGGCGTTGCCCATTTTCTTGCGCAAACCCGGGGTCATAAGCGGCGATGGGCATTCCTCGATTACCTTTTGGTTGCGGCGCTGAATGGAACAATCGCGTTCGCCGAGATGCACGATGCGGCCGTGACTGTCAGCCATGATCTGGAATTCGATGTGGTGCGGATTGAGGATCAGTTTCTCAATGTAAACGTCGCCGTTGCCAAAGGCTTTTTCGGCTTCGTGCCGCGCGCTGTGAAACGCGCCCATCAAGCTTGGCTCGTTGTGCGCCGTGCGCATGCCCCGCCCACCTCCGCCAGCCACCGCCTTGATCATCACGGGATAACCGATCTTCTTCGCCACTTTGATCGCGTCCTTTTCCGTATCGACAATGCCGTCGCTGCCCGGCACGACCGGCACTCCGGCTTTGCGCGCTGAAACACGCGCGGCATTCTTGTCGCCCATCAGCCGCATCGCTGCCGCCGGCGGGCCGATGAATTTGATCGTGCAGCTCTCGCATACCTCGGCGAAGTGCGCGTTCTCAGCGAGAAAGCCGTAGCCGGGATGAATCGCGTCCACGTCGCCCACTTCGGCGGCGCTCATGATGCGGTCGATCTTTAAATAGCTCTCGCTGCTCGGTGGCGCGCCAATGCAGATCGATTCGTCGGCGAGCTGGACGTGCATCGAATCGACGTCGGCTTCGGAATAAACCGCCAGTGTGCGAATGCCGAGTTCTTTGCAAGCGCGGATGACGCGCAGTGCGATCTCGCCGCGGTTGGCGATTAGGACTTTCTCAAACATGGCCGTAGCGCAAGCGTCTCGCTTGCGATCAGGAAAAATGCAAGCTGGAAGCTTGCTCTACATCAGCGGACGCGAAACAACACCTGGCCGAACTGCACGGGTTTGCCGTTCTCGGCTACGACTTCGGCGATGACTCCGCTGGTTTCGGCTTTGATCTCGTTCATGACTTTCATCGCCTCGATGATGCAGACAACCGTGTCTTCGTCGACGGGTTTACCGACATCGACAAACGGCGCGGCGTCGGGCGACGCGGCGAGATAAAACGTGCCGACCATCGGCGAAACGATGTCACGCAGCGGTCCGCCTTCGGTAGCGGCTTCCGGCGCCGCCGCAGTTTGCGGCGCGGCTGCTGCGGGCGAAGGCGCCGCCGTTGCCGCCGGCGCGAGCACCACCGGCTGATCGCCGAGTCCCTTTTGCAATTTCAGCCGAAACCCGTTCTTCTCCATCTCGAACACCGAGAGATCGTTCTTCTTCATCAAGTCGATGATGGCTTTGATGTCTTTGAGATCCAAGGCGACGTCCTTTGGTTCGGTTGCGAGCGGTTTAGGTAAAGCGGTTTTGCAACTGAGGTCAAGTCGCGAAGCAATGGAGTGATGGAATATGGGAGTAATGGACTAATCGGTTTTGATTTCCTGTATTTTCATCACTCCATTACTCCATTACTCCAGCACTCCACTTCCGCATCGTTGATGAGACCGGCGATTATCTCCTCGTAGACAAACCGCCGTTCCTTCTCGCCCATCCAACCAAGCCCGACGGGCAACCAACGCTTTGGAAACAATTGCGCGAACTACTCGCGTTTGAAATCGCCAACGGCGGACAGGTCTCGCTCGTCAACCGGCTTGACCGGGAAACGAGCGGCCTCGTGTTGGTCGCAAAAAATTCGGCCGCCGCGCGCCGATTCGGTTTGGCGATGCAGCGCCAACAGCTACACAAACAATATCTCGCGATCATTTGGGGCTGGCCCCAATGGGAGAACAAAATCGTGGACGCGCCGCTGGATCGACAAGGCAAACATCGGTCCTCAGCCATTTGGCTAAAGCAAATGATCCATCGAAACGGCGCGCCGGCGCAGACCGAGTTTTGTGTGGAGCGACGCTTCACAAGACCTGTCGTGAGCGCAGTCGAAGGATCGACAACCGGAGAGTTCAGCGTGATTCGCGCGATACCTCGGACCGGGCGCACCCACCAGATTCGAGTACACCTTGCCTCGCTCGGTCACCCGATTGTGGGCGACAAAATTTATGGGCCTGACGAGCAGCTTTATCTGCAGTTTATCGAGACCGGCTGGACCGACGAGCTGGCAGGCCGATTACTTTTGCCGCGCCATGCGCTGCACGCGACCAAACTCGCCGTTGCGGGCGAAGCTGAGTGGACGAGCCCGTTGCCTGTCGATCTCGCAGAGTTTGCGCGGTAGGTCGGCGCGCCGCGCCCAGACGCCGCAGCGCGGCTCTGTGCCAAAATTGCAATCCGATCAAGCGCTCCTATCGTAGCGCCCGCCGCATGAAACTGTTTTGCGCTGTTGCCGCGTTCGCGCTGGTCTCACAAACATTCGCCGGAACCGGAGAACCAGCGGCAATGTCGATCGAGCAGCTCAATCCCGAACGTTTCGAGCTCGCGCTTGAATCCGGTTACCTGCTCGGTTTCATCAACAGCCCGCACAGCTACGAAATCGGCGCGGAATTTCTAACCGGGCGTGTTCGCTGGGGCGTGATGGACCGCGACGATTGGTTGCGCGGTTACAATCAGTTTTACGTTAGTGCGATCGCCGAACCGATCTTCCGCGGCATCGAGAATCGTTATTTCGGCCTCAATTTTGGAGTGCGTTACAATTTCGTGCCGCCGGGGTCACGTTTGCTTCCTTACGTGTCGTTCGGTCTCGGCCTTGGTTGGATCGACAGTCACGCCACTATTCCCGGCGCGCAGGGGCAGGATTTCACCTTCAATATTTTGAGCGCGATCGGGGTGACCTACAACGTGAACGCGCGTTGGAAACTGAACGCGGGAATTCTCTATCAGCATCTCTCCAACGGCGGACAGACCGATCCGAATCCAAGTCTCAACCTCATCGGCCCGCAGGTCGGCGTCAGCTATTCGTTTTGAGTGAACCCAGCTCAAGAAAACGTTCTGGTCGTCCCGCGATCGTTATTCGATCAACTTGGCAGTTTTCAAGGGTTGAAGTTAGGACCGCGGACATATTTGGACGCAATCCTCTCGCATGAAAACAATTTCTTCCTGCGGCGCGAGCAAGCTGAGAATGAGACGAGCTACAAACAACTGATTCCCTACGTGCTGCTCGTGCACGACGACAGGCTCTTTTACTATGTCCGCGGCAAACGAGCTGGTGAGCAGCGACTGGTGGCGAAAGGATCGATCGGCGTCGGCGGGCACTTAAACGAGGGAGATGCAGGCCTTTTTCACCTCGACGAAGAAAATTACAACCGCGTCGTTGAACGTGAAGTCCATGAGGAAGTTCATTTGCTCACTAAATTCCAAAATCGTGTGGTCGGCCTGATCAATGACGACCGCACGGAAGTTGGTCAGGTCCACCTGGGCATCGTGCATGTTTTCAAGCTGGCGGAGCCGAAGGTCGCAAAACGCGAAGCGATGATTACCAACGTCGCCTTTCTGAACAGAGACGAATTGCTCGCCCGTCGCGAGTCGCTCGAGAGCTGGTCGCAAATCTGTCTCGATTCACTGGACGGCCTGCTCGCGCAATAAAGCGGCCTGACAAACTTGATCGGTTAAACCGATCAAGTCTAACAAGTCATCTGTAGGTGTCGTGGGACGGTAAGCGACAATCTTACGGTGGCGCCGCGCTGCTGAGGCCGATCGTGTCGATCTGCCAGCGACTGACGGGATGCGAAGTGGCGATGTCGATTCGCATCGCGCCGGTGGGATAATTGAGCAGCGCGGTGAAATTGCCATGCGGTTCAAAAAACTGCGATTGAAAATAAATGTCGCCCTGCACATTGAGCGGGCCGACCGGCGCGCCGAGCTGCTGCAATTTTTGCATCATGTCTTGCTGCGCCATCGGCGGCAAATCGAGCTTCGCCTGCGGGCCGAGGCTGTTGGCGAGAAAATTCGCATCGTGATTGATGACGAGGCGCTGCATCACTTCGTGCCCAAAGGCGCGTCCTTCAGCACGCATCGTGTTTCGCTGGTTAAAGAGCCACCAAAAGCCGACCCCGATCACCAGCACTAAAACAATCAGAACGCCAAAAATTTGGCCCGATTCCCGCGCCGCCGAGTGTCTAGTTGATTTCATTTTAGTATCCGAACCCGATTCCTTTAACTACTTCTCCGTTCCGAATCAATGCGCCATGTTCCTGCTTGCCGGTGTATGTGCCGAAGCGATTGCGCGCGTTGACGGTGAAGCTGACGAGATAACCATAAAGGTGTTGGCCTTGTTTGCCCAAGTCGGCCGGTTGTGGGTCGCCTTTCCATTCAATGCGGGCGCTCGAGGGGTCGATCAATTGCGTCTGCAGCCAGTCGGTCACGATTTCTTTGTAGTTGGCTGGATACGGCCCGTAAAGCGCGGGGTCTGGAGTTTGGGTTTCAGCTGCTGAAAAGGCTGGACTCGGGGCGAGAAAAGCTGACCAGATCAACAATGCCGCCAGTTTCATGAATTCAGTTTGTGTCTGGCAAAGTTCCGCGTCCAGCATAATGCCGGCGCGCCGAACGCTGCAGGCTGTGCTTTCTTTTCTCGGCATCGGCTGCGTATGAATTGGGACATGCTCAAAAGCTTCATCGTGTCATCGCTCGTCCTTGGCCTTGTCCTGGCCGGTCCGGTGGCGGCGCACGCTCAGGCTGTTTCGCCGTCACCGAGCGGCAACGTAGTCCAAGCACAAGCGAATTTCGATCCGGCTGCAGCCACGCAGGTCTGGCTGGCGACGCTGCCGCGCGACCAGCGAGAAAAATCC
The DNA here is from genome assembly GCA_036522675.1 of Chthoniobacterales bacterium. GTDB lineage: Bacteria > Verrucomicrobiota > Verrucomicrobiia > Chthoniobacterales > UBA10450 > AV17. The sequence goes on along the minus strand of DATDFJ010000318.1, from coordinate 119 downwards.
GACGCCTATTTTGAAGGCACCTACTGGCTGTTGCTGTGGAATTTTCTCCTCACCGTCGCGATCTCGCTCTTGCTGCTGTGGTCGCACACGTCCGCGCGGCTGCGCGATTTCGCCGAGCG
>DATDFJ010000317.1:0-5035 GCA_036522675.1 Chthoniobacterales bacterium | reverse complement strand
GCAAGAAGCAGAAGAGAACGACGAAAATCCGGCCAAGCCTCTTCATGCGACAACGAGCGGGAATCATAACCGGTCGGCCCGCAGTTGCAATATTGTCGTGCACGCAGCTTTGAAAGAGCCGGGAGCGTGCCAGCCGGCGGGCCGTTTGGCTTTGCAATCCGGGCGCAAAAATCTAAGTTCCATCGCTTCGGGCATGGTGGTCGTAGCTCAATGGTAGAGCCCCAGATTGTGGTTCTGGTTGTTGCGGGTTCGAGTCCCGTCGGCCACCCGGGTTCGCCAAGCTGCGGCGGGCAGGCCGAAGTGAAAATGTTAAACGGTTACAGCCGTTACAAAATGAGAATTGGTTCTCGGTTGTAAGCCTCTTTAACTCGTCTCGCCGTCAGCGGGCACCCGTAGGCGCCACGTAGAGATCGAATTCGTGCAGTGTCCCGTCGGGATTGTCGCCGGTCGAGTTCGAATTATCGGCGGCGGAGAAATAGAGGCGACCGTTGTAAAAGGTGAATCCGCTGTAGTCGCCGTAGTCCACGCCGCTGCCGGCATCGTTGTCGTCCGAGGCCGCGGCTGAGAGGCGGCGATTGCGTGAGAAAGTTGCGCCGCCATCTTTGCTGACCGTAGAGTAGATCATGGTGTCATCGTTAGGCTGGCCATTCGTGTCGCCGAAGCCGTGATCGCCTTTATCATTGCGGCAATCGTACCACGCGATCGCAATGTTACCGGTCGTCGAGTCGAGCGAGATTCTCGGATTGAATTGACTGGTCGTGCCCACGTCATCGTTCACGCGCACGGAATTACTCCAAGTCGCGCCCTTATCGTCGGAGTAACGGAACTGAATGTCGGTGTCGTTGCTCTCCTGCGGCTCTTCCGACGTATAGATGAAATAGAGACGGCCATTGTGCGGACCACCCGTGCGGTCCCAGGCGAGGCCAGCTTCGATATCAACCGAGCGGCCGGATTGCGCCGGGATGTAATCAAAGCCGCCCACATTCGAGGTAACAATTAATTGACCGGGCCCGAAACCCTGCGGGCCAAGACCGTCCGGGTCCAGCGCGCCATAAACCGTGGCCGGTCCTTCGCCTCCAGTGGGAGTTTGGTAAACAATGAAAACCTCGCCGTTAGGCCCGATCGCGGTGTCGCCATAATCGCCGAGACCGTTCGCACCCGACACGCGTTGTGCCGGACTAAAGGTGCCCACCTGACCAAGTCCAGTTACCGGCGCGCCACTGGCCTGCACGCTTCCATTCGATGCCGTCCATGAAATCCAGACGCTGCCGGCGCCGGCCGCGATGGAGGGCTGATCACCGCTCACCTGTTGTCCGATTTGCGCGAGACTGCGCCACGGGCCAGTAGGCAGCCCAAACGGCAAATCGAGAAATGGCAGCGGTTGAAAAGTCGCGCCCCCATCAGTTGAAATCGCCATCTTCACCGCAATCGATGAGGAGAGATACACGAAGAAAATATTCCCAAAATCATCTGCGGCCAGTTGTCCATCACAGCAGGAAAACCCAAGTGCGTCGCCGTCGGCGATGATGTCGTTGTTCCAGGTGCGTCCGCCATCGGTGCTCCAGGCATGAAAGGTTCCAGCACCGGATTCGATGTTGGAGACCGTGGTGATGAGCAACGGATTGGTATGAGAGACGGCCATGGCGGTCTCGGCTTCGTTGCCATGCCGTTTGCTCATGTTGATGTTTCGCGGAAGCGCTTGGGGCGAATTATCGAGCAGGAGGATTGGCGTGCAGATGATCGAAAGTGCGGCGAGTAGCTTCATGGCGAGGGCATAGTGAGCCTTTCCCGCGGCGAAAGCACGCTTTTTCACAATTCGACAGGAGATATTGTCGCGGCTATCGATTGCCAAAGCGCGCTGACGCTTTTTCCTGTGCCTGTAGCTCAACCGGATAGAGCTTCTGACTTCGGATCAGAAGGTTGGGGGTTCGAATCCCTCCAGGCACGCGAATGCTGAACCGGGCGCCCCCGCATGGTGACACACGGTTACAACGCTGTAACCTTTTCGCTTTTGCCGCGCAAAGCAGGTCGCGTATCGGGAGCGAACACAAAAACACCCACACGCACAAACCAAAGCTCAATAACCCAAAACATCACAACCATGAAAAACAAGAAACAAATCTTCAGACCTGCACTCCTCGGCCTGATCATCGCCGGCTTCGCGCTGGCCAGCACCCCAAACGCGTCAGCGGCAACGTTGACTGCGTCGGTCGTGGATCAGCAGTGCCAGGGCGGGGACGTCGTTAACGTGACGTTGACCGCCACGGTGCAACCTTCAGTCAAGGTCCAATACACGTGGGACCTGAACGGTGATGGCATTTTCGATACGCCGCTGAGCAGGGATCCGACCGTCGTTACGACGTATCCCGACGAAGTGAATGTCACGGCGACCGTCAAGGCGGTGGCGAGGAACGGCCGATCGATCAGCGATCCGATTACCTTCCAAACCATACGCTGCGGCGGCTAAATAGATCCGAGTTCGCAACCTCGAGCTTGTTGTCAACCGGCGCACGTGTTCGCGTGCGCCGGTTTTGTCTTGGTAAGCCGAAAGGCGCAGCCCTGCTTGACAGCCCCGATGCAGCTTGATTACGACTGCCAATTGTGGACGAAGAACGTCGCGATCTCGATTCCATCGTCATCGGAGTCGAGCTCACCCTGGCCAGCATTATCCAGGGGGTGGCGCTCTTTTTCTTGATCGACAATGCGCGCGCGGTCTTCACCTTCGCGCAATGGGCCTTTTGGATTTACGCCGCCGCCGGCTTGCTCATTATCTTGATCTTCTGGTCGCGCTCGATCGTGCACACGCTCACGCTGATCCGCTGGCCGTTGGAATTCGGGCACAATTTTTTTTACATCGGCTGCGCGCTCGCTCAATCGCTCGTCTTCACGCGCCTGAATAATCCCCATGGCTGGTTTGCCATCGGCGCGCTTTACGCCGCGCTCGTCTGGCTGCTTTTCATTTACGATCTCCGCCTCATCCATGCGCGCGAGCGCGAAGCCGCGGGCGAAGCGAGCAGCCGGCTCTACGCCGTCGTTCGGCGCGATCAACGCCTCAACATCATCCTGCTCGTCCCCGGTCTTTTCGTCTTGAATCTCGTCTCCGCGTTGTTAATTCGGCGCTACCCCGGATTTTTCACGGCGCGTAACGGTCATATCTGGCTGAGTGCGGCCCAGTTCATCGCGCTGGCGGTTTATTTGCTTTACGTGCTCCAGTTTTTTAAAACGCTCGTCCCACTGATCGGAGCGGCGCGGCAGGAATGGCATCGCCACACGCGCTGATCATTAATTCGTTTCCGCCCGCCGCGTGTGATTGTCGATCTTACCGGCGATTTAGTAGCGTGCAGTTCTGAAAACCTGGCATCGAACGGTTCTGATTGTTGCTATCACCGGCGCGGCAGGCGCGGCGATCGGCTGGTGTTGCATCCGCGCTCCTGACTTTGCTTTTCTGCCGCGCGACCGTCGGGCCGAGTGGATTCGTTTCCCCGCCGCGGTGGATGCCCGCGCACACACTATCGCGAGTCTCGATGCAATCTTTCGCCGATCGTTCACGCTCGATCATCCGGCACGCAAAGCAGAACTCGCCATCCGCGCAGCCAAACGTTTCGAGGTTCAAATAAACGGGAGCCGCGTCGAAGTAGCGCCGAGCCACAATTGGAAAGGCATCTCGACTGCGGACGTGGCAAACGTGTTGCGCTCGGGCGAAAACATCATCGAGGCTCGCGTTTTTAACGACAGCGCGCCGCCCGTGCTGTGGTTCGCGTTGACAATCGATCAGTTCAACGTGCGAAGCAATGCGACGTGGGACGTGTCGTTCACCGGGTCATCATGGCGAAAAGCCGCGCTTGCCTCGACGCCGATGCTGCCGGGCGCTGGCAACCCGATCATCGGCGGCGAACAAACCGGCGCGGCTTTGTCCAAAGTGTGGCCACTTTGGTTGCTTTTCGCCGCGATCGCAGCCGTTGGTCTGTTCGGTGGCGGCGCCGCATGGCAGCGGCTGCGATTCTCACCACCGAGCGCGCGATTTTTGCAGACAACTTTGCCACTTCTTCTGCTCGCAGGTCTTTGGCTGGTCTTGTTCTGGCATAACGCCGGCGCTTTGCCGTTTCGCGTCGGTTTCGATTCGGAGGCGCATCTTAATTATATTAAATATGTCCAGGAACGGCGCGCATTGCCGTTGCCTAACGAGGGCTTCGAAATGTTCCAGCCGCCGCTCTATTACCTGCTCTCGGCACTCGCGCTCTCGGTGTTCCACTTATCGACAGCCGACGCTTCGGCAATCGTGGTGCTGCGCGTGGTGACGATGCTTTGCGGCATCGCAAATTTCACTCTCGTGTTTCTTGCCCTGCGCCAGCTGTTTCCCGATCGCCTCGCGCTCCAGCTGGTCGGACTAGTCCTGTCCGCATTCCTGCCGATGCAGCTTTATCTGTCGCACTTTGTGACGAACGAAACGTTGGCCGCGGTTTTGGTGAGCGCGGCCGTTTACGTCGGCATACTTGCGCTCAAGCGGAGCCCGCCGTCGACTGCGCTGTATTCGATTCTCGGCCTGCTCGTCGGCGCGGCGATGCTGACCAAGACCACAAGCGTCTTGCTTGTTCCGCCGCTTGTTTTCGCGTGCGCAGTGCGTCTGCGCAGGCAACGAGCGCCGCTCCTCGCGTGGCTGCGCACGCTCGCGCTCATGCTCGTGGTTTCTGTGGCGGTGTGCGGCTGGCATTATCTCCGCGTCTGGCAGCATTTCGGTACGCCGTTTCTCGGCAACTGGGATATCCGGAGCGGATTCGCGTGGTGGCAGGATCCCGGTTACCGGACCGTGGCCGATTACCTGCGGTTTGGCCGCTCGTTGATCGCGCCGCTGTTTAGCGGTCTCAACGGCGTTCCCGATGGAATTTATTCTACGCTGTGGGGCGACGGCCTCTGCGCTGGCACTTCGGAGCTGATTGCGCGCTTGCCGTGGAATTACAGTCTCATGGTCGCCGGTTACACCTTGGCATTGGTCCCGACCGTCTTGATCGTCATTGGCGCAGTGTTCGCCATTTAT
>DATDFJ010000316.1:0-3543 GCA_036522675.1 Chthoniobacterales bacterium | reverse complement strand
TGGGATGGTCTGATCAATGATGAGCGTGCAATCTGTAAGATGAGCCTGCACGCGTGAGTCCTTGCTCATGGGCGAGACCGAAATTGTGCGAGCGACAAAAGCAGGATCTGTCTCGCCAATCGGACGTGGTGCTGCCGAAGCGGCAGTGCCGATCAAAAACAGGCCTGTCATCACTCGGATGGCGTTCATGGACCTAACGTGAACAAGCTGAGCGACCGCTGACGAGAGCGAGCGGTGCTTCGGGGTTCAGTGTTGAAGTCATCGAAAATAAATTGTCGCGCCGGTCAGCGGTTCGCTCCAGCGTCTGGTTAGGCCTTGGCGGGATACGGGCAATAGATTGTTGGATAAACTTGGCGTCTGATACATCCCAGGTGCCTTTAAACTCTGCCGTCCAGCCATGCGGATCGAGTTCTTTTGGGTCGGTAGTGCAAACGGTGTCGATGACGACGTGATCCGCATCATCAAGCGTCCAACTAGCAGTATCCTCGTGATCTTCATCGAAGACGAAATCGTAGTAGTCATTGTAAGGTTTCGCGTGTGATTTTCTGTAAGCCGGCAGCAGCTGCTGTCGGACTTCAGCGGTTAAATCGGCCCGGCTCGCGACTTTCCCATCGCGAAGCTGCAAAACCCAAACCTTCTCAGGTCCCCAGCGACTGCCAGCAACGAAAATTGCGATAGACGAATCCCTCGACCAGCTCGCGGCGTAGTAGCCTCGAGCATTCGCAGTCAGAAGGGTGCGGCCAGTCGGAACGCGGGAGAGTATGCGAAATGGATCGAGCGCTGCCAAGAACAGGCGGGGGTTATGGATGTCAAACAAAACTGATCGCTTGGGATATAGGAACGCGTAACTCTGATCTGGCGAAATCGTACCGGGGAGTATCTGGTAATTTTTGTACGCGGAAGTAAACGGAACGGGCGGCTTCGGCTCATAGCCGGAACCGTATGTTTGATCAGCCGTGACGCTTCGCACCAACAGCGCCACGAAAAGACCAGCTACGACGCGCGACTGCATGGGCCTAACGAGAAAGAGATAAGCCACGGCAGGGTGCCGTGGCAAGCACCCTGAAGTTGCATCGCAATGGGGCCGTTAGCTTCATCGGCTGGTTAGATGACGGATGTGCTACCTTGCTGAGGTTGAACGCAATCATCGAAAGAGCCTCGCCGCGAAATCGGGAAAGTACATCCACAGCAGAAGGAATGCTGCGGGCAAACCAATAAAGATTATGAAGAGAATCAATCCGACAATCTGCCGCTGGCGATCAATCCTGTCGGGAGGATCAACGGATTCCCCAGTTATCTTCGCACGGATGTAGTTCGCGATCATCTCGACGATATGCCGCGGTGATCCAAGATAGCCCATGGTCGGAATCGTTATGTCATCTACTATGATTAGACGAAAGTTCGCAAAGTATTGCGAAACTTATTTCGTCTAAATTGCGCGCTTTGCTCCATGTCGATCTTCTGGCAGCCCCGAAGCTCGGTCGGGCGACGACATGCTCGGCCGATCGATCTCCGCGTCTAGGCTTACCAGGCGATTAGGGATGCGGCGGCGGCGCTGGCGGCTCAACCGGGCCGGGATGCGTGCCTGTTTGATCGACGACGACGCGGGAAGCCAAGTAGCCGTGATAGCGGTGACCCTTCCGGGCGATGGCGAAAGGTGACCAGCCGGGGAGACATTCGAATTCCGCGTCGCCAAAAAGCCGTCCCGAAGCGGCCACGCGATCAAGTGCGCTACGCGATGAGCTCGCCAAGATCGACAATTAGAACCTCGAACAAATCGAATCCGCGTTAAAAACGCTCGCGCAGAAACTCGGCTGCAAAACCGGTGACCTCGTCCATCCGGCGCGTGTCCCCGCGACCGGACGCACCGTCGGCCCGAGGCTCTATCACATGCTCGAAGTCATGGGCAAAGAGCGCGTCTCGCGCGCTTCGACCGAATGAACGCGCAATTAGGCACGGATTGAAAAGCGCGGGGGACTGCTACGACTTGTCCAGAATCAGGACAGACTTGCGCGGCAAAACCTCACTCGATTGGGCAGATTTAGGGGTGGCCTATCTTTCGCTTGCGCATTATCGTATCATGACGCTCGGTCCAGCTTGGCGCCTCTTCGTCCTGATCGTTCTATCGACACATGCGCCGGTAGGACCTGACACGCCGGTTACGTTAGTCGTGCGGGCGAGTTAACGTTTCAACGGTTGCTCGGTGAAATTTTTCAGACGTTTCGAGCAGCGACTCTATTTCCCTTTTTTGATCAACGTCAAGGGAGCGAGAAACATTGTCGAAGTGCTCAACACCAATACGCTGCCTTAATGCCAGCAAGACCATACCGTGATCTAAACTAGCTTCGCCGTCAGTTTTTCGGCTAAACAACAGCAGCTCAAGCAGTGCCGCGTGGTTGCCCGCACATGCGGAAAGCACCGCTTCGCGATACGCGAAATGATGCTCAGCAGCGGCGTTGAGGACGGCTCCACCAATTCGAAAGTTGTCATCGGTCGAAACCGTCGCGACTCGCGGCGCGGCGCACGCAGCGAGCATCAGGGCTGATGCTTGGCACCACGCAAGCAAACGAGGTAACTTCATCGAAAAATCGCGCGTGGCGACGTGGTTGAAAACACGTGCATGTTACCGAACAAAGTCCGCGAAATACCATTCGCATCATTTACAGTTAGTGTTTTCGTTCGGTTAATGATGTCTCTCATCATACGCCATCGTTGCAAATCCTGTGATACAACACAGCCTGTGCCCGAGTAAGGGTGAAGCCGGAGTTGACCCCGCCCAGCGCCCTTATCGTCGCGTGAAGTGTCATCCAACATGTCTAACGCCCAAACGCGGATGCCCGAAGCTTGCAATTCATCGAGTTCACTCCAGTTATCGGATTCGTTGTACAGCCGGTTCAGAATTTCGTAATCGCCGCGGGGAATCGGACCATTTTGTTTGTTCTCGTAAGCGGGGTTGTTATTCTTTTCAGTTCCTTGTTTGCCGGAATCAGCACGAAGCGTGATACTTGCCCCGATATCGCGATCAACGACTCTCAGAAGCCCCTGCTGTACATTGAAGTAAGCGTCGACCAGCAGGCCGAGCGGATCTGTGAATCGGAGCGGCACGTTGGCTGCGTACCCGTACAAATTGACGCCGCCACCCTCTCCAATCGGGTCTCGATTTATCCACCTGCCCAATTCTGGATCGTAGAATCGATGTACAGCCATTTCGAGATTGCTCGCGGAGTGACGGTAAAGGCCGGTATAGTTGAAATCCGGCACAATGGTGTTGAGCACGGTTGTCGATCTTCCCCAGGGATCGTAGTCAAAACGAGCAACAAGGGTGCCATTGGATCTCATCATTTCGCGGATCGAGCCAAGATGATCGCGGAAGTAAAAATACTTCGTGCCAACGTACTGGCCTTGCGCGTAAGCCATTAATGTCACGGCGTCGTTCGCATCTCGGAACTCGCATTTCTCATCGCCGCACCAGACAAATTTGCGGGTGGAGGTGATCGAGCCGTTGGTCTTCTCGACGATTTTGACGCACCGGCTCAGACCGTC
>DATDFJ010000315.1:0-24611 GCA_036522675.1 Chthoniobacterales bacterium | reverse complement strand
TCATCTGGGCCCCATCAACTTTCAACCGGCACAACTTGCCGTCATCGCCGGGATCATGGTGATGGCGCTGTTCCTCAGCCAATTCCGGCAAATGCATCCGATGCTGCGGTTGCTTTTGTGCGGCGCCATTGCCGGTGCGCCCTGCCTGCTCATCTTACTGCAGCCCGATCTTGGCGAGGTCATCATTTGGGTGCCGGTGCTGCTCGCGCTGCTTTTCGCCGCGGGTTTGCCGCTGCGCTATTTGATCTGCGTCGTTCTGATCGGGATCGCTTTTGTTCCAATTGCGATTCACTTGGGTTTAAAGCCTTATCAGCAACAGCGGATCACGGCTTTCATCAATCCGGACATAGACAAACAAGGCGCTTCGTGGGCGATCAACCAGTCGCTGATTGCGATCGGCTCTGGCGGCTGGGCCGGGAAAGGTTTTAAAGCGCCCAACACGCAGATTGAGCTCGGGTTTTTACCCGCGACCGCGGTGCACAACGACTACATCTTTTCCGCCATCGGCGAGCAATGGGGATTTGTTGGCGGATTGTTTCTGATCGGCGCATTCGCGTTGCTGCTGCTGACTTGTCTGTTTGTCGCCTTTTTTGCGGCAGACAATTTCGGGCTACTGCTCGTCGTCGGCATCACGGCACTCATTTTCACGCATATTTTTCAAAACGTCGGCATGACAATCTCGATCCTGCCCATTACCGGGGTGCCGTTGCCGTTGATCAGCTACAGCGGCTCTTTTGTTCTCATGATCATGTTCGGGCTCGGCATTGTGAACAGCGTCTGGGTGCACCGGAAGTACGCGCGCTGATCGCACCTCTGACCGCAGCCGCTTCGGCGGCGGGCATTTTGCAGGCGACACGCCTGCCACTACAGTTCTGCCGCGCCACGCATGGATACTGATTACAAAATCAGGCTCGAGATTTTCGAGGGGCCGCTCGATCTCCTCCTTTACCTGATCAAGCGCGACGAGATCGACATTTACGACATCTCGCTCGAGCGCATCACACACCAGTACCTCGAATATCTACAGGCCTTCAGGGAGTTGAATATTGATCTGGCCGGCGAATTCGTCGTTATGGCGGCCAATCTCATTTACTGGAAAAGCCGCAGCCTCTTGCCGGCCGATCAGCAGCCGCCGGAAGAAGATGCCGACGAACACGACCCGCGCTGGGAGCTGATCCGGCAACTGATCGAATACAAAAAATTCAAGGACGCGGCGGCCGACCTGCACCGCAGGGAGTTGGAACAGGAGCAGATCTTCGCGCGCGAAGGGGCCACGCCGCCGCCGGACGGCCCGCTTCGGCCGGGCGAGGTCGGGATTTTTCAGTTAATCAATGCCTTCCAAGCCGTAATCAAACGTGTCGAAGCGCGCCAGGACGTGCAGGAGATTTTCGGTGAGCGCTTCAGTGTTTCAGAAAAGATCGAGCTGATCCTGCAGCGCGTGGGCGGCGGCGCTTCGCTGCGTTTTTCCGATTTGTTCGGCGCGATGGCTTCGCGCGTCGAAGTGGTGGTCACGTTTCTGGCGCTTTTGGAATTGATTCGCCTGCAGCAGGTGCGCGCGCTGCAGAGAAGCCTATTCGAAGATATCGAGATCGCGCGTGCCGTTACCTGAAAGATCGACAATCGCAATGGCGCGGGTTTTGATCGCCGGGTGCGGCTATGTGGGGGAAGCGACCGCAGATTTGTTGGTCGCGCGTGGGTGGGTGGTCGAAGGCTGGACGCGTTCGACCGAAGCAGTGCAACAGTTTTCTGCAAAATCCTATTTCGTGAGGGCAGTCGATCTATCAGACCAATCCGCAGTGATGGCCTGCGACACCGATTTCGATGCAGTGATTCACTGCGCCAGTACGCGCGGCGGCGATGTCGATCTTTACCGCGAAGTTTACCTCGAAGGTGTGCGCAACCTGATCGCTCGCTTTACTGCGGCGAAAGTTTTGTTCGTCAGTAGCACAAGTGTGTATGCGCAGACCCGTGGCGAACTGGTGAGCGAGGAAAGCGCAGCTGAGCCGATGCACCCGGGCGGAAAAATCCTGCGCCAGGCTGAGCAACTTACACTTGAGCACCATGGAATCGTGGCGCGTCTCGCGGGAATTTACGGACCTGGGCGTTCGTTTTTGCTCAAGAGTTTTCTGGCCGGCAACGCAACCATTGACGCAGAGAACGATCGGCTGCTCAATCACATCCACCGTGATGACGCCGCTGCAGCGCTCGTGCTGTTGTCGGAGAATCAATCAACGCGCGCGGGAATCTTCAATGTGGTCGATGATGAGCCGATTCGGCAAAGCGAATGTTATCGCTGGCTCGCGGCGAAATTGAACAAGTCGGTTCCCCCGATCGGCTCGGCGGCGGCAAAACGAAAACGCGGCTGGAGCAACAAACAGGTGAGCAACGCAAAACTTCGCGATCTCGGCTGGGTGCCACAGCATCCAACCTTTGCCGAAGGAATGGAGAAAAGCGTACTGGCGAGCTTCGGCCTATAGCGCTGCGCTTCGCTGGGCGAAGTGCGACACCTGAACCGTTTGCCGCGCGCGTGGGACGTCCCACCGAGGCGGGCGCTACTGTGACTCGATTCTACCGGCATGGTAGCTGCTATTTTTTTATGAATGCGTCAGATCAAATTGAGCGGCCGCGAGGCGAGTGTGGTGCGCGCGATTGGATTCACCGAATCGATGCTCGGCGCCGAGATCCAGGATCATGTCCGCATGGAGGTGGAGGACGTGACCGATACGCTCAATAGCCTGATGGCAGCCGGGTTCGTCGAAAGCGTTCCCTATTTTGAGCAGGTGCAATTGGCGGAAATGCCGGTGACCGCGTTCGAGCTTAATCCCGCCTATTCTCATGAGCTGCGCCAGGCACTGAGCCGGCGCTAACTCACCGCCGCCGCGACCGGCTTCGTTTCGGCGCCGGCCCGGTGCATTTCCCTTCGCTCGCCGAAAAGCTGGCGAATCACTTCTTCGACCGGCACTTCCTGCACATTAATATCGGTCACGTCGCAGGCTTCGAGTAATCGGCGGCAGGTGTCTGTGACTTTCGCCCGCGGAACTTTTAGCTGCACCGAGGCCGGCGTTTGCTCGATCAGCTCACCAAACTCGGAGAAATCGCGCGCCAATTGTTTTTCAAAAGTTAAGCTGAGGATTTTGTAATCGGAAAAGCGATCGACGATTTCGTCCAGCGGACCGTCGAAAAAGATTTTGCCGTGGTCGATGACGAGCACGCGGTGACAAAGCTCCTCTATATCCTGCATGTAATGGCTGGTGAGCAGGGTCACGATCCGATGTTGCTCGTTGTAGACACGGAGAAATTCGCGCACGCGTTTCTGGCTGACGACGTCGAGACCGATCGTCGGTTCGTCGAGAAACAGGACGCGCGGTTCGTGGATGAGCGCGGATATCAATTCCATTTTCATGCGTTCGCCTAACGAAAGCTCGCGCACCATCACGTTCATTTTGTCCGAGACCTCGAGCAGCTCGGCCAGCCCGCCGACGACTTTATTGAAACGTTGTCGATCGATCCCGTAAATAGCGCGATTGAGCTCGAGAGACTCCTGCGCCGGCAGATCCCACCAGAGCGCGTTCTTCTGGCCCATGAGCAAACTGAATTGCCGTTTCATCTCGTTACGCCGCTCCCACGGTACAAATCCGAGGACACGTGCCTCGCCCGACGTCGGGTTGAGCAGACCGGAGAGCATCTTGAGCACGGTCGTTTTGCCGGCGCCGTTCGGCCCGAGGAACCCGACGAACTCACCATTGTCGATGTTGAACGACACACGATCGGCCGCGCGCGTCTCGTCATATCGTCGCCTAACGAGTCCCTTCAGTGCACCCCGAAGTCCGCGCTCCTTGCGGTAGGTGCGATAGATTTTCGTTAAGTCGCGCGCTTCGATTGCAGACATCGACAGCCAATCTGCCGGTAGGGCGAGACTCTGTCGAGCCGATGAATATCAGCGAAAAAGTTCGACCGTCCGCAGAGCGTTGCCTTACCGAACTGGCCGTTAGGCCACGCTTGTCTTTGGCGCCGGCTTTTTCCTGAGCAGTGGAAGGATTTTCTCAACGAGCGCATCCGCGGTGATGCCGTGTTTCTTGCGCAGAAGCGGCACGGCGCCGTGCTCGATGAATTCATCCGGCCAGCCGACGCGCGCGACCGGGGTGTGAATGCCGACCGAGTAGAGATGCTCCATGACGGCGCAACCGAAGCCGTTATGCAGGACGTGGTCCTCGATCGTGGCGACGACTTCGACGCTGCGCGCGAAGAATTCCAGCGTGCCCGTGTCCATCGGTTTGATCCAGCGTGGATTGATCAGCGCCACCGAAACGCCGCGCTCCTGAAGTTTCGCCGCCGCTTCCTGTGCGACTTCGAACATATTGCCGAGTCCGAAAATCGCCACGTCGCGCCCATGTTGCACGACCTCTGCTTTGCCGATCTCGAGCAGCCGCGGTTCCGGCTTGATCTGCACGCCCGGGCCGGAACCGCGCGGATACCGGACAGCGATCGGTCCCGAGTTGTAATGCGCCATCGTCCAGAGCATGTCGACGAATTCATCTTCATCTTTGGGCTGCATGTGCACCCAGTTTGGGATGTGCCGTAGGTAGCCGATGTCGAACAAGCCGTGATGCGTAGGGCCGTCGTCGCCACTCAAGCCGGCGCGGTCCATGCAAAGGCGCACGTTTAGTTTTTGGATCGCCATGTCGTGGATCGACATGTCGTAAGCGCGCTGGAAAAATGTGGAGTAGATGGCGAGGAACGGCGTCAGGCCCTGCGTTGCCAAACCGCAGGCGAAGAGCGCGGCGTGTTCCTCCGCGATACCGACATCGAAGTAGCGGTCGGAATGTGCTTTGGCGAAGTGAGAGAGCCCCGTGCCGCTCGGCATCGCCGCGGTGATCGCGACCAGCTTCTGGTTAGTGTCAGCGAATTTCGCCAGCGTTTTGCCGATAATCTCCGAGTAGGTCGGCGTTGGCGTAGGCGCGGTCTCGCCGCTCTCGATCTTGTATTTGCCAAGGCCGTGGAATTTGTCCGGCTGTTTGATCGCCGGTTCGTAGCCTTTGCCTTTCTTGGTCAGGATGTGGAGCAGGACCGGCTCCTGTTGCGTCTTCAAAAACTCGAACGTGCGAATGAGCAGCGGGATGTCGTGGCCGTCGATCGGTCCGTAATAACGCAGGCCGAACTCCTCGAAAATCACGCTCGGCACGATGAGACCCTTGAACCCTTCCTCGACTTTGTGCGCGAGCTCGACCGCGTATTTACCGGCGATCGTCTCAACGAAGTGCCGCGCCTTGTCGTGCAAATGCGAGTACATCTCGCTCGTGACAATTTTGTTAAAGTAATTCGCGATCGCGCCGACGTTTTTGGCGATCGACCATTCATTGTCGTTGAGCACGACAATGAAACGCTTGGTCTGGCAAACGTTGTTCAGCGCTTCGTAGCTGATGCCATTGGTGAACGCCGCGTCGCCCGCGATCACCACGATGTGCTCGTCGCTATGTTTCAGATCACGCCCGACTGCCATGCCGAGCGCGGCGGAAAGTGCCGTGCCGGCGTGACCGGCACCGTAGCAATCGTGTTCGCTTTCGGTGCGAAGAAGAAAACCATTTAGGCCTTCGAATTGTCGCATCGTGTGAAACCGATCGAGTCGTCCGGTGAACATTTTGTGCACGTAACCCTGATGACTCACGTCCATCACGAACCGGTCTTTGGGCGTGTTGAAGACGCGATGCAGCGCGATCGTTAGTTCGACCACACCGAGGTTCGGACCGAGGTGCCCACCGGTTTGTGAGAGGACGCGGATAAGCTCGTCGCGCACCTCTTGGGCGAGCTGCGGCAGGTCCTGTTCACGCAGCGCTTTTACGTCCGCGGGCGAACGCATTCCGTCGAGCAGGCGTTGCGCTTGCGCGGTTGTCTCGGTTGTCTCAGAAGAGTCTGACTTCGTCATTTGTTGCTTCTTTTACTTCGGGGGTCTCACTGTCGATCTTGCCTTCCGCGCCGGGCTCGAAATCTTTAACCACTGGTTTGCCGGCATGGTCGCGAGAAATGATTTCGATCTTCTGCTCGGCGCTGGCAAGTCGTTCCTGGCAAATTTTCACCAGCTTCATTCCTTCTTCATATCGAACAATTAACTCTTCGAGCGGCAACTTGCCCGACTCCATTTGGGAAACAATCGTTTCGAGTCGATCCATTGCCCCTTCGAAGTTGAGTTCCGCGCCGCCCTGCTTCGGCTTACTGCTCATCGCGAACTCGAAAATAACCATAGCACCGCGAAGATCAAAGCGATGAATGTGGCTTGCCTGCTCGCGCGCGGTGCGATTTAACTGCCGTTCGTGGCCGGTCTTTTGGGTTCGATTGCGAAACTCGATGCGCGCCATCGCATTGTCGTCAGCTTCGCCGCTGCGGCCGTCGTGTTCGTCTCCTTGCGCGGTCGCGTTCTTGTCTCGACGGACGCCATCGCGAGCTGGGACACGTTTGCGTTTATTGTTCTCGCTTTGGCTTGGGTCGTGATCGCGCGCACGCCCCAATCCAAAATGCGCGCTCGCGCTACCGAACAGGATCTTGGCCGTCGCTTAATTTCGATTTTCGTCGTGCTTGCGGCCTCGATCGCATTGTTCGCCGTCGGCTTTCTTCTCGGCGTGAACAGAAATGCGCCGCAACCGCATCTCACCGCGCATCTGCTTCTCACGCTCGGCACCGTGATTTTCTCCTGGATGCTCGTCCATACCGTCTTCGGGCTGCATTACGCGCATGTTTTCTACGGCGACAGCGATGAACCGGGACAAGACCGACACGCGGGCGGTCTTGATTTTCCCGGCGCGCACGCGCCGAACTACTTCGATTTCGCCTACTTCGCTTTTGTCATTGGTATGACGTTCCAAGTGTCGGACGTCCAGATCACGTCACGCAAACTGCGCCGGCTCACTCTGCTCCACAGCGTTCTTTCCTTCGCCTTCAACACCGTCATCCTCGCTCTCCTCATCAACACCGTCTCAAGCTTGCTCTGACCGATTCGGCGTTGGGCGTGGGGGGTTAGCTGGTACATGCCCTGCTCGTTGTCTCGAGCAACAACCCATTCAACCCATGAAAAACTTCCCCAAAAAAATTCTGCTCATCGATCGCGAGGCCGGCATTACCCGACTCGTTAGGCAAGCGCTCGAACGCGCCGGCAAATACCTGGTCCAGGAAGAACACAACGCCCACTTGGCATTGGAAACGGCGCATTCATTTCAGCCCGATCTGATCCTGCTCGACGCCGCACCCAACAGTGTCGACGGTCAGACGCTCGAGCGTCAGATCCACGCCGACGTCCAGCTGCGCGACACGCCCATGGTACGCCTGAGCAATTTGAAATCCGAAAGCCAGGTCATGTCCGGCGGTATCCTCAGCGGCTATAGCTTCTTCGCCGCACCCATTCGCATCGAAGACATCCTCCGCGGCGTCGACGAGCTCCTCTTCGGCAAAGATTAAGCCCTAGCCGATTCGGTGTTCGACGTTGGCGTTCAGCGTTTCTGCTCAACCTGCGTTCGATAAGCCTCGGCGTCCTTCAGATGCTTGAGGTCATCCGGGTTGTCGATCTTCAGAACAAAAATCCAGCCTTGCCCGTAAGGTTCGCGATTGATCAAACCCGGATCGGCTTCGAGCGCCTTGTTTACTTCGACGACTGTGCCTTTGACCGGCGCGTAAATGTCGCTCGCCGCTTTGACCGACTCGACAACTGCGATCGCTTCCTTTGCGTTCACCTGTCGATCCATTTTCGGCAGCTCGACGTAAACCACATCCGTCAGCTCCGATTGCGCATGGTCGCTGATCCCGACGCGGATGTTGTCGCCTTCGCGCCTGATCCATTCGTGACTCTCGGTGTAAAGGAAATCCTCGGGAACATTCATGATTTTTTGTAGAGCGGTTTCTTCTCGATCGTTGCCGGAAATTTTTGGCCGCGGATCTCGATCTCGATTTGGGATCCAATCTTCGCGTGCGCGGTATCGATGTAAGCCATTCCAATCCCCCAATTCAAGCTCGGGGATAAAGTTCCGCTCGTCACCTCGCCAATCTGCTCGCCGCCATCGAAGACGAGGTAATGCGGACGCGGCGGCGGGCCTTTCTCTTTCATCTTAAACGGCGCCAGTTTTTCGCGCGGCCCGTTCTCTTTTACCTTTACCAAAACATCGCGGCCGATGAAGTTCGGCTTGCTAAGATCGACAAAGAAGCCGAGCCCGGCTTCAATCGGGTTACGCTGCGGCGAAAGATCGGAGCCATTGAGCGGGTAACACATTTCCAGCCGCAACGTGTCGCGCGCGCCAAGGCCACAAGCTTTGATCCCGAATTGTTCTCCTTTTTCCAACACGAGATTCCAAAGTTTCGCCGCATCGCCGGCGCGAAAGAAAACTTCCACGCCGTCTTCGCCAGTGTAACCAGTACGCGCGACCGAGACCGGCATGCCGTCGACTGCAAGATCGACAATGTGATTGCGCTGCGGAAGATCGACGTCGAGCGCGCGGAAGAGCTCGACCACGCGCGGGCCTTGAATCGCGACTCCTCCGAAATCGGCGCTGCGATTTCGAAGATCGGCAGGTTCAGTGCGATGCCTATTCAGCCATGCGAAATCCTCCTCGGCGCGGGCCGCATTCACGACGAGGAGGAATTTTTCGTCGCCGATTCGATACGCGATCAAATCATCGATGACTCCGCCATGTTCATTGAGCAAAAATGTGTATTGGCCAGTGCCGACCTCGAGCTTATCGAGATTGTTCGTCAGCATCGTGTTCAGCCATTCCCGCGCGCCGTTCCCCTCGATCATGAACTGTCCCATATGTGAAATGTCGAATATGCCGACGTTTGTTCGCACGGCCTGATGCTCCTGCACGATGCCGGTGTATTGCACCGGCATGAGCCAGCCCGCGAATGGCACCATCTTCGCGCCGCGCTTCACATGCTCGCCATAAAGCGGCGTTTGCTTTGGTGCCATGTCGGTCACGGTCGAAAAGCTTAGCTCCGGCGGAATGGTAGACAAGCGCCCTCACCTCAATCCTCTCCCTCAGGGAGAGGAGGACGCAATAGCGCCGGTGAGGGCCGGGTTCCAAATTGAAAACATAGGGCGCGACCTTTAATCTGCCGCCAGATGAGTTGGCTCGATAAACTCGAACGGCGCATCGGGTTTCTCGCGATTCCCGGCCTTACTCGGATTCTCGTCGGCTTCGCGCTCCTGGTGTTCGCGCTCGCATGGTTGCTTCCAGGGTTCACCACCATGCTCACGCTCGATCCTGTGAAGATCCGGCACGGCGAAGTCTGGCGGCTGCTCACTTATATTTTCGTCCCTCAAACGCTCAGCCCGATTTGGATTTTGTTCGCGCTCTGGTTCCTCTGGTTCATCGGCGAAGGACTGGAGCGGGCCTGGGGCGCGTTTCGATTCACTCTTTATTTTTTCGTCGGAATGATCGGCACCACGGCGGCGGCGTTTTTCTTCGGCAGCAATTTTTCCAACGGCATGCTCGTCACGTCCTTATTTTTTGCGTTCGCGCGATTTTATCCCGACGAGGTCATCTACATCCTTTTCATTTTGCCGGTGAAAATAAAATGGGCAGCCTGGGTAGCCGCCGCGTTTCTCCTGCTGGGGTTTGTGATTAATCCGATGTCCTATCGCATGGCATTGGTCGCAGCGTTCGCGAATTACCTGATCTTCTTCGGCCCTGAATTCTTTTCCGAAGCGCGACAGCGGCGCGAAGTCTCAACTCGACGGAAACGTTTCGAATCGACCGCCCGCGACGAAGCCGAACCGTTACATCGCTGCGCTGTGTGCAAAGCGACCGAGCTTACTGACCCGAATCTCGATTTTCGCGTCGCGCGCGACGGCGAAGAATATTGCATGGCGCACCTGCCAAAGGCGCAAACGCCGGCGCCTTCGTAAGATCGAGATCGTGGTAGCTGCCGCCGTCACTGGCGGCAGGAATCGCGTTCGGCGTCAGGGTCTGCCGCCAGTGACGGCGGCAGCTACAATCCTTGACCCTGTTTTAAGGGCATCGAAACTACGAACGCGATGACTGACAAGAGCACCACGCTCATTCCCGAAGAGGGGTGGCATTGTTTGCATCTCTTTTACCGAATCGAGTACGGGCAATGGCAGTTGCTCAGCCGCGAGGAGCAAACGGCAGCCAAAACCAATCTCAGTCAAGTTGTTCAGGAAATCCGTGCCATGCCGTCGACGCAGTTGGTTACGCTCAGCATCGTCACGCCAAAAGCCGATCTCGGATTCATGCTGATCACGCCCGACCTTCACGATGCAAACAAGATGGAAAAGCAACTCTCGCTCTCGTTGGGACCCGACATGCTCGCGCCGGTTTACAGTTATCTCTCGCTCACCGAAGAAAGCGAATACATCACAAGCGAACAGGAATACACGCAGACGCTGGACGCTGGCACGAGAAACAATCCGGCCAAGCTCGATGAGGCGCTGGCTGCTTTTCGCGAGCGGATAAAACATTACCGCGAGGAACGCGTTTATCCGACGCTGCCCGACTGGCCGGTCGTTTGCTTTTACAACATGAGCAAGCGCCGTGGCGAACAGCGCAACTGGTACGCGCTCCCCTACGAAGAACGCCGCAAATTAATGAAAGGCCACGCCGGTGTGGGACGCGAGTTTGCCGGCAAAGTGAAACAACTCATCACCGGCTCGACCGGTCTGGACGATGCCGAGTGGGGCGTGACCCTCTTCGCGCGCGACACGTTCCAGATCAAAGCGATCGTTTACAAAATGCGCTTCGATCCGGTGAGCGCCGACTACGCGGAGTTCGGCGAGTTTTTCATCGGCATCCAATTACCGCTCGACGAACTGTTTCGGCGCTTGCAATTGTAAACTCGCGCTCCTGCTCGTCCTCGATTGCACTCGAGCATGAGCAAGAGCACGATTACGAGCACGAGATTGGATGGGTGACAGAGTGGCCGAATGTGCACGCCTGGAAAGCGTGTGTGCCCCAAAAGGGCACCGAGGGTTCGAATCCCTCCCCATCCGGGTCAACTCGTGCTCGTGCTCGTAATCGTGCTGTTGTTCGCTAACTCTTGCGCCTTTCCAGCACCTGCACTTCCTGGCGCAGCTTGATCACGCTGCCGCTCGGCAGCACACCGCGAAAATTTACGCCGGGATAAATCACGCAATCGCGGCCGATAACCGCGCCGGGATTGATCACGGCGTTGCAGCCGATTTCGGTGCGATCGCCGACAATCGCTCCGAATTTTCGCAGGCCCGTCGCGACATCGCCTTCGTCTGAGGCAACCGCAATTTCGCCGTGATCGAGTTTGACGTTCGAGAGAATCACTCCTGCGCCGAGATGCGCGTGATGGCCGAGGATAGAGTCACCGACATAATTAAAATGCGGCACCTGCGCGTCGTCGAAGATGATGCTGTTCTTGAATTCGCAGGAGTTGCCCATCACTACCCCGTTGCCGACGATGACGTTGTCGCGCACGTAACAGCCGCTGCGGATCTGGCAATTCTCACCGATCCACGCCGGTCCTTTCAAAACGGCGCCTTGTTCCACAATCGTGCCGCGTCCGATAAAAACATTTTCACTGATGAACGGTTTCCCGATCAGCTCGCCGAGGACCGCTGGTTTCAATCGGAACTGGAGATAACTCGCGATCTGTTTGAGCGCGTCCCAGACGTAATTCTGATTCTCGAACAACTTCGGATGCGCGGTGTGCTCGAGGCTCAGATAATCGGCAGGCGCGAACATTTGCTGGCGCTCAGAATGGCGAATGCGTTCTCATTGCGCGAGCGGAATTTCTCGCTCCGCGCTAATGCGAAGCCGCGGCCGCGCGTGGCGTGAGTTTCTGGCCGTCTTTGCCGTCGCGGATATCCCAGCCGAGCGCGGCGATCTTGTCGCGCAGCTCGTCGCTCTTGGCGAAATTTTTCTCGGCACGCGCTCCGGCGCGCTCGTCTGCCAATCGCGATACCTCGGGTGGAACGACGTCGGCCATTTCTTTCTCCAAATCGAGCACACGATTGATGCGCTCCCACGAGCTTAGCCATGCGCTCGCCGTCGCAGCGTCAAGCTCCCCCGCATCCATTGCGCGGTTGGTTTCCCGAATCGTTTCGAAGAGAAATCCCAATGCGGCGGAGATATTCAAATCGTCGTCGAGTGCATCTTCAAAATCCTCGTTTTCAATTCGACGTTGGGCGTTCGACGTTGGACGTTCGGCGTTTGCCTTTCCAACTTCGCGCAGCCGCATCAGCCAATCATCAATTCGCTCCAAGGACTCGCGCGCTTCGCGCATTCCGTTCCAGGTAAAATTGAGCTGGGTGCGATAATGGACACGGAGGAGGGCGTAACGCAGCTCGCGTCCGGTGTAACCTTTTTCGAGCACGTCAGGGACGGTGTAGAAGTTGCCTAACGACTTCGCCATTTTCTGTCCGTCGACCAGTAGGTGCGCGCAGTGCAGCCAGTAGCGCACGAATTGTTTCCCAGTCACGCCTTCGCTCTGCGCGATCTCTGCTTCGTGATGCGGGAAAATGTTGTCGACCCCGCCGCAATGAATGTCGATCTGATCGCCCAGCAGCGCGGTCGCCATCGCGCTGCACTCGATATGCCAGCCTGGCCGGCCCGGTCCCCACGGCGAATTCCATTTCACATCGCCATCTTCTTCATCCCACGCTTTCCAAAGCGCGAAGTCGCCGATGTGCTCCTTGTCGTACTCATCGTGCCGGACACGCCCGGTCGGCTTCAGCTCGGAGAGATCGAAATGCGCGAGCTTGCCGTAATTGGGAAATTTGTTGATCCGAAAATAAACGGATTTGTCATCGGCTTGATACGCAAGACCGCGCGACACGAGCGTCTCGATCATTGAAATCATCTTGTCGATGTAACGCTGATCGGTCGCGGCGGGGAACTCATCGGCGCGCTGGATCCGCAGCGTTTCGATGTCCTCGAAGAATGCCTGCTTAAATTGCTCGGTGAATTTGCCGAGCGGCATTCCAGCTTCGCGCGCGCCGCGGATCGTTTTGTCATCGACGTCGGTGATGTTCATGACGCGATGGATCTTGTAGCCACGCCCCTCCAGATGGCGTTGCAGTAGGTCCTCAAATATGTAGGCGCGGAAGTTCCCAATGTGCGCCCGGCTGTAAATGGTCGGGCCGCAGGTGTAGATGTCGATCTTGCGTTCCGCGGCCGCGGGACGCGGCGTGAAGTCTTCGAGCTGGCGCGAATAGGTGTTAAAGAAGCGCAAAGCCATCGCTACTTCAGCGCGTCTCCACGGTCGCGATTGCCATTGCCGCGATCCCTTCGCCACGGCCGAGCGTACCGAGCCCCTCGTTCGAGGTCGCTTTCACGCTCACGCTGAACTCGGAGCTGCCGATAGCATCGGCGATTTTTTTTTGCATCGCTGGAATGTGCGGCGCGATCTTTGGCGATTCGGCGATGATAGTCGCATCCACGTTTACGACCCGCGCTCTGCGTTCGGTGAGTAACGCCGTCACCCGTCGCAAAATTTCCAGGCTGCTGATGCCGCGGATGGATTCATCCGTGTTTGGAAAATGGTGGCCGATGTCGCCGGCGCAGATCGCGCCGAGGAGCGCATCGGCGATCGCGTGGAGGAGCACGTCGCCATCGGAATGACCTTCGAGCCCGCGCGTGTGCGTGATTTCGACGCCGCCGAGGATCAATTTTCGATCTTCAGTCAGTCGATGAATGTCGTAACCGATGCCGGAGCGTGTTGTCACAGTTTCAAATCGATCACCCCGTTAGAGGCAACGATGCTGTATTTGTCTTTCATGTCTTTGCGCGGGCGCAGCTCGACCGTGCCGCCAGCAGTTTCGACCAAAATCCATCCGGCCGCGATGTCCCACAAACTAATCCCGCGCTCGATGTAGGCGTCGAAGCGACCGCAGGCGACGTAAGCCATGTCGAGCGCGGCACTCCCGAGCACGCGACATTTGCGCACGCGGTGGATCATTTCCTGAAGCAAGGGCAGATTCCAATCAATCATCTCACCAGTCTTGGAGAGCCCGACCGAGATGATGGCTTCGCCCAGTTCGGTGCGTTCGCTGACCCGGAAGTGTTCGCCGTTCAAACGCGGGTGTTCGCCTTTTTGGACACTCCACATTTCGTCGCGCATGGGATCGTAAATCACACCTACGATGATCTCCCCTTTGAAACGCAAGGCGATCGAAATGCAAAAGTGCGGGATACGATAAAAATAATTCACGGTGCCGTCGAGCGGATCGACCACCCACTGGTGATCGCTCGACTGGTCGCCGACGATTCCCTCTTCGCCGTAGAGCGCGTGGTGCGGAAACTGTTTGAGCAGCAGATTTGTAATCAACTCCTGCACGCGCACGTCGATCTCGAGCTTGATGTCGTGCGCCTCGATCGAAGTGACGCGAAGTGGGCGATGAAAATTTTTCCGGAGCACGTCGCCGGCGGCGCGCGCCGCGTGCTCGGCGGCGTCGAGGTAATGTTTCATCAAGAAGTTGAGTGGTTGAGCCTTCTGCCACTTTCTTCTCAACCGCTCAACGCCTCAACTCCTCAACATAAAAAAAACCGGGAGAAGAAATTGAATTCTCCTCCCGGGTTGAAGTTAGGGGTTTATGACTCCGAAGGAATTTCGGAGTCGTGATCAGCGTTGGGCCTCAGTGCCTCTTTTTCTTCGCTGATTTTCTCTTTGCTGCTTTTTTCTTTGCCATCGACTCTATTCCCCCCTTTCAATCCGCATCGGCGGAAATTGGTGAAGAGTTGGGAATGAACTTCACTTTCAACGAGTGAAGTAATCGTCACGTTTTTTTTGTCAAACGTTTTTCGCGCGTGCTTGCAAAAATTTTTACGAGCTCGCGCGCGATATTTTTTTTTGATGACCGCGCAATTTTCTTCCGTGCGCCGTCGCGAAAGAAAATTGTGACTTCATTTTCGTCGCTCTCGATGCCGGCGTCAGGGCGGCTCACGTTGTTTGCCACGATGACGTCGCAATTTTTCTCCCGAAGTTTTTTTCGCGCCTGATTTTCGAGATCGCTCGTCTCCGCGGCAAAGCCAACGACGAGATATTGTCGATCTTGCGGGAGCGACGTGAGGATGTCGCGCGTCGGCACGAATTGGAGCGAGAGCTCGGTGTTCTGTTTTTTGATCTTCTGTCGCGAAACAGTTGCCGGTTTGTAATCAGCGACGGCGGCGCACATCACCAGAATGTCGTAATCGCCAGCGTGTCGGTGGACTGCGTCGAACATTTCGTCGCTCGTTGTCACCGAGATTACTTTTGCACGCGACGGCGGCGGAAGATTCACCGGACCGGAGATCAGCGTGACCGCGTGTCCGTTTTCGAGCGCGGCTTCCGCAATCGCGTAACCCATTTTCCCAGATGACCGATTGCTGATGTAACGAACGGGATCGATCGCCTCGCGCGTCGGCCCGGCCGTAACGAGCAACTTCACGCGATCAGGTTTTCCTGGCGGGCGAGCAAAAATTCGGCGCGGAACGCGATGTCTTCCACTTTCCAGAGGCGCCCGATTCCTTCATAGCCGCATGCGAGCATCCCTTCTTCCGGGCCAATGAATTCCACGCCGCGCGATTTGAGTTTCTCGACGTTGTCGACCGTCGCCGGATGCATCCACATTTTGCCATTCATTGCCGGCGCGACCAGAATCGGCGCGCGGGTGGCGAGCGCGATCGCGGCGAGCGGATGGTGCGCGAGGCCGTGCGCGAGCTCGGCGATGATGTGCGCTGTCGCGGGTGCGATCAAAAGCAGGTTGGCGCGATCGGCCAACTCGATGTGACCGGGCCGCCAATTTTCCTTCTCGTCGAAAAAACTCGTCATGACCGGATTTTTGGAAAGCGTTTGCAACGTGAGCGGCGTGATGAACTGGGTCGCATCCTCGGTCATGACGACAAAAAGCTGATGCCCCTGTTTCACGAGGAGGCTGGCGAGCTCGGCCGATTTATAAGCCGCGATCGAGCCGGTGATGCCGAGCACGATCGTTTTCACGTTGGCGCGCAGGCGCACGACTTTGCGCCCGCTCGTCTTCTCAGCGCGTAGATTGGAATTTTTTCTCATGCAAGATCGACAATCACCTTTGGATGAGCCGCCGGCTCAAGTATCGCTCAGCTGCGACAATGTTGCGAAACTTCTCCAGATCTTCTGCGACCGTGCGGCTAATGATGGTGTAGCGATAATCTTTCCATGATTGCATTTCTCGATTCGCGGTGACGAGGCGCAGCTCGATCTCGTCGGGCGTTTCCGTGCCGCGTTTGGTCAAACGCCGCCGCAACTCGTCGAGGTCGGGCGGCATGATAAAGACGTCGGCAAGTGCGTTGCGGATCAATGGGTCGTCGCAGTTGCGGATGGAAGCGGCGCCTTGCCTGTCGATGTCGATCAAGACGTCGTGGCCGCCTTTTAGATTTGCCAGCACCGGTTGCAACGGTGTGCCGTAGTGATGATCGTGCACTTTGGCGTGTTCGAGGAATTCGCCCGCCTCGATTTGCGCTAGAAAATCCTTTTCGGATAAAAAGCGATAATCTTCGCCATCGATCTCGCCGGTCCGCGGCGGCCGCGTCGTGCAGGAAACCGAGTAAAGGAACTCCGAGGTCTTGCGCAACGCATCCACGAGCGTGGTTTTGCCGGCGCCTGACGGGGCGGAAATGACAAACAGGATTCCCTGACGGCTGAATTGGTTACTCAAGGTTCTGGACCTGCTCGCGAATTTTTTCGAGTTCCGCTTTGGCGGCGACGACGCGCTGGGAGATGAGGGCGTCATTTGCTTTCGCGCCCAGGGTATTGAGTTCGCGGAAAATTTCCTGGGTAATAAACTCGAGCGTGCGGCCGACCGGCTCGTTGCTGCGAAGATGATGAGCGAATTGCGCGAGATGACTTTCCACGCGCGTCAGTTCCTCGGACACATCGGCACGATCGGCGAAAAAGGAAATCTCTTTGAGCAAACGTTCGTCCTTGAGCTCGATGGGTAATCCGGCGTTGTGGAGACGATCAATCAACGCGCTGCGATATTTTTTCACGACCTCGGGATGAAGCGCGCGGATTTCTTTCAGCGATTTGCGGATCGCTTTGAGGCGGCGAATCAGATCCTTCGCCAGATGACGGCCTTCGCGTTCCCGCATTTTGATCAGCTCGGCCAGGGCGGTGCGCAGTGCGCGCTCAATCGCTGGCCAGGCATCCTCTGGGTTAATGACCTGTTCGGGTAAACGCATCACGCCGGGTGCCTGCAAAATCGCGCCGATGCTTATTTCGCCCGGCGCGTTGAGTTCTCTTTGCAGGGCACGCATCGCTTCGTGATAGGAGCGGGCGAGCTCGGTATCGAGCGCAAGATGACGGGCACCGTTTGCGCCCTGGTGAAAAGCGACGCTCACATTGGTGCGGCCGCGGGAGATATTTTCATTGATTGTCTGGCGAATGCGCGGCTCGAGCTCGGCCAGGTCGCGCGGCAGATTCACGACGATGTCGCTTTGCTTTCGGTTCACCGAATTCAGTTCGACGCTGAACTTGATTCCGTTGGAATCGATCTCGCCGCGGCCGTAGCCGGTCATGCTCCTCATTGCCGATCTTTTGTAAATCCAGCGCGTGCTGCGTTCAAGCAATCAGCGTGGGAAGAGAGCAGCGAGGTAATTGCGCGCCGGTGCGGCGAGGGGATCGGAATTGAATTCAACTGACGAATCGCGAACCACCGCTGGTTCGAGCCGTCGATCTTACCAGCTGGCACTCGAAACACGCGCAGGCTCACGCGATGATGCGTGAAAGCAAACAGCGCCTGGTAAACTGGCGCTGACAAACTTGTTCGGTTAAACCGAACCAGTTTGAATGGCGGCAGAATCCACATGCCGCGCCAGCGATGAACGGCTTGCTCGAGCAGAACACGATCGTGGTTGAAAACGAACCGGTAGTTTTCAACGATTCGTTTGGTTTCAGGGCGCGCGCGCCGGACCGGCAGGGATTCGGGCTTGGTCGCGCGACAAAATCGTTTTACCGGACAGATCGGACACTGCGGTTTGCGCGGCAGACAAACGAGCGCGCCAAGATCGACAAGCGCGGAATTGAAATCGGCGGCGCGGCGTGTCGGCACGATCTCGGCAGCGCGACGCCAGAGGAGTTGCCGGCCGGCGGCGGAATCGATTGCGACCCGCACATCAAAGAGGCGCGCGAGAACACGCGCGGTGTTCGCCTCGATTATGGGAACGGATTGGTTGAAGGCGAAGCTCGCGATCGCGTGGGCGGTGTATTTTCCGATGCCGGGGAACTGCCGGATCGCAGCGATGTCGCGCGGGAATTTTCCATCATGTCGATCTTGGACGAGCCTGGCGGTGGCGTTCAGGTTGCGGGCGCGTCTGTAGTAGCCAAGTCCCTGCCAGGCGTGAAGCACGTCGTTGTCCGAAGCGCGCGCGAGCGCGGTGAAGTTCGGGAAACGCCGTAGCCAGCCATCATAATAAGAGCGCACGGTAGCGACTGTTGTTTGCTGCAGCATGAACTCGGAGACGAGGATCGCGTACGGGTCGCGGGTGTGGCGCCACGGGAGGTCGCGTCCGCGGCGGCGATACCAGGCGAGGAGACAGCGACGGAAAGCGCGGACGCGGATTGGCGAGAGCACGATTTGGCAGCAAACGTCGAACGCTCAACGTCGAACGTCCAACGCTCAATTCAGAAGAAGATTGAACGTTGAGCGTTGCCAGTTGAGCGTTAAGCGTTGAACTCTTACACGCATCCGTTGACGGACGAACAGACGTCCAAGCTGCGCGCTTTTCTTGTCGATCTTGGCTTCGAATTTTCGCCGAAGCCGTACACCATTTTTTTTGCGCAGAAGAACAAATTGAGCGTGGCAGTTTACGAGAAGGGGCCAAAGGTGCTGGTGCAGGGCCGGGGTGTGGAGGAATTCGTGGAATTTGAGCTGGAACCGAAAATCCTCGGCGAAGCCAAGCTAGGTTACGAAGAGGTGCACGCGCCGGAAATGTTCGCCCCGCATCTCGGGGTGGATGAAAGCGGGAAAGGCGATTTTTTCGGGCCACTGGTGATCGCGGGCGTGTATGTCGATCGTGCGATCGCGCACAAACTTCTGGACACCGGGGTCGTCGATAGCAAACGAATTGGTTCGGACGCACGGATTCGTGAGCTGGCAAAGACCATTCGCAAAGCCAGCGGAAATTTGGTCGACGCCGTGTTGATCGGGCCTGAAAAATACAACCAACTCCATGCAAAATTCGGTAACCTGAACCGGTTGCTCGGCTGGGGGCATGCGCGCGTGATTGAGAATTTGCTGGCGAAAAAGCCGGATTGTCCGCGCTCGTTGTCCGACCAGTTTGCCGATGCCCGGGTAATCCAGCAGTCGCTTTTCCAGCGCGGACGCAAGATCGACATCGAACAGCGCCCACGAGCGGAGACCGATATCGCTGTGGCCGCCGCGTCTATCCTGGCGCGGGAAGCCTTTATTGATTGGCTCGACCGCCGCGGCAAGTCGCTGGAGGTAAGGTTGCCGCGCGGTGCTTCGGGCGAAGTCAAGGAGACAGCGAGAAAGCTGGTCGAAAAAAGCGGCGGCGGCATGTTGCGCGAGGTCGCAAAAGTGCATTTCCGCACTGCCCACGAGGTGGCGCCAAACGAGTATCCCGCGCCTCCGACGCGTGGGTGGTCGAAGTAGAGAAAAACGAGTGTTGCCCGGCAAGATTCCTGCTCTGAAAAAGCGCAACTTTTCTGGGGAACGTGGACACTCGGCTTCTGATTCTGAACGCAGACCCGGTCTTTGAGGATCGGGCGCTCACGATGATCGAAACGATGGAGGGCGTGGAGAAGCACGTCGTGCGCACGTTGGCGGAAGCGGTGTCGGTGCTGATCGGCGAAAACTTCGATGCGTTTTTGGTCGAGGGACCGACGGCGCTGGCGTTGGAACAGGCGACCAATGCTCGGCAGCATTTTCCGTCGCTGAAAATTATCTGTCTGGTGCCGGAGCGTCCGATAAAGGAAAACGCGGCCGCGGCCGAGCAGCAGAACATCGGCGTGATGCTGAACAGCCAGAGCTCCAATCGGCTTTATCGTGCACTCGCAAATTTTGTCGGCTCCTTGGACCAGCGCGGTGGGACGGCGGCCGAAGGCGTCGATCCCTGCCACTCGCTCATCGGCAATTTGAACCAATTCTCGGCCGCGGAAATTCTGCAGATGAGTTGCCTAAGCCAGCGCAGCGGACGTTTCACCTTCAAGTCCAGTCGCGGCAACAGTGAAATCTATCTGCAGCACGGGTCGGTACGTCACGCGATTTACGGCTCGCTCGAAGGCGAAGCGGCGGTGGCCGAAATCTTTCGCTGGCGACAAGGTCGGTTTTACTTTGAAGAAGGCATCATCAGCCAGGTGCAAACCGTCGACCGTCCCTGGCCGCATCTCTTGATCGACAATCTGCAAAAGTTCGACGAGACGCTCGAACTGGCCGGCAACTGATCGCGCCGATGAGAGACCGCGAGGTGGAAAAAAAACTGCGGCTGCTCGAGCTGCAGTTGGAGAATTGGAAGAAGCTGCACGATCTGATCACCTACGGCCTGGACAAGGCGAAGCCGATCATTTCGAGCGAGCAAGAGCGCCAGTTCACCGAACTGCGGGCGTATCTTTTGCAGGAGACCGAACACATTCTGCGCGAGCTCGGTGTGCTGGCGGAGCTCTCGGGCAAGACGATGAATGTCTTGCAGCGCGGTGTTTCGATCCGCGCCGTGCGCGAGCTGCCGAATGAAGAGGTGCGCCGGTTGGAGACGGAGTGGAATGCGGTGTTCACCAAACTGGGGGTGGTGCAGGGCCAGCTCAAAGCGCGCCGGAAGAAATTGGCCGGTCAAACCATATTCGCCTATTACGCCGACCGCCTGTTGCGGCGGACGGCGACAGCGCACTGAACCGGTCGGCACGCGACGCGAGAGCCATTGGCGGCCAGGGGATTGAGGTGGCGTCACCTGCGGCCACAATTTTGCCTCCAATTCCGGCGCGGCAGTCGATAATTGGATGGATATGGCAAAGCTTACCAAGCGCGACATCGTGGTGTCGATCAGCAATCAAACCGGCATGGTGCAACACCAGGTGTTCGACGTTGTTCAGCGCACGTTGGACAAAATCACCGACAGTCTGGCCAACAATGTTCCGGTCGAGTTGCGTAACTTTGGCGTCTTTCAGCCTCGACTAACCAAACCGCGAGTCGGCCGAAACCCGAACCAACCGGGCAGCAGCTTCGTGATTCCGTCGCGGGCGACGGTGAAATTCAAGGCCGGCAAGATTATGCGGCAGCGGGTAGAAAAACTCTCGCGCGAATTGAAAGAAGCTTCCGAGAAAAAAAGCAAGCAAACCGCGGAAAGCCCGAACGGCCAGGAATAGAACCGGAGTTACGTCGAAGGCTAGACCTTGGACGTGGGCTCCGCGACGAGCAGGTTTTGGATTGCTTCTTCCAGCCGCTCGAAATTGATCGGCTTGGTCAGGTGCGCGGAGAACCCGGCGGCGCGGGCGCGGTTTACATCGTGTTCCATACCGAAGCCGGTGAGAGCGATACCACGCAAGCCTTTGCTGTGTTGCAGCTCGTGCATCAATTCGTAACCGCTGCGATCGGGGAGGCCGATGTCGCTGATGAGCAGATCGAAATTGTGCTTGCCTGCCTCTGTGACGGCCTGCTCGGCCGAATGAGCGAGAATGATCTGGTAGCCGCGGCGTTCGAGCATCATTTTCATTCCGAGGCAGGTGTCGTGGTGATCGTCCACTACGAGTAAACGCCGCGGCATTGCTTTGCCTGCCGGTCGCCTTGCCGGGAGAGGACGGTCCCCGTCGATGCCATCGGCGGCAGCCGGCGCGGCGACGGTTTTTAATGTGATCGCAAACGTAGCCCCTTTGTCTTTGCCTTGGCTTTGGACGCGAATTGTTCCACCGTGCGCGTCGACCATTGCTTTCGAAATGGCGAGCCCCAGTCCTAGACCGCCAAATCGGCGAGTGATCGAGCTTTGCCCCTGCTCGAATGCGTTAAAGACTTTGTCGATCTTTTCCGGCTCGATGCCAATGCCTGTGTCCGAAATTCGGATCTCAATTTCGTCCGCGGCCGGGTTGAGCGTCTCGATAGTAAGCCGCCCATGCTCCGGCGTGAATTTGACTCCGTTCTTGATCAGGTTCCAAAAGACCTGCTGCAGCCGCGCGGGGTCGCCTTTAACGTGCAAGCGTTTGGCGCGGAGCTGAGAGTCGACGGTGAGTTTTTTGCTGTAGATACCCTCGCGGCAAATTTCGTAAGCGCGCTGCAAAATTTCCGGGACGCAGACGATCTCGAAAGTCAGCTGTAACTTTCCTTTGGCGATGCGCGTCACATCCAACAGATCGTCGATTAGACGCGCCTCGAGTTCGACATTGCGTCGGATCACCTCGAGCGCCTGGCGATTGAGCCGCGAATCGGGCATACCTGCCTCCAGCTCGTCGACCATCGCGATGACCGGCGTGAGTGGGTTGCGCAATTCGTGTGAGAGCTGGGCGAGGAACTGGTCCTTGGCCGCGTTCGCGTCGATGAGTTCCTGGCGCAAAGCGACATCGCGTGTTTTGTCGTCGACCACGTACAGCACGCCCTGAACAGTCTGCTGCGGTCCTTGCAGACGGAGGAGATGCGTGTTTACGAAATGCGTCATCCCGGCGCTGTCTTTGAACGATTGTTCGAGCGCTTGAAAAGGCGCTCCGAAAGCGAGCACTTTCTCCAACGCCTCGCGTGGCGCGATCTTCACTTCGTCGTAAGTCGCTTCGGCGATGTCGCGGCCGAATGGCAGCTGTCCAAAGCGTCGCGCCATTTGCGCGAATGCGTCGTTCGCCTGAAGGAAACGGCGCGAGACCGGATCGACCAAGGCGATTCCACTTGGAACATTGGCGAGAATTTTTTCGCTGAACATGACCTCGCGCTCGATGCGCCGCGCTGCTTCCATCTGCCGTCGATAGAATTTGCTGCCGAGCCACGCGAAGACAGCTGTTAGCGCGATCAACCACGCGGCGAGCAGCGTCATTCGCTCGAGTAAGTCTTGCACCGGCTTGTAGGCTACCGCCTTGGGCTGTCTCATGACCGCGAACCAACCGGTCGATTCGACGGGACTAAACGAATAGAGATTGCCCTGTCGCTCAAAATGGCCGCTCTTGCTTTGGCTGATTTCTTTCATGAGAAAGCCGCCTTCGGCGGATACGGCTCTGGTGCTGGGCTGAGAAGCTTTCGCGAAAATGGCAGTGCCGTTTTGGTCGAGCACTTCGCACAGCGAGGCATCTGCGAACTCGATAGTCGCCAGGCGCCGGCCCATTCGTTCCACCAGCACAGACACGCCGAGATAACCAAGTAATGATTGGTCCGTCGCCCGCACCGCGGCGACGACATCGGTTGCCATGCGGTGATCGGGTTCGCGCGGGTGCACCGGAGAGATGTAGGCGCCTGTTCGCGAGAGCGCGCCCTCACGCCAGAGCGCGGAACCAAAGTCGTGGCTGACCAAATCGGGGTTCGCCGGCACCGATGCGATCAGTCGCCCCTCGGCATCAGTCAGGAACATTCCGTCAATGCGCGGATGAGAAAAGAAGGCCTGGTTGAGGAATTGCTGGCCGAGCCCAATAGCATTCGGATCGGCGAGATTCTTCGCGACCTGCGGCAGCGTCTGATAATACTCAATCACGGTGCTTTTGCCCGCGAGGTCATCGCCCACCAGGTGGGCGATCAGTTGCACGAACGTCTGACGGTCGCGCAGGATTCTCGATTCCAGGGTTCGGGAGAGGATCGTGTAAGAAACAACTAGGGTCAGAATCGAGGGCACCCAGCCGGCTAAGAGAATAGGGACAACGATATCGATGCGATGAAAATGCTCCCGCCGCAGTCTGGTCCACCACTCTCGCAATTGCATAGCGCCGGCGCGCGAAGATAGCATATCAGGAGGGTCTTTGCCTCCTCGTGTAAGCTATTAACCTCGACCGTTTGTCGACCGACCCAAGCTTCGGCCGAGGGCAAACCTCGCTCTTCAGGAACCGCCGCCGACCTCGCGAATCGTTGTGTTTAAATCCGCCGCTTGCGAATGAATTGTTCGAACATCCGCAAGCGTCAGCTCGCCGGAAGACCCGTTCAGTTTTGCTTGGATCGCGTGCACACCGCCGCGAATTTTCTCAAACAATGGTTCGTGCGCGACTGTGGGCGGCAACGTTTTTAGCTCGGCCCCGAAATAATCAACCAGCTCTGGTTCGGCCAGGACCTTGGCGCGCGCGGGGGAAAAATTTGCCGCCACTGCTCCCGCGCAGATCTCCAAGCCGCGCAGCCAACCGCCGAGACTGATCAAATGCGCGATGTTTTGGTCACGCAATTCGATCAGCGCTTGTTCCACGTCCTGCTGGGTGGCGATCAACTCGTGGCGCACGCCCGTCCAATCGCCACCGCGTCCCCGCTCCGTCAAACTCGCGCTGTGGCGCGTCACGCGCTCGGCCACACCCAAGGCGCGCGCTTCCCGCAGCAGGACGCGCCCGAAGTCATCGACGATATTTTTTCGTTCGGCTTCAACGACAAGGAATCCGTCCGCGATCAGCTCGCCGAAGATGAGCGCTTTTTCCTCGCGGCTGCGGCCAAGACTTTCCGGCAGTGGCCGGCGCAATAGCTCGAACGACAACGGCCTGAGTTTATCCAACTGCTCAAAAATTCGCGCGATTGAAGGAGC
>DATDFJ010000314.1:0-9576 GCA_036522675.1 Chthoniobacterales bacterium | reverse complement strand
AGAAGCGCCCGAACTGATGCGACAACTGCACGATGCAGCGCTTTCTGATTTGCGCTCGGCCGAGCACACAGGCGAGAGCGACATGGGTTACGTCCTGATCACGCGCTGACAAGATTATTGCGACGGTCGTAGAGCGCCGCTACAGATGCAGTCGATGGAGGAATTCCCGAAAAAGGAGATTGAGACACTGTGGGCGCCATGGCGGGTCGAATATTTCGAAAAAGAACCGCGCAATCGGGATTTTTTATCCCAGGCCGCGCAGGCAAGTGATGACGCGGCGCATTTGGTGATCACGCGGCGAAAGACCGCTTTCTTGATGATGAACCGCTATCCCTACGCGGTCGGACACCTCATGGCGGTGCCGTACCGCAAGACCGGAGACATTGCGGACTTGGGTGAGAATGAGATTGTCGATCTTTGGAATCTCGTCATCCACGCGCAGGCACTTCTGCGCGCCGCAGCGAGGGCGCAGGGGTTCAACATTGGTCTGAACCTGGGTGAATGCGCGGGCGCCGGTGTGCCCGATCACTTGCACGTTCACATCGTGCCACGCTGGAGCGGGGACACTAATTTCATGCCGATGATCGCCGGGGCGCGAACCCTCTCCGATGGATTGCGCGCGCTCTATGACAAATTGATCGAAGCGCAAACGAAGCTCGACAACGAACGATTGCGATGACGAACCAAACATGGATCGAGCCGCCGCCGCCACAGAGAGGACTCGGTTGCTTCGCGAAGGGTTGTCTCATCCTCCTCGCGTTTTTTGTTCTTCTCTGCGTCGCATTCGTGGGCGGCACTTATCTCGCTGTTCGCTATTTTCGCACCGAATATTTTCCGACGACCCGCGCGCCGCTGCCGACACCTGCGCCACAAACCGAGTCCCCGCAGGAAGTGCGCGCGCGCTGGGATAGCTTTGAGCGCGCGGCGCGCGCGCATCAGCCGGCGCGGATCGACTTAACCGCCGACGACATCAACGCGCTGATCGCGTCGGAGCCGGCGTTGCGCGGCAAGGCGCACGTGTCGATTGAGGGCAACACCGCTCATTTGCGCGTGAGCGTGCCGCTGGATGATTTCGTATGGCTGCGCGGCCATTATCTGAATGCCGAGTGCGCGGTGCAATCGGCGCCGAACGGCGATCCGACCGAAGCGCGCGTTACACAAATCAGGGTGAACGACCAGCCGGTCGGCGAGGAGTGGCTGCGGTGGCAGTATCGAGCGTGGTCGCTGCGCGGCTACATGTCCGATTGGTCGCGCCACAATAATGTGGACCGATTCGAAATCGGCGGCGGCAAACTCGTGCTGCAGACAAAAGGCGAGTGACGCCTACTGCATGATCTCGCGCGCGAAGACGTTGAGCTGACCGTCCTGGTCCTTGCGGATCTCGGTGATTTCGTAGGGGCGCGCTTCGTCGCGAGTCACAACCGAGCCTTGCGCCGGTGGAGTATATCCGGCGGGAAATTCCACGATGATGCGCGGGGTTGGGCCCGCGCCGAAATGCAACACTTTGTCGGTTAACTTTGTGCGGGGGCGCAGCACGGCGCGGTTCGCATCGTTGAAATTGACGACGAACTGGCCGCGCAAATAAATGCGTTCGCCGCCGAGGCCGCGATCAGCCATATCGCGCAAGTCGCCGGTGTTGATCAGCCGACCGATCGGCATTTTCCCGGTCGGATAAGTTTTCCAATTGCCACCGCCGGCTGTCGAAGCGAGTGCCAATCCTGAAGAATCCGTTGGCGGTGTCTGACCGGGCGCCAACGGCTGCGCCGTAGGAACCGGTGTCGCTGATACGGCCGCAATTGCCGGCGATGCTGACGCGATCGGAGCCGCTGTCGGGATCGGCTTGGCTGGCGATAACGCCGCAATTACCATCGGCGTCGCCGTCGCGACCGGTGTTTCCACCGCAATGGCGCGCGGCGCAGACGCAGTCGGTGAGGCCGCAGGCGACGGAGCGCCTTTCTGTTTCTTTGCAAACTTTCCGCCTTTCGGAGTCGCAGTTGGCTTCGCACCTTTGGCGTTTTTGCCCGCTTGGGCGATCACGAGCGGTGGCGGTGTTTGCACCGGTTTAGCCGGCTCAATCCTAACGAGTTCGTTTTCAGCCGGCGGCGGCGTGCTCGTCGTCACACCCGGAATCGGAACCGGCCCCTGCGGCCCGGTCATTTGCCGGCGATAGTTCGCGTAATGCAACTCCGCGCGCGTGCGCGATTGATCTTTGAACAACGGCCAGCCCGCTTCCAAATTGAGCGCGAACGGCGGCTCGAGGCGGAACGCGCCCGGCCCGCGCGTCACGGTATAGTTTCCATAGAGCAACGGGACAGCGGTGATCAGGATGCGGCCGTCCTCGAGCCGCTCGGCATGAATCACGGCCGAAAGATCGTGTGTGCGTTCGAGTTTGATCTCCAAGCCCATCTTCAACGTTTCCTTCATGAGCGGCAGCATGGTCGGGCTCGCGGGATAAACATGTTCCATGAGCAGCTCCTGATGCTCGATGGCATTGGTGAGTGCGACCATGCCGGTGGTGAATGCATCGTTCGGCCCGAGCTCGCGCGCGTCGATCATCATGTAGCGGCCGGTGACGTACGGGACGAGGCCGGGCACGTGCTGGTAATTTTTGAGATAATTACGCAGCAACTCCGTGTTCGTTTTCGCTAGCTCGGCCGCGCCCATCGCGACGTAGCGATCGAAGAGTTGTTTCGCACTGAGAAATTCGCCCGTCGGCGCGGCGGTTAATTCAAATCGTTTCGGCGGATCGATCTTGTGGAGGCGCTGCAGAATCTTGTAGCTGTCCGGTCGCTCCGGTTGATCGAAGATGTAAAAACTGCCGAGCCACGCCGCGAAGGCGAAGCCGGTCAGAAGCAGAATCGCAACGGTCCAGGCAAAGTAGTTGATGCGCCGTCGCGGCCGCGCGTACGGCTCCTCGTACTGATAAGACCCGTAAGCCATTTACCCGAAGAGAAACAGCTTGTTCAATTCGGTTGCGCGGCTTCGAAGGACGACCCGCAGCCGCAGGTCCGCGAAGCGTTGGGATTTGTGATCTGAAACCCGACGCTCGTTAGGCCGTCGCGAAAATCCAGAGTCGCGTCGCGCAGATAGCCGGCGCTTTCGTTGTCGATGAAAAACTCAACGCCGTCGCGCTGCACCACTTCGTCGCTCTCGCGTTTCTCGTCCAGCCCCATCTCGTAATGCAGTCCCGAGCAACCGCCTTTGACGATCTGGACGCGCAATCCTTTGCCGCTCGCCTGCGGTTGTGCGGCCAGCAAACGCCGAAGCTGTCGCACCGCGCTGTCAGTCACATTGATCACCGGCAAAAATACGACTCAGCAGTTGGTTAGTCAAAGCACGGGCAGCCGCTGAGAAGTTGAGGGGTTGAGCGGTTGAGCGGAAACTCGGATATGAAATCGCTCGTGCAATATCCGTTCGAAAAACTCCGCGTTTGGCAATCTGCGCGGGAACTCGCCAAGCAAATCTATTCGGCCACGGCGAAATTCCCACAGCGCGAAATCTACGGCCTCACCAGCCAATGTAACCGAGCCGCCGCTTCCGTTGCGGCAAATCTGGCCGAGGGCAGTTCCAGACGAAGCCGCAAAGATCAGGCGCATTTTTCTGAGATTGCCTACAGCTCGCAGACGGAGCTCGGGTGTTTGTTAATCCTGGCAACCGATCTCGGAATTTTGCCGAGCGAATCTGAGCGAGAGTTGCGAGCATTACTTGATCAGCTGTCCGTCCAGTTGAATGCGCTTCACCGCAGTCAGCAAGCGCGCATAGACTGAGGTCGGTTCGGCTTCTCACCACTCAACTACTCAACCTCAACCATGAGCCGGATTCGATTGCTCCCTGAGACGGTCGCCAGCCAGGTCGCAGCGGGCGAAGTGGTCGAGCGACCGGCCTCGGTAGTGAAGGAGCTGGTCGAGAACAGCATCGATGCCGGCGCGCGCAAGATCGACATCTTGATCCGACGTGGCGGCATCTCGCTCATGCGGGTGATTGATGATGGCTGCGGGATGGATCGCGACGACGCGTTGCTCTCGCTCGAGCGCCACGCCACGAGCAAGCTGCGTAATGCCGACGATCTCGCCGCGATCGCGACGCTCGGATTCCGCGGCGAAGCGCTGCCAAGCATCGCGAGCGTTTCGCGGTTTCGATTGACGACACGCGAACCAAACGCCGTCGCCGGCACCGAGATCGTTGTCAACGGCGGCAAGATCGACATCGTCCGCGATGGTGGCGAAGCCCCCGGCACACAAGTCGAAGTGCGCTCGCTTTTTTACAATCTGCCCGCGCGCCGAAAATTTCTCCGCTCCGAAAACACCGAGGCCCGCAACATCGAGCATCAGTTGCATCTCCAGGCGATCGGGCACTGGCAAATCGCATTCACTTTTGTGCGCGATGACGCCACCATTTTTCACCTTCCTGCCGCCGGAAGTCTTCGCGACCGCGTCCGCGATTTGTACGGCACTGCTTTACTCGACCGACTGCTGGAATTGCACGCAGGAGATGGCGACAAGATCCGCCTCCGCCAAGGCTCCGGCGAACAGGTCAACATCTCGGGTTTCATCGGCCAAGCCGGGCTGAGCCGGCAGACCCGCGCGCAACAGCTCGTCTTCGTCAACGGCCGCGCCGTGGAAAACCCAGTTGTCTCGGCCGCGTTGCGCGAAGGCTATCACACCGCGCTGATGAAGGGACAATTCCCGGTCACGTTTCTATTTCTCAACCTCGATCCGGCCGCGGTGGACGTGAACGTGCATCCCGCCAAACGCGAGGTGCGGTTCCGCAATCCCGCTGGCGTGCATGAGGCCGTCGTCGGCGCTGTCCGCGACACGCTCGAAAGCGGCCGCCGCGATTGGGAGCAAAAATTCCACGCGCCCCCTTCCATTGGAGGGACGACCTCCGTGTCGTCCCAAGTTGTCGCGCGAAGCGCCGTTCCTGTCGAAATGCCGCAGCTTGACCGTCAATTTGCCTTGAGCGGTGAGAAGTCAGTCGAGGTACGCTCGCCGACGGAATCTGCGAGCAGTCTCCTGTCTCCTGAAAATTTGGGACACCACAGAGCGCGTCCCTCCAGCACAGCCGAGCAATTCCAGATCATCGGCGTCCTGAACAAACTTTATGTCCTGATGGAAAACGCCGACGGCCTTGTGCTGGTTGACCAGCACGCGGCACACGAGCGCGTGTTGTTCGAAGAACTGCGCCGCCGCATGGAAGAACAAGGTGTGCCTGCGCAAAAATTGCTGCTCGCCCAGACATTTGATTTGCCGCCGCGCGATGCTGAATGGGTCGAACGCAACATGTCCGTTTTGCAAAAGATGGGGATCGGCATCGAAACCTTCGGGCCGAATACGTTCAAGATCGACAGTCTGCCCGCCTTCCTGAAAACGTCCGACCCGATCACTTTCATGCAGCGGATAATCGATGACCTGAAAAGCGCCAGCGAACGCAGCTCACCGATGCGCCTCGGCGAAGAAACCATCGCCAAAACCGTTTGCCGTCACGCTGTCAAAGCAAACGATCCGCTCCGCTATCTCGAGGTCGAAAAGCTGGTTCAGGACCTACTCGACTGCGATCTGCCCTACTGCTGTCCCCACGGCCGCCCCACCATGATCCAAATCTCGCTAGCAGAATTAGAAAAAAAATTCGGGCGCAAGGTGTAACGTTGCGGCGACAGGCGGTGCTTGCCATTTGCAGAGGCGGTTCATAGTTTGGGCGCCATGAAAAAGATCGAGGCGATCATCAAACCATTCCGCACCGAGGCGGTGAAGGACGCGCTCGCCGAAGTCGGGATCGAAGGGATGACGCTGAGCGAGGTGAAAGGGTTCGGCCGGCAGAAGGGGCACAGCGAGATTTATCGGGGCACCGAATACACGGTGGATTTCTTGCCGAAGGTGAAGTTCGAGATCGTGGTGGCCGATGATCGGGCGCAGCGCGCGGTTGAAGCGATCCTGCGCGCGGCCAAGACCGGCAAAATCGGCGATGGCAAAGTGTTCGTGAGCGAGGTCGAGCAGGCGGTTCGCATCCGCACCGACGAACGCGGCGCCGAGGCCGTTTCATAAAATGAAACGGCAGAAAACACCGAACGCTGAACGTCGAACGCCGAATATGGGTCGCACGTGTCTGGCCGAGGCGGAGAAATTAACTCGAATTTTCCGTGCCAGCGTCCGCACGGCAGAAAAGAACGCGAAATGATACACCGATCGTCTGAATTCGGCGTTCGGCGTTCGGCGTTGGGCGTTCGGCGTTTGCTTCATCGGCCATGAGCGACTTCTTGTTGTCGATCTTGCTCGGCGTCGTTGAAGGATTGACCGAATTTCTTCCCGTCAGCTCGACTGCGCACCTGCGCATCCTTGAGGCGGTGCTGCGGCTCGACCTCCACGATGCCTTCTGGAAAATGTACACAATTGTGATCCAACTCGGCGCGATCCTGGCGTTGCCGGTTTATTTCTGGAATCGGATCCTCAAATTTTTGGGCACGTTTCCAAGAGGCGAGCGCGGTGATCGCAACCTGCTGACGCACCCGCTTAGCCTCACCATCGTCGCCTTTGTCGTGACGGCGCTGCCATCGTGGGCATTGACGAAAGTGATCGGCAAAAACCTCGAGAACCTGTGGGTGATTAGTTTGGCGCTCCTCGTCGGCGGAATCGCGATGTGGATTGTCGATGTAACGTTTGCACGACCGCGCGTGACGCACATGGAGGAAATGAGTTTGGCGCAAGCCATTTGGATCGGCGCCTGCCAGATCCTTTCGGCGGTTTTTCCGGGGACTTCGCGCTCGATGAGCACGATCGCGGCCGGCCAGATCGCTGGAATGTCGCGACCGGCTGCGCTGGAGTTTTCTTTTTTTCTCTCGATGCCGACGATGGTCGTTGCGACCGGTTACGATTTGCTCAAGGCGATCGCACCCAATAGAAAAACCGCGGTCGAAGGCAATCTTGCGCCGCTCGCGGTGAACGCGCACGAGTGGGTTGTCCTTGCGATTGGCTTTGTCGTTTCATTTTTCGTTGCGCTCGCGGTGGTTGCCTGGTTCATGCAGTGGGTGCGCACCCGCGGTTTTGTTCCGTTTGCCGTTTACCGGATTGTGCTTGGCCTGGTCGTATTGGCGGGACTGATCTTCGGGTTGATGTAAATCATGGAGACTGGCGAAATTATTTTGCCCGATCTGCAAAGCTGTTTGCTTTGCGAGGATGTGCGCTGCGAAGTCAACGGCATGCAAACATTGATCGGCGTGGTGAACGTGATCCCGGCACCAGCGCTGCCGGTCACCTGCATGCGGCTTTGCATCTGGGCGCGCTGGTGCAGCGGAACGGGAAAATTCAAGCAGCGTTCGCGCATCGTCGGTGTGGACGAACAACAAGTGATCGCGCAGGCGGAAGTGGAGTTCGTGCTCAAGGAAATGGAAGGCCACGCAACGAACGTTCATTACTTTGGCGGGGTGCAGTTCCAGCAGTACGGCCTGCACCACGTGGAGATTTACCTCGGCGACGAATTGCGTTTGCGTTTTCCGCTGCCGGTGGTGCGGGTCACGCCGATAAAGTAGCGATCAACGTGAGGCAGGATCGGAGCGCGGCGTCCCTGCCTCACACAGTGAACAAACGTGAATAAGTCCTTGCCAGCCAAGCACGATTTCGTTACAACGGCGGCTCCTTATGCGCAGAGGATTACCGGGCGGAGCTTTTTTCAGCTTCGCTCTCCTCTGGCAAGTGCACGGGCAACAAGTCGAAGTACCGCGCCAGGGGAGGGACGTGCGCGTCGCTTTTGCGACCGAGGACGAAGAACAAATCATACCGGCTGAGGCATCAAAAATCGCAACTCCGAAAAAAGATTCGAGCGCGCGCAAGATCACGCTCGACGACATGCGCAAAGCGGGCGCGGCGGCGCGTGACAAAATTGAGCGAGAGACACGCCTAACGACCAAATATTTGGTTCCCCCGTCGACGCCGATCGCGAAAGCTCCGCAGCCGGCGGTTCGTTCTTCAGTAGATCGACAATTACACGCGTCTGACTCCGCCTGGTCGCAATCGGTCAGTCTCCCGATGGAAAGCGCATTCACGAAGCTGGCTGACGGTTTTGATTTTCCAGTCGGTAAACCCGATGCGCGCGGCTACTACAAAGCGCGCGGCTACCGTTCGAACGGCCACTTGGGTGAAGATTGGGATGGCGTCCGCGGCGGCGACACCGATTTAGGCGACCCGATCTACACTATCGGTGATGGCGTGGTGGTTTTCGCGCGCGATTGTCACATGGGTTGGGGAAACGTCGTCATTATCCGGCACGCTTTTCGTGAAAACGGCGTTGTGAAAAATGTCGATTCACTCTACGGCCACCTGCAAAGCATTCTCGTTCGACGCGGCCAGGCTGTATCGCGCGGGCAGAAG
Organism: Chthoniobacterales bacterium; assembly: GCA_036522675.1. Classification (GTDB taxonomy): domain Bacteria; phylum Verrucomicrobiota; class Verrucomicrobiia; order Chthoniobacterales; family UBA10450; genus AV17. The sequence goes on along the minus strand of DATDFJ010000314.1, from coordinate 1,216 downwards.
ATTGCGACGATGGGCAACGCCCACGGACTCTATGACGCGCACCTGCATCTGGAAGTCCGCAAGAACCTCGCCATCGGGATGAGCCGCGCCAAATTCGCGCGCGACGCGAGCAACTATTACGACCCGAGCCAATTCATTCTTTCTCATCGCCATCTGCAGACCGCCGGCGGCACGTATCGCATCGCGATGAACACTTTCACCTACGACGCGCTGATCCATTGGGACCGCGAACGCAACTTTACGCACGCCCGCACCGGCGGTGGTGCGAGCGAATCGGCCGCCGCGTTGAAACAAGCAGTCGCCGCCCAGCATTGAGCGGACGACGCTGACGCTTCGGGGCCGTGATTAAATCCGGCCCATCAGCGCGAGAATTATCACGATTAGCAGGATCAAACCGAGACCGCCGCTCGGATAATAACCCCACCCGGTGCTATAGGGCCAGGTGGGCAACGCTCCGACTAGCAGGATAACCAGAATGATCAGCAGGAGTGTGCTCATAAGTGAAGGCTAGTCCCGCCTGCTCGGCCGGAGCAACGTTTTTCTCGCCCGCTCTGGACTGAAATCTCTTGCAGCGCTGTCGAGACTTCCTATGGTTCGGCGGCAAGTCCCGACTGCGTCTTCCCCAATGCCGTCGGGAAATTTTTTTGCCGCATTGGAAAATGGCGAACACAATCCTGATCGGCGCGCAATGGGGCGATGAGGGTAAGGGCAAGATCATCGACGTGCTGACCTCACGCGCGGACATCGTCGTGCGCAGCCAGGGCGGCAACAACGCCGGGCACACGGTCATTCACCGCGGCACCAAATATGTCCTCCACCTGATTCCATCCGGCATTTTGCGGCGTGCCAAAATGTGCGTCATCGGCAACGGCGTCGTCATCGACCCGATCGCGCTCGTCGCGGAAATGGACGGGCTGCGAAGTTTGGGAATCAAGATCGACAATAACCTGCTCATCAGCGATTGCGCGCACCTGGTATTGCCTTATCACCGCTTGATCGATCAGCAGCGTGAGTTGCGCAAAGGTCACGTGAAAATCGGCACGACCAAGCGCGGGATTGGCCCGGCTTATGGTGATAAAGCGGCGCGCACTGGGCTGCGCATTTCCGATTTGATGCAGCCGATTCTGTTTTCGAAAAAACTCCAGGCCAAGATTCGCGAGAACAACAGCATTCTTGCGGCCCTCGGGGCCGAGCCGATCAGCTTCCGCGAAGTGAA
>DATDFJ010000313.1:0-2463 GCA_036522675.1 Chthoniobacterales bacterium | reverse complement strand
TTAACTGCGCACACGACCGCGCGCGAGCTTGCCCGCGAATATCGTGTCGTGCTCAACCCGGAATTCACCGTTTTCCTCGTCAACGTTGGCCTGCGGAAACGCGGCTGGTGCGGGCATTGGACGCGCGACATCGGCGAGCGCTTGAAAGAACTCAAACTCAAGACACTCCTGCTGCACTGGGGCGCTTACGAGCCGGGCCGCAGCGGGGAGAGCAATTGCGTTGTCGTCACCGCGCGCAACCAGCCATTCGACAAAGGCATCGTGCTCGATGGCTGGCGCCGCAACGGCCGCTTGTTTTGGTGCAAGGTCCCCAAAGACGACGAATACAAATGGAAAGAGGACCCGATGTATACGGCGTGGCTTCAGGATTACCGGCACGTTTACGAATGGCAACCGACCACGCGCTGATGCTGCGCGCGATTTTCTCTTTCCTGCTTTCCTGAGTTCCTGATTCGTTCATTCTTGGTGGGTGCCTAGGTTCGTCCTGATCGGCAGTGGACTCGCCGGCGGATTGCTTGCGGCCTACCTGGGCCGGCGCGGATACGATGTCGATCTCTATGAACGTCGCAGCGATCCGCGCGAAGGAAATTTAGTCGGCGGCCGCTCGATCAATCTCGCCCTCTCAACGCGCGGCATTCACGCCCTGCAACAAATCGGCATCGCCGATGAAGTGTTGCGACACGCGATTCCGATGCGCGGCCGGATGATTCATGACAAATCCGGCGAGCTGCATTTTAGCCCGTATGATGTCGATCCAAAGAACTGCATCAATTCAATCGGACGAGCCGCGCTCAACACTACAGTCATCGAAGCGGCGTCGCGTTATGCAAACGTGCGCGTCCATTTCAACCACAAATGCACCGGCGTCGATTTGGACGAATCGGTTGCGCGATTGGAAACGCCGAGCGGCGAAGCGACAGCACGAGGCGATGCCGTCATCGGCGTCGATGGCGCGTTTTCACCCGTGCGCCAGTCGATGCAACTCAAGATCGACCATTTCCACTACGACGAGAGTTATCTCGCCCATGGCTACAAGGAGCTAACAATCCCGCCGGGGGCGGATGGCTCGTGGCAGATGGGAAAGAACGCGCTCCACATCTGGCCGCGCAAAAGTTTCATGATGATCGCACTGCCAAACCCGGACGGCTCATTCACCTGCACGTTGTTTTGGGAGTTTGAAGGCCCGCGCAGTTTCGCTACAACTAAAACCAACGACGAGGTCCGTCACTTTTTCGAGGAAGAATTTCCCGATGCCGTGCCGTTGATGCCGGACCTGCTCGAAGATTTTAAAAACAATCCGACCGGCTCACTCGTCACGATCCGCTGCGCGCCGTGGTTTTATCGGGACAAAGTTTGTCTGGTCGGCGATGCGGCACATGCCGTCGTGCCGTTTTACGGTCAGGGAATGAACGCCGCGTTCGAGGATTGTGTCGTGCTCGATCAATGCCTGGAAAAATTTCCGCAAGATCGACAACGCGCGTTCGCCGAATATTTCCAGCGCCGGAAAGCGAATGCCGACGCGCTGGCCGAACTCGCTTTGGGCAATTTCATCGAGATGCGCGACAAGACCGCCTCCAAAACGTTCCGTGCAAAAAAGAAACTGGATCATTTTCTGGAAGCAGCGTTGCCGGGGATCTACCTGCCGCTCTACGCCATGGTCACGTTCACGCGAATTCCTTACGCAAAAGCGAAAGGTCGCGCACGAATTCAGAACTCAATTGTTTATACCGCGCTCGGATTGATAACTCTGCTTCTCGCCTTTCTGGTGTTCCGGCTGGTCAGGCCCTAAACTCCAGCTCGTGAGCATTGAATCCGATCGCTACGAAATCGGTGACGCGCTTCATCGGTTCGCATTCGGTTTGGATCACGGCGATGCCGATTCGCTTTCGTCGGCGCTGACCGAAGACTGCGTTCTCGATTTTCGGCCGGCGGGAAAAAGGCTTGGGCTCGATTTTGGAAAGTTGACCGGCCGCCAGACAATTATTGATGCGCTGATCCCATTGCTCGGTCCGCTCGATACCAGTCACACGGCAAGCAATCTGCAAATCGAGATCAACGACGACTCGGCCACACTTTACGGATACCTCCTCGCGCAACATTTCATGCCGCGAGAAGGTTCGCGGCCGGGCTCGGAGAACGCGCTCCTGATGAATCGCTACGATTGCGAGTTGGTGCGCGACGGCGAGAAATGGCGGTTCAAGCAGATGGTGATCGACAATGCCTGGGCGCAGGGCAATCCGGAAATTCTCAATGCCCTGGCGACGCAGCGTCTCCTAAGCGCGAAGAATAAGCCGCCGAAATAATCGCGTCGCGGCTTTGCCTTGACAGTCTAGGCAAAAGATTGAACAATCGCTCACCAAGACTGTCTAGGCTTACAAATTTATGGCCAAAGAGAAACCGGATCTTGTTTACGGAACGCTCGACATGTTGATCTTGAAAGCGCTCCTGCACGATCCGCGGCAC
>DATDFJ010000312.1:0-4933 GCA_036522675.1 Chthoniobacterales bacterium | reverse complement strand
ACGCGTCATCATCAACGGCCGCACGGCGAAACGCGTCGACGCCGCAATCGAGCGAATTCGTTCGGGCAATCCTGACGCAAAACTGGAAGGAATTGCCGCCGATCTTGGCGGCGGTCCAGGAGTCGAAGACGTGGTTCGAGCCTTTCCGAACGTGGAGATCCTGGTGAATAATCTGGGAATCTTCGAACCGAAACCGTTCGACGAAATTTCCGACCAAGAGTGGATTCGGTTTTTCGAGATCAATGTCATGAGCGGCGTGAGACTAAGTCGTGCGTATTTGCCATCGATGAAAAATGGGAACTGGGGACGAATCGTCTTCATCTCGAGCGAATCCGGCGTGCAGATCCCGGTCGAGATGATTCACTACGGAGTGACCAAGACCGCACAGATTGCGGTTGCACGCGGGATCGCCGAAACGTGCGCCGGCACTGGCGTAACCTGCAACGCGATTTTGCCCGGACCGACTGCCTCGGAAGGAGTAAACGATTTTGTGGGATCACTCGCCTCGCAGGGCGGCCAGACTCGCGAGCGAGTGGAAAAAGAATTCTTCGAAAAAGCCCGACCAACCTCGCTGCTAAAACGGTTCGCAACGCCTGATGAAGTTGCCGCGATGGTGGTATTTATCTGCAGTCCATTAAGCGCTGCAACGAACGGCGCGTCTGTACGCGTCGATGGCGGCGTGGTTCGCTCCCCTTTCTGAACGGCCAATCTTTACATCGATCCAATCCGGCATCGCTGCTGTAAAAATTGATATAGAGGCTTTGGCCGGAACCGCCTAAGTTCATCCTCCAAATGGCGGACGCCCAGAAGTCCAAACGCCGGCTGGAAATTGCTCACGTTCTCTTCATCGACATCGTGGGCTATTCCAAATTGCGAATTAACGAGCAAACCGCTCAGGTTGAGAAGCTGCGCGAAATTGTCCGAGGCACTGAGCAATTCCGCGCGGCTGACGCAGAAGGGAACCTGTTGAGACTGCCGACGGGTGACGGCGGCGCACTCGCTTTCCGCAATAGCCCGGAAGCGCCGGCAATTTGCGCCGAGGAAATTGCGAGGGCGCTACAAAATCATCCTGAGATTCGCGTGCGCATGGGCATCCACAGTGGCCCCGTTAACGAAGTCACCGATTTGAACGAGCAGGCGAACATCGCCGGCGCCGGCATCAACGTTGCCCAGCGGATCATGGATTGCGGCGACGCTGGTCACATTCTGGTGTCCAAGCATGCCGCGGAAGATCTTGAGCAGTACGACCAGTGGCATCCGTATCTGCATGATCTCGGCGAATGCGAAGGCAAGCATGGCGAACGGCTGCACGTCGTAAATCTCTACAACGATGAAATCGGCAACCCCGCAGTTCCGGCAAAATGCGCGCGGGCCGCATTCGCAGAGCGAACATCGTCCGGTGGTGCGGGAAAGCGTCGGCGTTATCCCATTGCTGCGATGGCTATCGGTGCGTTCATTGTTGTCGGCGCGAGCGTCCTGTTTTTCGTCACACGAACCGCATTTCGAAATGTCATCGGAAGCCGCACACCGATTTCGGAAAAAAGTATCGCTGTCCTGCCGTTTGAGAACCTGAGCGACGATAAATCGAACTCCTATTTCACCGACGGTATTCAGGACGAAATTTTAACGCGCCTGGCGAAGATCGGCGCGCTCAAGGTAATTTCGCGGAGTTCAACGCAGAAATACAAGAGCGTTCCGGACAACGTGCGCGAAGTCGGCAAAGAGTTGGGCGTAGCGCATGTCCTTGAGGGCAGTGTGCAAAAGGTCGCCAACGCGGTGCACGTGAACGTGCAGCTGATCCGCGCCGCTACAGACGAACATCTCTGGGCTGATAGTTACGATCGCAAACTCGACGATGTGTTTGGAGTGGAAGGCGAGGTGGCCACCGCCATCGCCGACCAGCTCAACGCCAAGCTCACCGGCGCCGAGCACGAGGCCATTATCGAGAAGCCCACCCAGAATGCGGCCGCATACGACTCGTACTTGCGCGCGGTCGCTATCGATGATTCCCAGACTTTCGACAAAATGCAGAAAGTTGCAGACCTGTATGCCGAGGCCGTTCGCCATGATCCTCAATTCGCGCTGGCGTGGGCGCGTCTTGCCGTCGCGCGCAGCTATCTTTATTTCAACGGTGTAGAACCTGAGACAAATACGGGCGCCGCTGTGAAAGAGCCCGCAGATCGAGCGATGTCCCTCCGGCCCGAGCTGGGCGAAGCATGGCTCGCACAAGGCGTTTATCGCTACCGTGTTCTGCGCGATTTCCAGGGTGCGCTCCAATCGTACGAAGAAGCTCTGAGGCGATTGCCGAACAATGCGTTCGTTCTCGAGCAAATGGCTCATTTGGAACGGCGACTCGGCCAGGGCGCAGTTGCGCAAAAACATTATCGGGCCGCTGCGCAATTGGATCCCCGCAATGTAGGGATTCTTTTAACGCTCGCCGATACATTCCAGACTGATCGCCATTTCAATGAAGCGCGCACGATCCTTGATCGCGTATTGACCATCTCGCCAGGTAACGAGACCGCACTCGCAGCAAAAGCAGCGACTTTCGAGGCGGAAGGACGACTCAAGGAAGCTGCTGAGGTTCTGGCGAAAGCCCCGGCCAATTCGCAGAACGAAAGTCTTGGCATCCAGAGAGCCTTCGAATTGTATAACGAGCGACGCTTCGACGAAGCGATCGCGTACATTCAACAAAGAATGCCTCCGCCCGTAGCGAACGATCCGCGGGCCATCACGTTCCTCGGCCAATGCCAGCAACTTGCCGGGAAGAACGACGAAGCTCGGGCGACCTTCACGCGTGCGATCGCGGCAATGAAGCCGACGCCCGATTCGCTTGTTGTTGTCGATGCGCGACAACTGCCAGTTTATCTCTCCCTGGCTTATCTCGGGCTTGGCGAAAAGGAGAAGGCTTTGCAGCAGGCGCGACAAGCTATCGTTGATTATTCCACCGATGCGTTATCAAAACCTTTCGCTGAACAATCTCTCGCCGTTGTCCAGGCACAAGCTGGCGACATCGATTCGGCCATCGCCGCCGTGCAGCATCTGCTCGAAGTGCCGAATGGAATAACCACCGGCGCTCTTCGGGTCGATCCGACCTGGGATTCACTGCGCAAAGATCCGCGTTTCGAAAAGCTGGTTGCGGAGCAACAGCATTAATCAGCGATGACCGCCGAAAATCCCTCAGAGCTGAAGTTTGACATTGGTCACGTTCTCTTTATCGACATCGTCCGTTTTTCGACTTTGCTGATCAATCAACAAAGTGAGCAGCTCGAGACGTTAAAGAGGATCGTGCGTGGGACGGAGCAGTTCCGCGCAGCTGAAGCGAAAGGAGAGCTGCTTCGCTTGCCTACCGGTGACGGTGGCGCGTTGGTGTTTCGTAACAGCGCGGAAGCACCGGTTGTCTGCGCTCTCGAAATCGCCAGGGCGCTAAAGAGTCATCCTGAACTGCATGTCCGAATGGGAATTCATAGCGGGCCGGTCAATGAAATCGCTGACCTTAACGAACAGGCCAACATCGCCGGCGCCGGGATCAACATTGCACAGCGGGTCATGGATTGCGGTGACGCCGGCCACATTCTGCTTTCACGGCATGTTGCCGAAGACCTGGAACATTACCCGCGCTGGCAGCCATACCTGCATTCGTTAGGTGATTTCGAAGTGAAGCACGGCCAGGTCGTGTCGATTGTAAACTTCTACAACCACGACGTCGGAAATCCCGCCGTTCCGGAAAAATTCACCAAAGCGACAACACCATCCAACACGCCACGCGCAAAACCGAATCGTGCCTACGCAATCGCAGCGACGGCCATCGGCGCGATCATAATCCTGGCCGCAATCGCATTTCTTTTCGGGTTCAGACGAAATGGAACCGGCAGCGCGACATCTTTGGCGTCGATCCCCGAAAAAAGCATTGCGGTGTTGCCGTTTCAGAACCTGAGCGACGATAAATCGAATTCCTATTTTACCGACGGCATCCAGGACGAAATTCTGACCAAGCTTTCCAAGATTGCTGCGCTCAAGGTAATCTCGCGCACCTCTACCCAGAAATACAAGAGTGCGCCGGACAACTTGCGTGGGATTGGTCAAGAACTGGGAGTAGCGAACCTTCTCGAGGGTAGCGTGCAAAAAATCGCCAATGCGGTGCATGTCAATGTCCAGCTGATTCGTGCTGCGACGGATGAGCATCTATGGGCCGACAGTTACGACCGCAAGCTCGACGATGTGTTTGGAGTGGAAGGAGAAGTAGCGAATAAGATTGCCGAGCAATTGAATGCGAAGCTTTCCGGAGCGGAACAGAAAGCCGTCGCCGAGAAACCTACACAAAACGCTGCCGCCTACGACGCTTATCTACGCGGCCTGACGATTGAGCATAACAACTATAACTATGACGCGTATGTGCAGGCCGATCGCAATTACCAGCGTGCCGTGGAACTGGATCCAAATTTTGCGCTCGCCTGGGCGCGAATGGCAATCCTGCGCAGCTTTCTCAACTTCAATGCGATAGATTCGAACACCTATACCGCCGATTCGGTCAAGCAGGCGGCTGATCGTGCCATGGCGCTTGCCCCCGATGCCGGTGAATCGTGGATCGCACAGGGGTCGTATCGCTATCGTATTTTACGAGACTTCAACAGCGCGCTCGCCGCTTACGATGAAGCGCGAAAACGACTGCCAAACAGCGCGTTGGTATATGAATATCGCGGATTTGTTCTGCGGCGGCTTGGTCGATGGCAGGAAGCGGAAGCAAGCTACAAGAAAGCGATCGAGCTGGATCCACTCGATGTCCAACTGCTGTCGTCGGTCGGCAACGAGTTTTATTTGTATTTGCGACGGTTCGACGATGCGCTGGCCAGCATCGATCGTGCTTTGCAAGTGGCCCCCGAAGGCGCTGGCGAGCACGCCAATAAGGCGGTGGTACTGCAGGCGGCGGGTC
>DATDFJ010000311.1:0-3988 GCA_036522675.1 Chthoniobacterales bacterium | reverse complement strand
AGGGCATCAAGGTCACGCGCGAAGATGTCGATCTTCGCATTCGGCAGGAAGCGGCGCGTTACAATATTTCATCCGACAAGATGCGCAAAGAAATCGACGAGCACAGCGGCCTCGACGCCTTGGCGGAACAGATACTGCTCGGTAAGACTCTTGATTTCCTAAAGGCGAATGTTAGCGTCGAACCGACTGCAGAAAATGCCGCAGAAAAATCATGAGTGAGTCCAACGCCAACGTGTCGCAATCGATCCTGGTGCCGATGGTTGTCGAGCAGACCGGTCGCGGCGAACGCAGCTACGATATCTACTCGCGCCTGCTCAAGGACCGGATCGTTTTCGTCGGGCAAATCGATGATCACGTGGCCAATTTGGTAATCGCGCAGTTGCTCTTCCTGCAAATGGAGGACTCGAAAAAGGACATCAACATCTACATCAACTCCCCCGGCGGCTCGGTCACGGCCGGGCTGGCGGTCTACGATACAATGCAGTTCCTGACCTGCGATGTGGTCACGTACTGCATCGGGATGGCGGCGAGCATGGGCGCGGTGTTGCTCTGCGCCGGGACAAAGGGCAAGCGCTTCGCCCTTCCGAATTCCGACATCATGATCCATCAGGTCTCGGGCGGCGCGCAGGGGGCGGCGAGCGATGTGGAGCGCCAGGTGGATTACATGTTTAAATTGAAGAAGCGCCTGATCCGAATCATCGCGCAACATACCGGGAGACCGGAGGACCAGGTGCGAATCGATTCCGATCGCGATTACTACATGTCGGCGCAGGAAGCGAAGGATTACGGGTTGGTCGACGAGGTGATCAAGTCGCGCAAGGAAATCAAAGGGCTCGACGGCGCAACGGCTCCTTCCGGCGACCGGGTTGAGGCGGCGATGGCGCGCAAAGGCGGGGAATAGAAGCTGCTTTTCAGGGCGTAAATATGGCTCGCGCGTCAAACCTGACGATGTGCTCCTTCTGCGGCAAAAGCCATGCCGAGGTGCGCAAACTGATCGCCGGCCCCGGCGTTTACATTTGCGACAGCTGCATCAACGTCTGCAAAAGTATCCTCGATAAAGAGCTGAACGAAGACGCGCGCCGGCAGTCGTCGAACATTCGTGTGCCGAAGCCGGCGGAAATTCGGCGGGCACTCGACCAGTACGTGATCGGGCAGGACGTCGCGAAGAAAACGCTCTCGGTCGCGGTGCACAACCATTTCAAGCGTGTGCTGCAAACTTCGAGCGCGACGCCGACCGATACCTCATCGGCATTTCACCCGGACCCACTGGCCGAGGTCGAGATCGAAAAGAGCAACATCCTTTTGATCGGGCCGACGGGTTCAGGCAAGACGCTGCTCGCCAAAACGCTCGCCAAAATTCTCGATGTGCCGTTTTGCATCGCCGATGCGACAACCTTGACGGAAGCAGGCTATGTCGGCGAAGACGTTGAGAACATCATCCTGCGTTTGCTGCAAAATGCCGACTACGACGTCAAACGTGCCGAGATCGGCATCGTTTACATCGACGAGATCGACAAGATCGGGCGCAAAACCGACAACGTCTCGATCACGCGCGATGTCTCCGGTGAAGGCGTCCAGCAGGCGTTGCTCAAAATCCTGGAAGGGTCCACGTGTAACGTTCCGCCCCAAGGCGGAAGAAAGCATCCGCACCAGGAATACATCCAGGTCAACACCGAAAAGATTCTGTTCATCTGTGGTGGCGCATTCATTGGTCTCGACAAAATCATTCAGAAACGAATCGGCCAAAAAGTCATGGGCTTTGCCAGTCCGACACTTGAAGTCGAAGACGCGCTGCGCAAGGAAGCGATCCGCCACGTTGAACCGGAAGACCTCCTCGCGTTCGGAATGATTCCCGAGTTCATCGGCCGTTTGCCGGTGGTCAGCTCGCTCGACGCGCTGACCGAGGACGAGATGGTTGCGATCCTGACCGAGACCAAGAACGCGATGATCAAGCAATACACGAAACTCTTCTCGATGGAAGGCGTGCGGCTCACCGTCACCAAAGACGCTCTGCGCGCGTTAGCCGCGCAGTCAGTCACCAAAGGCACCGGCGCGCGCGCTCTGCGGTCAATGCTCGAGCGGATCATGCTCGATATCATGTATGACGTGCCCAGCCGCGAAGACATCGCCGAAGTCACGATCAATCGCGCCGTCGTCGAAGGCAAAAAGCTTCCGCTCATTCGCAAGAAGCAGGACAAAGACGCGGCTTAGCCTTCGGCTGCCGTTACAAAGTTAAAAGCGTTACAAAGTTAAAAGGGATATTCTGCCCTTGTAACAATGTGACCTTTTAACGAATCACTTCTCTGCCAATGCGCGTTTTCCTGCTCAGTACCGGCACCGAGCTTTTGGTCGGCGATGTGCGCGAGGCGCATTTGAGCTTCATCGCCCGCGAGATCTTGCCGCTTGGGCTGCGGATCGAAGAGCAACGCGTGGTTGGCGATGGGCCACAGATCCGCGATGCACTGGAGCAACTCTTTGCGCGCTCGGAGATTTTGTTTGTCACTGGCGGATTGGGGCCGACGAGCGACGATCTGACTTGCGAGCTGGTCGGGCAATCGCTCGGGTTGAAAGTCGAACGAAATGCGACGCTGCTGGCAAACCTGAAGCGGCGATTCCAGGAGCGCGGCATGAAATGGAACGACCGCGTTGCGAAACAGGCCGACGTGCCGAGCGGCGGAGAAATTCTGGCGAACAAGAACGGGAGCGCGCCCGGTTTTTATCTTAAGGCGAACATCAACCCGGCGATTGCTTCACCGCACATCTTCGTTTTGCCGGGGCCGCCCGGCGAGTTGCAGCCAATGTTTCGCGAATCGGTCATGTCGATCTTGCGCGGAATCATCGGCGCTCCCGCGATCGACCGCCGGCTCTACAAGATTGCGTCGGTGGGCGAGTCGACGATCGAGCAGGCGGTGGGTGACAAAGTGCTGGCGATTCCAGGCGTGGAACTCGGTTATTGTGCGCGGCCGGGCGAGGTCGACGTCCGCATCATCGGTGCACCGAACGCAATTGCGCGGGCCGACGAGATAATTCGAAACGAGCTCGGATCATCCATTTTCTCGTCAAACGACGAATCTCTCGAGCAGGTGCTGGTGAAACTGCTCACGAAACGCAAACAAACGCTGAGCATCGCGGAATCCTGCACCGGCGGTTTGCTCGCGAACCGGATCACGAATGTGCCCGGCAGCTCCGAGGTGTTTCTGGCCGGGTACGTCTGTTACTCGAACGAGGCAAAGATCGACATCCTCGCAGTCGACGCGCAGTTGCTCGAAAAACACGGTGCGGTGAGCGAGCCGATCGCGCGTGCCATGGCCGAGGGCGCGCGCAAACGCGCAAGATCAACATACGCGCTTGCGACCACCGGGATTGCCGGTCCGAGCGGCGGATCTGAGGAGAAACCAGCCGGCATAGTTTACATCGCGCTCGCTGCCGCTGAGGGACAAACAAAAGTGGAGCGGCGCTTTTATCCAAGCGAGCGAGAAACCTTCAAGCAGCTTGTCGCGCAAGCGGCGTTTGAGATGCTGCGCAGGAAATTAATCGCGTGAATTGGAGCGCGCCGTCGCTGTCGGCGCCCGGATTTGGGGACACGACGGCGCGCGTCCCTCCAGTTCAAAAATCGCCTACGTCAACCGCGGTGCCGACTTTGACGTGATCGTAAAACAACTTGGCGCCCTCCGGCGATTCGCGAATACAGCCGTGTGACGCTGGGTAGCCTGGCAAAATGCCGATGTGCATACCCACGCCGTCGTCGGTCAATCGCAGAAACCATTTCATCGCCGCGCCGGCGAAGTGGGTGCCGCTTGGTGCCGAATCAATGCGCGCACTCACTCCCGCGCGAACCACGCGTCCAGCGCTATCGACAAAATCGCCATACAAAGTCGAATGATGATTCGGATCTTTTTCCAGGACTCGCTTGTTTCCGGTCGGCGACTCATGCCCGCGTTTGCCGGATGAAACCGGCGCATCGGCCACGATTTGGTCACCGATCATG
>DATDFJ010000310.1:0-5852 GCA_036522675.1 Chthoniobacterales bacterium | reverse complement strand
CAATTCCCGTTTTAGCGCGAGGAGAACATCCCACTCGCCGGCGATAAGATCGACAATCTCCACCGGCACCATTTTCGCCGGGTGATCGGCTTTGCTCCCCGGCGGAATCGTTTTCCGCCGGACGTGGCCGACCCCGAGAGTGAAAATTCCTTTCGCGGGCATCAGCCGGAAATGCTGGGCGCCTGTTTTTTTCCCGAGTAATTCGCAGTGTTGCTGCAACGAAAATCCCTGTGGCACTTTCACCGTTGTCCAAAGCTTGTAATCCGAGCCGGCGGTGACCGTGTCGGTCGAGCGGATGACGACGTGGCCGGAAAACGGATCGCGCTGAAACATCCAGTCGAAGGCGCTGTCGATCTTTTCCTCCGGGACTTTCCAAGCCACGAGCGCGCCTTCGGCGAGGTTGGTGGCAAGCAACGTTTGGCGCACACGCCGGATCGTGCCGGCGCGCAGCATCGCCGCGATGCGCGTCATGACAACATCGACATCTACGCGCGATCGGCGCGCGATTTCCTCGAACGGTTCGCGCACGAAACCCTCAATTTGGTCCTCCGAAACCGCGAGGATCTTCGCGTTGATCGGATCGTTATGCTCGACCGGGACCATCGAGGTAATTACCGCGTCGCGCGAGTTCGATCAAACGCGCGCAGTCAGCTCGCGCAGGAAAGCACCGCGGCGAAATGACAGCTCGTGCCGGTCAGGACAAACAAATGCCAGACAAAATGCGCGTAGCGACGCCGTTCGTTCACGAAAAACAAAACCCCGAGCGTGTAAGCGATGCCGCCAGCAAACAACCAGACGATCGTCGCCGCAGATAGTGCACTGGCGAACGGTCGCAGCACGAGCACAGCGAGCCAGCCCATCGTCAGATAAAGGCCGAGCGCGAACCCGCGATGGCGCGACGTTCCGCGAACGATTTTGATCGCAACACCGATCAGCGCCAGCGCCCAAATGGCAACGAGCAACGTCGGACCGATCGTTGCGCGAAGCGGCCCGAGCGCAAACGGCGTGTAGGTGCCGGCGATCAGAAAATAGATGGCCGAGTGATCGAACAATCTTAGAAACTCTTTCGCGCGGGTCTGCGGCCAGGCGTGATACAGGGTCGAACTCAGATACACCATCGACATTGTGATGCTGAACACGACCGTTCCGATGAAAAAAGCCGTGCGGCCGTTTTGAAACGCCGCGACCAGCAAGATCGGCGTGCCTATCAGCGCGCCGACCAATCCGACTGCGTGGCTCACGCTGTTCGCGATCTTTTCGCTCGCTGATTCGGTCCACTGCGACAGCGCGCGCGCCTCGTCACTGACGATCATGTCGGCTGGATGGTTACACGCGACGAAGCTTTGGAAAGGAAAATAATGCGATTGATGGAAGCCGAATCGATTGCAAGCTGGTTTCGTGGCGACCGAGCGAGCGCAGCTCAAGGCAATTTTCTTCGACGCCGTCGGGACGCTGTTTTATCTGACGCACAGCGTCGGTCACCATTACGCGCTCGTCGGTGGCGACGTAGGTTTGCACCTTGATGCCGAGAAACTCGACCGCGCATTTGCCCGGGCTTGGAATGCGATGCCGACGCGTCCGCCGATTGATGGGCCGCGCCCGGACGACGACAAAGGTTGGTGGCGCGAACTTGTCGATCTTGTCCTCGATCAGACTGCGCCCTCAATCGGTGAACTCGATCGCGATAATTTCTTCGAGATCGCCTACGAACATTTCGCTGAGGCAGGCGTCTGGAAACTTTATCCTGACGTGTCCGACGTCCTTGAAACTTTGTGCGGACGTTTCCAGCTCGCGGTCGTCTCGAACTTCGACGGACGCCTGCGATTCATTCTCGCACACCTCGGGATCTCGAAATTTTTTCGTCACGTATTCATTTCGAGCGAGCTCGGCGCCGATAAACCGGATCGAGAAATTTTCCGACGTGCAGTAAACTTAATCGATTTGAATGCGAACGAGGTGCTACACGTCGGCGATGACCCGGAACGCGATTGGAAAGCGGCCGCCGCAGCCGATCTGTTAGTGTTTCGATTGGATCGGCCGCGAAATTCGCTGCGCGATTTGCTGTCCCTTAAATGAGCCAAAATCTTCGCCGGTGCTCGATTTTCCAGTTCCGAAAAATTTTTCCAAACTTCGGCCGGCAAATTTCCGAAACAATAATGAAAGGAGGAAACGCTCAAACTCCATCTGATGAAAACAAAATCCACTTCACAATCCGCCTTCTTGAATCTCCGCGTCGTAATTGGACTGTTTGTAGCCCTGGCCGGCGTCGTTCTGGTGCTGATCAGCTTTGGCACGTTCGCCGCGCCGCCGGCGAGCATGGCACAGGGCCGGCCCACCTTTGTCCAGTCCGTCAACGCGCTCCTCATTCCTCCTGGATTTGACTGTGCTCAGATTCGAGCGCTAGGCATCGACAAGCAAGAAAACCTCCGGGCCGGAGCGATCATGATTTTCTGTGGTGAGGCGCAGGGAGGTTCAGCTTCGCCTGCCAGCCCTGTCTCTCAGTTTGTCCAAAGCCTGCTGCCATCGCCTCTGGCATTTGGCACCACTGACGTCGACCTGATCACCCCGTTGCCCGAATCGGGTACACACATTATTCAGTCTGAGACGTACAGTCTGGCTAACCCGGATAACCCCAACCAGATCGTCGTCACCTACAACGACTCGCGCGGCGTTTTCGCCAACCCCATTAACGTCTCCGGCGTATCGGTCTCCACAGATGGCGGCACCACTTTCACCCGGCTCACTCCAAGCCCTTTTGCAAATACCGTGGGCGACCCCGTTACTCTGTACAACAGTCCATCTGGAACTTGGTTCGCTACCTTTCTTGACCTGGACTGTGGCACTCAGGGCATCGGCGGGTACAAGTCCACCACCCCCTGGGACCCGAATAGCTGGACCCATTTTTGCGTTCACAACGGCTTCAGTGACGACCGCGAGTCTGGTTGGGCCGACAACAACTCATCCTCTCCGTTCTTTGGACATATGTACGTCTCCTATAACGACTTTAATGTTGGCGAAGGCGCTCTCTTCGTGCGCGTTTCCACTGACAACGGCGTCACTTGGACCCCGCACCGGTTGACGAGCGGCTTCCTCCGCGACGTCCAGATCACCGGTGACCTGGCCACAGGCGTCGTGTACCTCACTGCCATGAACGAGATGGGCGGGGGTCTGACAAACCGCAGCAACATCTTCTACAGATCAACTGACGGCGGCACCACCTGGACGAACACCTTCCACGGCGCTGCATTTCCAGGACCAGGCGTCACCACTTGCACCAGCACTTACTTCGCCTGCATGTTTACCGACACGGGTGGCTACTGGCGGCACATGGGCTGGGGTGAGCCTGGGGCGCTAAACGGCGTAGTTCACTACGTCTATGCGTCCCGCAATACTAGCAACGGCGATGCAGGCAACATCTTTTACATCCGCTCCACTGACATGGGGCAGACCTTTAGCGCGCCCCTGCAATTGAACACCGATACGACTACCCGCCCTCAGTGGCAGCCGAACATCTCCGTCAGCTCAAGTGGCACTGTGTTCGCGATGTGGTATGACGCGCGAGAGAGCACGAACTGCGTCAAGGGCAACCCGGGCGTTCCCTGCTACAGGATGTGGGGGCGCAAGTCCACCGACAACGGTGTTACGTGGCTTGCCGACATGGCCTTCAGCGACGTAGTCACTCCCCTGCCCGGCCAACCTGACCCCGGCATCATAGCGGAATATGCGGGCGACTATGACTACGCCTCTGCGTTGACTGGTTTACACATTTCCGCATGGGATGACGGGCGAGTGCCCGTCAGCGGTCAATCCCAGCAGGATGTCTTCTTCGACAAGGAGCCAGCCGGGACCTCTGGCATCCCATGCGGAGACCTGGTTTCTTTCCAAGCGCGCTGCAAGCATGGTGCCAGCGGCGACAAATTGCTGGCCAAGCTTAACCTCAGCGATACGAGCCACTCGGGCGAGCAGGTCACCATCACGGTCGATGGCAATCCTAATTCCGTGACAATTAATGGCAACACGGCCACACTTAACCTTCCCAACGAGCCGCTCGGGCAACACACGGTTGAACTTACTGATCCAGCCGGTTGTTTCGCGCCGGTGACCACGAATTGTAACTAATGCAGATCCTTGGTGCAATGCACCCATCGTCTCCATTCCCGAAACTCACAGCGATCTTATCCGACTTCAACCCGACGAAGTTCTCCATGTCCGCGATGATCCCGGGCTGGACTGGAAGGGCGCGAGCACGGCGGGATTATCGATCTTCGAATTAGACCGGCGCAAAAATTCGCTGCGCGATTGCTCACATTCGTTCAACCACGAATGAACACGAATCGACACGAATAAGTGCCGGCCTCCTGTAGCGGCGGTCTCTGACCGTCGGACGAATAAATGCGACGCTCACAGAGCGCCGCTACAGGAAATTGGGTCGGCCGGGACTCGAACCCGGAACCAACGCCTTAAAAGGGCGCTGCTCTACCGATTGAGCTACCGACCCGTCACGGTTGCGATTTATTTAACCAGTTTCTCTGCAGGAACCAAACCCGAAAGCTTTCGGGGCTGCTCTACCGATTGAGCTACCGACCCGGCGGCGAGCGTCAGTGTCCATCGAGCAACGAATTTTGCAACGCTGATTGGTTTTGGTTTCCCGGGAACAGCGACTGACCGATATAACCGGCATCAGATGTCGCGCGCGCTGAAGTTGTTCCTGCTTCCGATACTGCTCTTGTTCGCGGTCACGTTGCCGCATTTGGAGCAGGGAGAATTTCGGCGTGACACCGTCGTCTACGCCGCGGTCGGGCGCTACATGTGGGATGGCGGCTCATTGCTTGTGCCGCACCTCGGACCGGAGAAACCCTACCTGCACAAGCCGCCGCTGCCGCTCTGGATTCATGGAGTGTTCCTCAAACTTTTCGGCGCAAATCTGATCGCGGCGCGTTTGCCAAGCATTCTCGCGGCCGCGGGCGTGATCGTTTTCAGCATGCTGGCTGTGCGCAATCTCGGCACGCAGCGCGAAGCGATCACGAGCGGCATCGTTCTCGCGCTGACCTACGAATTTTTCCGGCGCACCCGCGAGATTTCTCTCGATCTCTGGCAACTGGTTTTCATCATGTCGGCGGTCTGTCTGATCACGCGTGCGATTCGAAACGGCCGCATCGCGTCGGTTGTTCTCTCTGGGATTCCGGTCGGCGCGGCGCTGATGTGCAAACCGGTCGTTGCGCTCGTGGCGTTGCCGATCTTTGCGATCTGGCTCGGCATCGCCCGGCGCGCCGGTCTGATCGTGTGGCTCGTTCTCGGCGCGTTGCCGATCGCGCTCGTGATCGCGGCGCCGTGGCATCTTTATATGTATTCGCTCTTCGGCGACACGTTCACCCACCAATACTTCGGCCGGCAAATTGAAAAGGTCGCGAGCAAGCCGGCGCACACCTCGATCTTTTATTATCTGCAAGAAAACGCGGCGACCTACTGGCCATGGATGCTCGGGCTGGTCTACGCCTGCTATCTGCGCGTCAGGAGATCCACACACCGACCGTCGCAACGCGATTTTTTTCTGCCCGGCGCAATTTGGGTTGGGCTCTGGCTGATTCTGCTGAGCAGTTTGTCGGAGAAAAAACCGAACTACGGCTTGCCGCTGTATCCGATGCTCGCCTGGATTTGTGCGTGGGGCATTTGCCGGATTGGCTCGCCAAAGCTGGCAACGTGGTATGAACGCGGTCTGCCCGGTGTCGCGCCTGCGGCAGTCGCCGTTTTCATCGTTGCTACGCTCGCGCCGATCCAGTTCCAGGAACCATCGGAAAAAAACTGGCTCGCACTTGTCGACTGGCTTAGAGCGCGCAAGATCGACAGCGCGC